>JALYZN010000086.1 GCA_030948845.1 Candidatus Dormiibacterota bacterium
AGCGGAGCGGAACGTGACTTGATAGAAGCGTGCTCGCGTAGCTCGTCCCAGTGCTGTCCGCCCGCTCCGCTGACTCACCAACCCCAGTCAGACCCTGCAACACAGAGGGGACATGAGGACATGAGGACGGCTTCCGGCAGCATGGCACAGGCGGCGCACGGCGTCACCGTGGGCGTGGATACCCATGGCGACGCACACGTCGCAGCCGCGTTCACCAGCGATCTGGGGCGGCCGCTCGGGTCCCTCGAGGTTGCCACCACGCCGGCCGGATATCGTCGCTTGCTGGAGTGGGCCCGCAGCCTTGGCAACGATCCGCGGTTCGGCATCGAGGGAACCGGGTCGTATGGCGCGGGGCTCGCCCGTTTCCTGGATGCTGCCGGCTGCACCGTCATCGAGGTGAACCGCCCCAACCGCCAGACCCGGTACGCGCGCGGCAAGTCGGATCCCGTTGATGCCGAGGCCGCCGCTCGTGCTGTGCTCTCCGGCGAAGCCTGCGGCGTGGCCAAGGGCGACACAGAGCAGATCGGCATGATCCGCGCGCTGCGCGTGGCGCGGCGATCTGCACTGAAGATGCGCACCCAAACGTTCCAGCAGATGAAGGCTCTCCTGGTGACCGCGCCGGTGGACCTCCGCGAGCAGCTACGCACGCTCTCACGAGACCGCCTCGTCGAAACGGCCGCCGGCATGCGCCCCGGACCGGTCACGTCCGTTGCCGCCGCGGTGAAGCTCGCCTTGAGGGGTCTGGCGCAGCGGCACAAGCTGCTCACCACCGAGCTGGCGACGTTGGACAGTGACCTGGACCGGCTGGTACGCGCCGTGGCGCCAACGCTGTGCGCGCTCACCGGTGTCGGCACAGATGTCGCCGGCGCGGTGCTGGTCGCAGCCGGCGACAACCCGGAACGGCTTCGCTCCGAGGGCGCGTTCGCGAATCTCTGCGGCGCCGCGCCACTGCCTGCATCCTCGGGAAAGACCAGCGGACGACATCGCCTCAACCGAGGCGGAGATCGCCAGGCCAACTGCGCGCTCTGGCGCGTGGTGATCGTTCGCCTGGCCACGCATCCGCCGACCAAGGCCTACATGGCTCGCCGGACCCAGCAGGGCCTATCCAAGCGGGAGATCATCCGCTGCCTCAAGCGCTACGTGGCGCGTGAGGTGTACCGCGAGCTCGTTCCTCGAGCTGAACTCGCGGCGGCTGCTTGACAAACAATAGAAGCATCCAAACAGGTGTGTAGGTCGTTGCACCACCACCTACCGTCGGGTCGACTTGCCGGGAACAGGTCAGCGCAGGGCATAGCCACGGGAGACCTGGAAGCGCGCAGCGCGTGTCAAGGACGTGCCAGAACTCCGGGGTGCCCATCACTCGGAACGAGACGGGTGTGTTCATGGCCTATGGTTCACTCGTGTTCAGCGTGCGTTCATAACGTCGACCATCCTGTGGGGCCGACTGGACGCTGACGCAGGCCAGGATCCTCTTATGTTCACTTTGAGTGGCGGAAGCCGCGTGTGGGGCAGCTGAGTAACCCGGATTCGCCAGACCCGTTAAACCTGAGCTCATGTGGGCCTCGCCGACAAAAAAGAGAGTGCGACCCCTATTGACCCTTCCCATGTCCTCGCGCATTGCTGGCTACCTTGCGATACCCGTATTCGGCTGCCTGGCAGCGTGCGGAGCCGCTGGGTCATCGGCATCGCCGGCAACGTCTCAGACACCGGCAACGGCGTCCAGCCCTTCGGATACGCCTAGCCCGTCCGCCACCTCGAGCCTTCCTGCTGGGTGGACTTCGTACAGGAGTGCCACCCAGCAGGTTGCCTTCGACCTACCTCCTGGCTGGAAGGTGTATTGCGACGACAACGTAAGCGCCAGTTGGCTCTTGGTCGATCCGAGCGGGCTCTACACCAGTTTTCCTCAAGGCGATGGCCAGGTCGGGATCTTCGTTGAATCCGTCGCCGGAACGGCTCCACCAGCAGGGTTCTCACTTATCTCGACAAACAGATCCCTGTACAGCAACGTGCAAACGACAACAGTCGAAGTGAATGGCGTCGGTGGCACGCGACTATCGGGAGACCAGACGCAGGGGCAGGGATCCGGGTCATCGCAAGTGGAATACGACGTAAAGGCAGGCGGCCGGACCTACTACGTCCTAGCCGTCGTCGGTGGAATCGCCGGTACGAGGACGGCGACAGCCGCACAGGTGGACCGGTTTGCGCAGACCTTTGCGTTCGGCCCTTGATCTAGGCGCTTTCGATTTCGCACAAGGTCGCGACGGGACGCCGGCCTGAACGCTAATCAGGACTGACCGCCCCACACGTCAGCATGGTCCTCCTTGGGTGTAGCACACACCTTCACCGACACCCTCACACTCGCCTGTCGGCGCTCGGCGACGGTTCGACGCGAACGTGTCCCGTTCGGTGCGGAACGCGCCCGGACATCGGCGGCCGACGGCGCACGTCGCCCATTCAGGCTGGTAGACCGCTGGCCATTCCGTGCACTGGGGGTACGGGTCACGTGCCGCTCGCGACTCCTGACCGCCGTCTACTACCGGCGCCTCCTGACCGACGCCATCGTGCCGGTTCGACGGAGCCTCCGATCCAGGTACCAGGTGTCGGCCACGCCGACGACCATCAGCACCGCAACGAGCGCCGCGAGCCAGTGTGGGCGAAAGACCAGCGCCAGCGCTAAGACGATCGCCCCGGCGGCTGTGTTGGCGATTGCCAGACGCCGCCAGCGCCTAACAGGATCTTCGTGCGTCATTCTCACGGTGACAAATCGTATGCCCCCGGGGACAGACACACCAAGCGGGCTGGTAGTTCGCTTCGGAAACGAGTATTTGCTGTCGTCCGTCTGCTCCCGACGGATCAACGTGGGAAGGACGCCGCCATTCGACGGAGAGTGCCGTCCAGCGCCAACTGGGTAAGTCTCCGCCATCGACGCTCATACAGCTTGTCAATGAGAGGTAGGCGAACGGGGACGCGGAACTCGAGCTCCACCCGAACACAAGTCCCACGGTCGATGGCCGACAAGAGCCTACGGGTTGTAACAGGGTGGCGGCCCTTGATCAGGCCGCGTGACACGCTGCGAGTCGGGGGCTCGTACTCGACACTCTCGCCGACCATCTCGATCTTGCCCTTCGGGTCATCCACCAGCATGCGCACGAACCAGCCGCCGTTTGGCAGACGCCGGCTCTCGACGATCGTTGTCGGCAGAGGATTCAGAGCTGCCAGCTGGTCAGGCTGATCCATCCACGCAAAGACCTTCTCGACCGGCGCGGGAATCTCGACGGCGCTCGACAGGGTGATCACGGTGAGCCGATACTATCTGCCCGCCCGTGGTCCGTCGCAGGATTCAATTGACGAAGGCTGGCTCGGGCCACCGTCTTCTCTCCGGGTCGGGCGACTCCCTCGGTGACACCTTGACTGACACCCTCGCCTCCGGTTAAGAGCCGCCGTCCGCGGACGCTGCCCGCCCCAGCTTGAAATCCGCGCGTCATTGGCGCCCGTCCGATCCCCGGCTGCCGGCGTCCGGTCAGCTGGCGACTCACGTCGTTCGCTGCATGGTGCTTGAAGCACCCTAAGCCAACAGCTGGGTCCGCCCCTACGTTGACGTCGCGTACGATCGCGCCATAGTCGGCTGGTCCGCTTCAAGCCGCATCGAACACCACGCTAGCCATGCCAAGCAGTCACTGGCTTCCCGAGACGCTCACGGACCTGGAGTCCGCGCTCAGTGCCGGCGTCCTGAAAGAGACGCACTACTTCGATCACAAGGAGCGCTTGCCTCCGCCGGGCGAGAAGACAAGCCATAACCTTGCGGTCGATCTGGCCTCCTTCGCAGTTGATGGCGGCACGATCTTCATAGGCGTTAGAGAGGACAGGAGGTCGGACCGGTTTTCATTGGCTCCGTTCAGGCTTGAGGGTGCCGCCGAGCGTCTCGAGCAGATCGCACGGTACCGGTTAGACCCACCTCTGAGCATCAGATGCATCCCACTGCGAGCGTCGCCCACTGACGAGGACGGCTGCCTCGTGGTCCAGATCCCGGAGAGCGCGGACGCTCCGCACATGGTCGGGAACATCTATCGCGGTCGCGGAGAGAAGACAAATATCGAACTCGGCGACTCACAGGTGTGGCGTACCAAGACACAGCGCGAGCAGGCTCGCAGGGAATCCAGCCTGCAGCTAGACGACTGGCTCACACAAGACCCCTTCCCATCGGGCGAACACGTGCACCTCTTCCTTGTCGCCGAGCCCATCAGTGCGAAACGCGGTCAACTACTATCGGCAGTTGACGGAGATTGGAACCAGCTGTTCCAGACCGGACTTCTGGCCGGGGAACCGTTCGACCAACGCGACCTGCAGCAGCTAGGACTAGGTAATCCCGCGGTGCCGCGCCCCCACGGCCGGGCACTAGTCTCGTATGCCTTAGACAGCATGCGGCGGCCGGCTGAGGGAGTTTCCTCCCCCGAGGATTACGCTAGCGACCTGGAGGTTCGCGAGAACGGCGGGGTTCGATTCTTCGCGGGTCGGGTGTCCGACTCACGCTCGCGGATGGGGGCCACGGCGGACGAGGAATTGGTCGAGCGGCTGTTCGCGTCCCTCGTCCATAGGTTCACGACAGCCCTCCTGCACGTGGTGAGCAACGTCGCTTCCGCTGCTCATTACAGCGGAAGCTGGTACGTAGGTCTCGGGCTCCAACCAATGCGTGGCGCCCGAATCTGGACAATTGGCGAACAGTTATGGCGCAGCCCGCCGCCCAGGTACCCGGATGACGGCTACCGCGAGGAGCTCGCCGTCAGTGGCATGGAACTCGAGAACGCCCGATCTGCCATCGTCGAGAGCCTCCTCGGCCGACTATGGCGGGCTATGGGGACAACGTACGCCCAAGTCGACGCTGAGAGCAGGCAGAACCGATGAATGCCCGGAGCATTTGGCCGACAAACCCACCGCCTCGTAAGAACTACTTCGTCCACCCCCGCTGGCATTCGGGACAGCAGAGGCTGCGGCACTCCCTGGGATGGCTATGTCCGAACAACTCGAGGCGAATACGGGCGCCCAACGTCACTTCCCGAGTGTGCGGAATGCCTAAGCTCTAGGTGATGAGCGTCTTAGGCCGGGTTACCGCAGCTGCGCTGGCGCTGGGCTATCTCGGGGTCATCCCCGCGGCGATCCTTTTGGTTGCGCGTCAGCCGACGGCCCTCCCTCTCGGTTTGCTCGGCGGCCTCACGGGGTTGCTGTGGGGGATGAGCTATGTGTGGGCGCTGCTACCGGCGCCTGAGGTCCAGCCGGCCATCTCGCAGCGCCTCCGTGACCACGTCAGCCTTGTGGCCGCCGAAGCAGGGTTGCCACCGCCACAGGCATTTGTCAGCCATCGAGTTTCGGGAGCATCAGTCTCGTGGTGTCAAGGGATACCGCGCGTCGTCTTTCCTTCTCTGTGGGTTGAACACCTGCCGGACGACGAATTGAAGGCATACGTCGCCCACGAGGTCGCGCATCAGACGCAATTGGCGTACCGGGCCAGCCTGCTCAACGAGCACGTTATGCCCCTCGTGGGCGGCGCCACCCTCGGTATGGGGTTGGTTGTAGTTACTCAAATTCAACGCCTTGCGTCCGATCGCGCGAGCCTCTACGTCTATGTGAGCGTGCCCATCGCCCTTACCCTCTTTCGCACTATGCGGCTCCTGTTGCGTCGGCGTGCGCTCGTGGAAATGGAGGTGGAGGCTGACCGGCAGGCAGTGCTTTGGGGTGCACCGGCGCCCACGCTGGCGAGCGCAATCGAGCGGGTCGATCAGCCCGACATGCAGGCGAGACTCTCGCCGGACAGGTGGCTACTTCTGCGAATTCTCCGCGCGGCCGCGCCCCGAGAGGCTCCTTTGCGCAAACTCCGACTCCAGGCGCTTAGCGCGGCCGGTGGAATCGGACGAGGACTTGCCGCCTCCTGAGCTCGACAGGTCCCGCGCGGATCGAGCAATCAGACGACGCAGAGGTGCGCGCAAACAGCAGGTTTTGCACGGCGGAGTACGAGATCGCTACGATCAAGACGTATTCGGCAGGCTCGTTTCAGTGCTTACAAAACAGCTGCTCTACCACTGAGCTACGCCGGCCAGCGCCGCGCCAGTTTACCCGCCCCGTCGTGAACTCGACGGGAACTCAGCGGGAATGCTGCGGGAGCTGCTCCATGAGCGGG
>JALYZN010000051.1 GCA_030948845.1 Candidatus Dormiibacterota bacterium
ACCACGTCCAGCCCGGGGTGGCGGCGGCGCAGCGCCTCGGCGGCGCGCTCGGCAACGCCGGGGCCGGCGCCGACCAGGGCGACACGGTGACCGAGGGATCGCGCGTGCGGGAGATACGCCTCGAGCAGGTCGGCACCTCCGACGCGCTCCGCCCTGCGGAAGCCGCGGCGGCGCAGCGCACGAACCAGGCCGACACCGTCGGGGACGATCAGCGCGGCGGACTCGAGGAGCGATCCAAAGCTCGGTTCACGCCGTGCCCGCATGAGGATCTCCGGGTTGAGGGTGACCACCAGCGCGGGCTGCCCGTCGGCCGGTGCGAGCAGCTCGAGCAGCCGCTCCACCGCCGTGCCCATGTCCACGACGTCCACCGGGCAGCCGAGCACGCGCGTACGCGTGGTGAGAGGCATTGCGGAAATCTAGCAGGACATCTGCGCCGTCCCCACCACCGTGTCGCAGACGAGACAATCAGGTGCAGTGGCCCGCCTCCTCCTCGCCCACGGCGCCTCCGGGGACGCCACTTCGATGCGCGCCCATGTCGCCGGGCTGCGCACGCGCGCGATCGACGCGACTGCCGTGGACCTCCCTCGCGGGCGCGCCGAGCGCGCGCTTCCGGTGTATGCCGGCCTCCTCGCCGATGTCAGCGCCCCCGCGGTCATCGGCGGCCACTCGTACGGAGGACGGGTGGCCAGCATGCTGGCTGCGTCAGACGAGACAGGGATGGTGGCCGGCCTGATGCTACTCAGCTACCCGCTCCACCGCCCCGGGCATCCCGAGGAGCAGCGCACCGAGCACTGGCCACAGATCACCTGTCCAGTGCTCCTGCTCAGCGGAGCGTCGGATCCCTTCGCACGCGAGGAGCTGATGCGCCAGGCCGTGCATCTTCTACCCGACGCGCGCCTGGTGATGTACCAGCGAGTCGGCCACGGCCTGGCACCGGTGCTCCACGACGCTCTCGACCAGGTGGCCGCCTTTATGCAACGCCTTGATGGTTAGCGTCTAGTCCTGCAAACCCGCGCTGAGCTGGAGGGTGCCCGAGGGGAAACGCAGTTCCCACTTGGCTATCGCTTGGTGTACTGAGGGGCCTTGCGGGCGCGCTTGAGGCCGTACTTCTTGCGTTCCTTCTCGCGAGGATCGCGAGTCAGCAGGCCGGCCTTCTTCAGCGCGGGGCGCAACTCCTCGTCCGCTGAGACGAGTGCACGCGCGATGCCGTGGCAGATCGCTCCCGCCTGGCCGGCGACGCCGCCGCCCTCCACCTTGATGCTGGCCACGAAGCGCCCGAGGTTGTCGGTGACGCGCAGCGGCTGGGTGACCACGGTCTCGAGGTCGCGGCGACCGAAGTACTCGCTCGGCGAGCGACCGTTGATGACCAGGACGCCGTCACCGGGGACCAGGCGCACCCGCGCGACCGCGCTTTTGCGTCGTCCAGTGCCGTAGTAGTAGTGCTCGCTAGTTGCTGGCAACCTTGATCTCTCCGAGTTCGCCGAAGCTGGCCGGCTTGGGCTGCTGCGCGGCGTGCTGGTGCTCGGGCCCCGGGTACACGCGGAGGCGCTTGAGCATCTCCGCGCCGAGCGTGTTGTGCTGGAGCATGCCGCGCACCGCGTGGATGATCGGGTACGTCGGGTCGCGTTCCATCTGCTCGTCGTAGGTGCGCTCGTGGCGGCCACTCGGGTACCCCGAGTAGCGGTCGTACATCTTGAGGGTGCGCTTACGGCCGGTGACCACGATGTCGCGCGCGTTGATCACCACCACGTGCTCGCCGGTGTTGAGGTGCGGGGTGAACTGCGGGCGGTGCTTGCCGCGCAGGATGCGCGCGATGTTGACCGCGAGGCGCCCCAGCGTCTGGCCGCGCGCGTCCACCAGGTACCAAGTGTCGGACAGCGTGCCCGGCCTGGCGGTGTACGTCCGCTGCGATGTCTGGGTCATGCGTTGGTCTCCGCTGCAGGCGGCGCCGGGTAGGTCACCCTCCACTGGTGCAGGCCGCGGGCGGGAGCGACGGTGACCGTGGCGCGATTCGTGGGCCCGTCGAGCATGGCGGCGACGTCCTCCACCCTCATCCGGCCGCGGCCCACCGCGACCAGCGCACCGGCGATGGCGCGCATCATGCCGTAGAGGAAGGCGTCGGCGCTCACCTCGATGACGTACGCGGGTGTCTCGTCGGCCACCGGCGCGGCGACGCGGCGGACGTCGGCGCGCTCGACGGTGCGGACGGTGCTTCCTCCTTCGCGCGGCGAGCGCCCGAAGGCGGCGAAATCATGGTGGCCGACGAGCAGTGCGCAGGCGTCGCGCATCGCGGCGATGTCGAGGTCGCCGCTCACCTGCCACGCATGGCGGCGCAGCAGCGGAGCGCGCTCGCGGCGCGACACCACCACGTAGCGGTAGGTGCGACTGAGCGCATCGAAGCGGGCATTGAAGTTGTCGCGTGTCGGCTCGGCGTGGCGCACCCCGACGTCGCGGGGAAGCACCGCATTGAGGGCGCCCGACAGGCGCTGGGCCTCCCACTCGCGCGTCAGCGGGACGCCGACGACCTGGCCGTGCGAGTGCGCGCCGGCGTCGGTGCGACCGGCGGCGCTCAGCCGCGGCGACTCCCCGGTGACCAGGCGCAAGGCGTCGCGGAGCACCCCCTCGACCGTGCGCAGCGACGGCTGCGCCTGCCAGCCGTGGAAGTCGCTGCCGTCGTATTCGAGGACGAGCCGGAGCATGGTCATCGCCTCAGTCGACCAGCTCGATGATCGCCAGCGGGGCGGCGTCGCCGGGGCGCGGGCCGACGTGGATGATCCGCGTGTAGCCGCCGGGACGATCCTTGAAGCGCGGCACCAGCGTGGTGAAGAGTCGCGCGCTCACCTCGCGATCGGTGACATACAGGGCCACCTGGCGCCGGGCGTGCAGGTCGTCGGGCTTGGCGGTGGTGATCACGCGCTCCACCCAGCGGCGCAGCTCCTTGGCGCGCGCCTCGGTCGTCTGGATCCGCCCGTGGCGCAGCAGCGAGGTGACCTGGTTGCGGGTCATCGCCTGGCGATGCGCGGCGGTGCGGCCGAACTTCCGTCCGGCGCGGTGGTGACGCACTGGGGTCGCTCCTACCGGCCGCCGGGCTGGAAGAGGGCCTCGAGCTCCTCCGGGGTGACCATCTGGCGCTCGACCAGCTTCTCGCGGATCTCGTCGAGCGACTTCTGGCCGAAGTTGCGCAGAGTGAGCAGGTCCTCCTGGCGCATGGCCACCAGCTGGCCGACCTTGGTCACATCGTTGGCCTTGAGGCAGTTGAGCGCGCGGACGCTGAGCTCGAGGTCCTCGATGGGCGTGTCGGCGAGCCGGCTGGGCAGGTCGTTGCCGCGCTTCTGGCTCTGCGGGGGCACCGCCAGGTTGTCGCCGAAGCGCACGAAGAGGTCGAGGTGCTGCGTGAACAGAGCGGCGGCCTGGCTCACCGCGTCAACGGGGCTCAGTGTGCTGTCGGTCCAGACCTCGACCACCAGCTTGTCCCACTCGGTCTCCTGGCCGACGCGGGTCTTCTCGATGGTGAAGTTGGCGCGACGCACTGGGGTGAAGATGGCGTCGATGGGGATCACCCCGATCGGCTGGCCCTCGCGCTTGTTCCGTTCGGCGGTCACGTAGCCCTTGCCGCGCTCGACGGTGAGGTCCATGCGCAGGTGCGACTTGGGGCCGTCGAGCGTGCAGATGTGCACGTCGGGGTTGCGGATCTCGACATCGCTGCTGGTCTGGATGTCAGCAGCGGTGACCTCCTTGGGACCGCGCACGTCGAGCGTGATCCGCACCGGCTCGTCGCTGTGCGAGACGACGTTGATCTCCTTGATGTTGAGGAGGATCTCGGTGACGTCCTCCTTGATGTTGGGGATCGCGGAGAACTCGTGGGCAACGCCGTCGATCGAGACCGACGTGATGGCGGCGCCGTTGAGCGACGAGAGAAGGACGCGGCGGAGCGAGTTGCCAAGCGTTGTCCCGAAACCGGGCTCGAGCGGCTCGATCTCGAACTTGCCGTAATCGGTGCTGCTTTCGACTTCGCGGACGGCGGGAGCGGCGATCGTGTCAACCATAGGGAGCGGAATGCCTCACAGGGTGCTGGCGTCGCCGGTCAGCGCCGCCAAGGGGTTACCAGAATCGGGGATTTCAAGGACCAGGGTTCCACTCGTCATCGCGAGTAAAACTCCACGACCAGCTGCTCATCGATGGTCTGCTCCATCTCGTGGCGCTCGGGAAGGCGCACCACGGTGCCGCGCAACGCTCCCGAGTCCAGGGTCAGCCACTCGGGAACGGTGCGGCCAGCGAGCAGCTCGCGGGCGTTGACTATGGGAGGCAGCTTGCGGCTGCGCTCCCGCACCTCGACGACGTCGCCGGGACGAACCTGGGCCGAGGCCACGTTGATAGTGCGGCCGTTGAGCTGGAAGTGGCGGTGGGAGACGAGCTGGCGCGCCTCGCGGCGTGACGCGGCCAGGCCGAGCCGGTAGACGACGTTGTCGATGCGCCGCTCGAGCTGCTGGAGCAGCACGGTGCCGGTCACCCCGGTGCTCCGGTCGGCGCGGTCGAAGTAGGTGCGGAACTGGGCCTCAAGCACGCCGTACTGACGGCGGGCGCGCTGCTTGGCGCGCAACTGGATGCCGTAGTCGCTGGTCTTGCGGCGGCGCGCCAGGCCGTGCTGGCCGGGGAGCAACGCGTTGCGCTTGTCGAAGGTGCAGTTGGTCAGGCACTTGTTGCCCTTGAGGAAGAGCTTGGTGCCCTCGCGGCGGCAGAGGCGGCAGACGGGTCCTGCCTGATTGGCCATGCTGTTTGTCCTAGACCCGGCGCCGCTTGGGAGGGCGGCAGCCGTTGTGCGGCATTGGGGTGACGTCGGTGATGGCGGTGACCTCGAGCCCGGACGCCTGCAGGCTGCGAATGGCGGCCTCGCGGCCCGCCCCCGGTCCCTTGACGAAGATCTCGATGCTCTTGAGGCCGTGCTCCATTGCCCGCCGCGCGGTGCTCTCCGCGGTGATCTGGGCGGCGAACGGCGTGCTCTTGCGCGAGCCCTTGAAGCCCTGGCCGCCGGCCGAGCCCCAGGCGAGCACGTTGCCCGACGGGTCGGTGAGGCTGACGATGGTGTTGTTGAACGTGGCGAGGACGTGGGCGTGGCCCACGGCCACGTTCTTGCGCTCGCGGCGCCGGGTGCGGACCACCTTCTTCTTCTTGGCCATCTCTACTTCTTCTTGCGGCGCACGCCGACGGTCTTCTTGGGTCCGCGTCGGGTCCGCGCGTTGGTGCGGGTGCGCTGGCCGCGCACCGGCAGGCCGCGGCGGTGGCGGAGGCCTCGGTAGGTGCCGATCTCCATGAGCCGCTTGATGTTCAGCGCGATCTGGCGGCGCAGGTCGCCTTCGACACGGCCCTGCAGCTGCTTGGCGATGAGGTCACGCAGCTTGCCGACCTGGGCGTCGGTCAGGTCACGGGTCCGGATGTCCGGGGACACCTGCGCCAGGGTGAGCAGGCGCCGCGCCGTCGTCGGCCCGATGCCGAAGATGTAGGTGAGCGCCACCTCGATCCGCTTCTCACGCGGGATGTCGATGCCGGCGATGCGTGCCACGTCTCTCCTCTACCCCTGTCGCTGCTTGTGTTTCGGGTTGGCGTCACAGATGACCCGGACAGCGCCGTGCCGCTTGATGACCTTGCAGTGGTCACACATCTTCTTGACCGAGGCCCTGACCTTCATCGCTGTTGCGCTGTCCCTTGTCTGCTGCGCGGCTACGCGAGCCGTTGGAGGATGCGTCCCCGACCGGGATCGGCGGCGCTGAGCTGAACCTGCACCCTGTCACCCGGCAGGATGCGGACCGCCTGGAGGCGCGCCTTTCCGGCCGGATGGCAGAGAACCCTATGGCCGTCGTCCAGTTCGACCCGGTAGAGCGCATCAGGAAGGGGTTCGATGACCCTTCCGATCAGCGGCTCAGTCACGCCCGGCCTGGGCATGCCGAATCGGGCTGAGCGGCAGCCGCGGTCAGCGAGTATACGAGATCGCCGCTTCCTCCGGCACCCCGCCCGGCCCCGGTCGCACGCTGCCACGCCATGTGGCGTGGATCGTACGCCAGGGCTGTCGGTGGCCGGCTCAGGAGGCCTCGGCCAGCTCCAGGGTCGCCTGCCGGCCCGCGGTCCGGCGGATGATGAAGGTCCCGGCGATCAGCACGATCGCTACGGCGACCGCAATGCCGATGACCGCGACCGGAACGTTCACCAGCTTCAGCCCGGAGGCGAGGAGCACCACGCTCAGCGCAGCGCGGATGAACCCGGTGGTTCCGCGAGCCGACGCGATCGACCCGATGACCACTCCGGGAACGGCGCCGACGACGATCGACAGCGTGAGCGCGAGCCTGAAGTCGCCGAAGAGGACATGGCCGAGGGCGGCCGCGCCCACCATGGGAATGGCCTGGGTGAGGTCGGTGCCGACCAGCTGGGAACCTCGCAGCCGCGGATAGAGGAACAACAGAGCGACGACGATCAGCGTTCCCGAGCCGGTGGCGGTGATGCCGACGATGAAGCCCACCGCAAGCCCCAGCCCCGCGGTGGCCAGACGGCGGACCGGGAGGGCCTGCGATCCGGCGGCAGGGGCCACCTCGGGGTCGCGCCGGGAGCGGTCGAAGAGCCACTTCGCCAGGAGCGCGGTCACCGACAGCAGGAGAACCGAGCCGAGGGCGACCTGGACCACGTTCTGGACGGTCGCTCCCCTGCCGAGGAGCTTCAGGAAGGTCACCCCGAGGAGCGCACCCGGCACTGAGCCGAGGGCGAGCCAGCGCACCAGCGGCCACCGGATGGTCCGGTGACCCGCGTGGATTGCCGCGCCCAGCGGCTTCATCAGTAGCGAGGCGACCAGGTCGCTCGACACGGCGGCGAGTGGCTGCACCCCGAAGATCAACACCAGGACCGGCGTCATCAGCGCGCCGCCGCCCATGCCGGTCAGGCCGACCGCGCAGCCCACGATCAACCCTGCCAACGCGATGTACAGGTCGATGTGCATCGTACTTCCCCCCTGCCCGCCCAAACCCTTTCTGTATAACAATGGTCAAGTTGACCGATCTCCAGAGGATGACGAGTTCCGGGGAATGTGTCAAGCGTCGCAATGCCGGCCTCCCCTCAGGCCCGAGCGGGTTTCTCCTCCGCAACCGAGCTCAGCCGGACCCCGGGTCTCACCGTCTCGCTGCGGATGTAGGCTTGCGCGAGCGACCTCACCGATGCCGGCAGCGACCCGTTTGCGAGGTCGGCCAGGGTCACCGTCTCCAGCACCGCGCGGACGCTCGACCTGACCGCCATCCACACGTCTTCGAGGGCCTCCGACGGGCCGCCGTAGCCGAGCTCGCGGATGTGGGAGTCGCGCAGGTTGATGAGCGGCCCATCGATCACCCGCATGATCTCGGCAAGGGTGATCTCGCCTGCCGGGCGGGCGAGGCTGTAGCCCCCGTCGGCGCCGCGATGGCTCTTGAGCACGTGGCCGCGGGTGAGCTCACGCAGGATGCCGAGCAGGAAGCTCGTCGGGATGTCCTGGGCGCGGGCGATCGCCTCGGCTTTGAGGGGGTGCTTGCCGCCGTCGGCGGCGAGCTGGGCCGCCGCCCGGAGCGCATAATCGACCTTGGCTGAGAGCCTCACAGCGGAGAGTGTGCGCCTCGTGCGGCGATCGGGGCGATGCTCAGCTCCGGGTGGTCACCGCGGCGGCGTGAGCGGGCCGGAGGGTCAGCACCTCAGGCCCGTCCTCAGTGACCGCGACCGTGTGCTCGAAGTAGCAGGAGAGCTTGCCATCAACGGTCACCACTGTCCAGCCGTCGCGGAGCACGCGCACCTCGGGGCCGCCGACGTTGACCATCGGCTCGATGGCCAGCACGTAGCCGGGCTTGATCACGTTGCCGGTGCCCGGCTGGCCGTGGTTGGGCACCTGCGGGGGCTCGTGCATGTTGCGGCCGATGCCATGGCCGACGTACTCGCGAACCAGCGAGTAGCCCTCCGCCTCGGCGTACGTCTGCACGGCGTGGCCGATGTCACCGATGGTGTTGCCGGGCCGGGCGGCGGCAATCCCCCGCTCCAGCGACTCCCTGGTCACCTCGATGAGCCGGGCCACTTCCGGGCTGGGCTCTCCGCAGGCCACCGAGAGCCCGCTGTCGGCCCACCAGCCGTCGAGGATCAGGCCGCAGTCGAGCGACACCAGGTCACCGTCCTCGATCACGCGGGGACCTGGGATCCCATGGACCACCTCGTCGTTGACGGAGACGCAGAGCGAGTTGGGGTAGTCCTGGTAGCCGAGGAAACCGGGGATGCAGCCATGGTCGCGGATGAAGGTGTCCGCCTCGCGGTCGAGGTCGAGGGTGGTGATGCCCGGGCGCACCACGTCGGCGAGATGAGCGAGGCACTCCCCGAGGATCTTCCCCGAGGCGCGCATCTTCTCGATCTCCTCGAGTCGCTTGAGGCGGAAGGCCTCCACGCGGTTGGCCACCTCAGGCCACCCCGCGCGCGGGCAGTTGGCCGCCGAAGATGGTGAGGATCGACTCGGTGACGGTGTCGATGGGGGCGTTGCCGTTGACGTACTCGATCCGCGTGCCACAGTCCTCGTAGTAGCCGATGACCAGCGCCGTCTTCTCCTCGTACTCGCGCCTCCGCTTGACGTACGCCTCCGGGGTGTCATCGGCGCGGTGGTCGATCTCGGAGCGACGCTCGATGCGCTTCTTCAGCTCCGCCTCGGGAACGTCGATGAAGAGCACCACGCCGATCTCGCGCCCAGTGCGCCCGAGCATCACGTCGAGCTCCTTGGCCTGCGGCACGGTGCGCGGGAAGCCATCGAGGAGCGCGCCGCCCTCGGCATCAGGATGGGCCAGGCGGCTCTCGATGATGCGCACCATCATGTCGTCGGGGATGAGCCCGCCGCCCTTCATGATCGGCTCCACCTCGTGGCCGAGCTCGGAGCCGGCGCCAACCTCGTCGCGCAGCATCTGCCCGGTGCTGACGTGGGGCAGCCCGAAGCGCTTGCTGATGACCTCGGCCTGCGTCCCCTTGCCGCTGCCGGGCGGGCCGAAGAGGATGGTGATCACCTGATGAAGCCCTTGTACTGGCGCATCAGCAGTTGCGTCTCGATCTGCTTCATGGTGTCGAGCGCCACGCCGACCACGATGAGTATCGCCGTGCCCCCCAGGTACAGGCTGGTCGGATCAGCGCGCGTCGCGAACGCGGTGAACAGAGGCAGGATGACCGTGATGATCGCCAGGAATAGCGCGCCCGCCAGCGTGATGCGCCCCATCACCCGGCCCAGGTACTCCGCGGTACTTCGGCCCGGGCGGATGCCGGGGATGAACGTCGACTGTTTCTTGAGGTTGTCGGCGACGTCGTTGGGGTCGAAGACGACCGCGGTGTAGAAGTACGTGAAGCCGAGGATGAGCAGGAAGTACAGGCCGTTGTAGAGCACGTTGATGTACCACTTGGGCCCGTTCGGCTGCCAGTTGGCGGTGATCCACGCCGAGGCGTTGCCAAGGAAGCCGCCGGCGCTGGCGAACAGGTTGGCGAAGATGGTCGGGAAGAACATGATCGACAGCGCGAAGATGATCGGGATCACACCGGCGGTGTTGATGCGCAGCGGCAGGAAGTTGCGCCGCCCTTGTGAGGCCGCCCCGGTGCGCGGGTTGAGCACTCGCTGGGCAGACTGCACCGGCACCTTCCGTTGGGCCTGCTGCACGCCGATGATCCCCGCGGTCACCACCAGGGCGATGACCGCGACACCGATGATCTGGATGACGTGGGTGCCGCCGGTGGTGCTGTAGTCGCCGATCGACGGGATCAAACGGGCGATGATTCCGGTGAAGATGATCAGCGAAACCCCGTTGCCAACGCCGTACTCGGTGATCAACTCGCCGAGCCACATGGCGATGATCGTGCCCGCCACCAGCGTGAGCACGATACCGATCTCCTGGGTGGTGGTGGCGTTGGGGATGATCGCCTGCGGGACGCCGTTGATGGTCACCGCGTTGGGGTTGGTGAACAGCGCCAGGAAGCCCCAGCCCTGCAGTGCGGCGAGTGGCACGGTCAGCCAACGCGTGTACCGCGTGATCTTCTTGCGGCCCTGCTCGCCCTCCTTGCTGAGCTCCTTGAGCCGGACTGAGACCACGGTCATCAGCTGCATGATGATGGTGGCGTTGATGTAGGGATTCAGTCCCTCGGCGACGATGGTGAAGCGCTGCAGCCCACCGCCGCCGACGAGGTTGAAGAGCCCCAGCAGCGAGTTGCTGCTGAACAGCGCCTGCAGCGCCTTGGGATCCGCGCCCGGGATCGAGACGTTGGCGAGGACGCGGAACGCGAGCACCAGGCCGATGGTGATCACCAGCTTCCGGCGAAGCTCGGGGATGCGCATGGCCTGGCCAAGCGCCTGCAGCAGGTTCACGCCTGCGGCTCCTCCTGCGCGGCACTCGCGGCGTCCTCTGCAGCGTCATCGGCCGCAGCGGTGGGCGCGGTGCTCAACGTGGCGGTGGTCGCGTTGTCGTCCTCGCTTTCCGCCGCCGCCGCGTTGCGCGCCTTGCGGCGCGATACGGCGTTGTCCTGCTTTGACTCCGATTTCTCCGCGCGCGGCGGCCTGGGCTCCTCGAGAAGGTCGACGCGTCCTCCCGCGGCTTCGACTGCGCTGCGCGCGGCAGCCGACGCGCTGTGCACGCGCACGTGCACCGCCACCTTGATTCGCCCGGCCGCAAGCAGCTTCACCGGCGCGTCGGCCCCGCTGACCAGCCCGGCGGCGGCCAGCGCGGCACCATCGACGATGGTGCCGCGGTCGAAGCGGTTCAGCTTGCTGAGGTTGACCACTTGGTACTCACGCCGGAAGCGGTTGTGGAAGCCGCGCAGCTTGGGCAGCCGCATCGACTGTTTCATCTGCCCGCCCTCGAAGCCCTTGGGGACGCTGTTGCTCTCGCGCGATCCCTGGCCCTTCTGGCCGCGTCCGGAGGTCTTGCCCCGGCCAGCGGAGATGCCGCGGCCGACCCGGGTGCGCTTCTTGCGGCTGCCCGGTGCGGGATGTAGCTCGTGCAGCCTCATGACTCCGCCTCCGCCGTGGAGCGCGCCAGCACGGCCATCCCCGCGGGGGTGTCGGCGGGGACGCCCTCGACGCTGACCAGATGGCGCACCTTGTGCACCATGCCGCGGATCGACGAGGTGTTCTGGTGCTCGACGGTGTGGTTGAGCTTGCGCAGCCCGAGCGCCGCCAGCGTGGCCTTCTGGTCCTTGGCGTAGCCGATCTTGCTCTTGCGGTAGGTGACCCGCAGCGTGCTCATGCGCTCACCGCCTCGGGTGTGTGCGCGCCCTCGCCGAGCATCTCGGCAGCGCGCTTGCGGCCCACCATCCGCTCGGGGTCGAGCCCGCGCGCCGCGGCCACGTCGCGGAGCGTGCGCATGCTCGCCAGCGCCGCGATCGTGGCGCGCACCACGTTGATGGGGTTGTCGGTGCCGAGCGATTTGGTGAGGATGTCGTGGATGCCGGCTGCCTCCACCACGGCGCGCATCGAGCTGCCGCTGATGACGCCGGTCCCCGGCACCGCTGGCTTGAGCAGCACCTTGGCAGCGCCGAGCTTGTAGTGCACCTCGTGCGGGATGGTGGTGCCCACCATCGGCACGGTGATCATGTGCTTCTTGGCGTCGTCGACACCCTTGCGGATGGCGTCCGGCACCTCGCCGGCCTTGCCCAGCCCGGCGCCGACGCGACCGGCGCCGTCGCCCACCACCACGAGCGCGCTGAACGAGAAACGGCGTCCGCCCTTGACCACCTTGGCCACGCGGTTCAAGGAGACGATCTTCTCCTGCAGGTCGCTGGCGCGATCGTCGCGCCGATCCATGCGCATGGCCATGTCTAGAACTCCAGTCCCGCTTCGCGGGCAGCGGCGGCGAGGGCCTTGACCCTGCCGTGGTAAAGGTAACCGCCGCGGTCGAAGACGACCGCGCTGACGCCCTGGCCACGGGCGCGCTGGGCGATCACCCGGCCGACCACGGCGGCGCCGGTCGTGGTCGCGTTGCCCTTGCCGCCGAGCTCCTTGCGGATGTCGGCGTCGTGCGTCGAGGCGGCAGCGAGGGTGTGCCCGGCGGCGTCGTCGATGAGCTGGACAGCGATGTGGTTGAGGCTGCGGAACACCACCAGGCGCGGGCGCCCCGGGACGCCGTGCACGCTCTTGCGCACCCGGCGGTGGCGCCGGTCGCGCGCGGCGCGACGATCGAACTTGGCGTGCATGACTACTTGCCCTTCCCGGCCTTGCCGGATTTGCCGGCCTTGCGCCGGATCACCTCGCCCCTGTACATCACGCCCTTGCCCTTGTACGGCTCGGGCTTGCGGAAGGAGCGGATCTTGGCGGCCACCTGGCCGACGATCTCCTTGTTGGTCCCGCTCACGGTGATCTGGGTCGGCGCCGGCACGTCGATGGTGACGCCGTCGGGCGGCGTGTAGCGGATCGGGTGCGAGTAGCCCAGGCTGAGCACAAGGTCACTGCCCTGCTTGGCGGCGCGGAAGCCGACGCCGACCAGGTCGAGCTGGCGGGAAAAGCCCTGGCTGACGCCCTCGACCATGTTGGCCACCAGCGTGCGGGTCAGCCCGTGCAGGGAGCGATGCGTGGTGGTCTCGGTGGGACGGCGCACGCTGATCACTCCGTCGTTGACCTCGATGATCATCGACGGCGGCAGGCTGCGCTCCAGCGTTCCGCGCGACCCCGTCACGGTGATGTGGCTGCCGGCCAGCGTCACCTCGACGCCGCCCGGGACGGGGATGGGCATCTTTCCAATTCGGGACATAACGATTACCAGACGTACGCCACCACCTCGCCACCGAGGCCGGCGCGCTGCGCCGCCTGGCCGGTCATGAGACCGTGCGAGGTGGAGATGATGGCGATGCCGAGCCCCCCGAGAACGCGGGGGATCTCGCTCTTGCGTGCGTAGACGCGCAGCCCGGGGCGGCTGATCCGGCGCAGGCCGGAGAGCGCGCGGCCCCGTGGGGTGCGCGGCTTCAGGGTGATCGTGAGCAGCTGCTGCGGCGCCTCGCCGTCGACCTCGAAGCTGTCGACAAAGCCCTCGGCGGTGAGCACCTTGGCGATCTCCACCTTCATCTTCGAGGCAGGGATTGTCACGGTGTGGTGATTGGCCGCGTTGGCGTTGCGGATGCGGGTGAGCATGTCGGCGATCGTGTCACTCATCATGGCCGTCTACCAGCTGCTCTTCTTGACGCCGGGGATCTGCCCCTGCGAGGCCATGCCCCGAAAGCAGATACGGCACATTCCGTACTTGCGCATGAAGGCGCGCGGGCGCCCGCAGACGCCGCAGCGGTTGTGCTGCTGGACTCCGAACTTCGCCGGACGAAGCGCTTTGGCGATCAACGACTTCTTGGCCACTGCTTACCTCTCCACGCCGTATCCGGCGGTGTCCCCGGACGCACGCGGCATTGCGATCACTATTGCTGTCCCGGCTTGCGGAAGGGCATCCCGCAGGCCGCCAGGAGGGCGCGGCCCTCGTCGTCTGTCTGTGCTGTGGTGACGATGCAGACCTCGAGCCCGCGCAGCTTGTCGATCTTGTCGAAGTCGATCTCCGGGAAGACAAGCTGCTCGCGCAGACCGAGCGTGTAGTTGCCGTGCCCGTCGAACGCCTTGGGATCGATGCCGCGGAAGTCGCGGATGCGGGGCAGGGTCACGTTGAGAAGCTTGTCGAGGAACTCCCACATGCGCCGGCCGCGCAGCGTCACCTTGACCCCGATGGGCATGCCCTCGCGCAGCTTGAACGCGGCCACGGACTTCCTGGCGCGAATCACGATCGGCGCCTGGCCGGTGATGGTCTTGAGGTCATTGGTCGCGGCGTCGATGGCGCGGCCGTTCTGGATGGCCTCGCCAAGGCCGATGTTGATGACGATCTTCTCGACGCGCGGCACCTGCATGGCGTTGCGATACCTGAAGTCGCGCACCAGGGTGGGCACGACCTCGTCCTGGTAGCGCTGGCGCAGGCGCGGCTGCTGAGCGGCTGCGGTGGCCATCAGGCTGTGGGCCTCTCGTAGATCTCGTTGCACTTCTTGCAGACGATCGCCATTGAGCCGTCCGGCTGCCTGGTCCGGGATATGCGGGTCGGCTTGTCGCAGCGATTGCACACCAGCAGGACGTTGCTGTAGTGGATGGGGGCGTTGAAGTCGATGATGCCACCCTGGGTGTTGCCGGCAACGTGGGCCTTGGTATGCCGCTTGAGGCGGTTGATCCCCTCGACGACGACACGCTGCATGGACGGGATGGTCCGCACCACAACGCCGCGCTTGCCGTCGTCCTTGCCGGCGATCACCTGGACCGTGTCGCCTGCGCGAATGTCGAGCAGTCGCGAACGTCCGTGGGCCCATCCCCGGTGGCGCAGGCCAACCCTGGCCTTGCGCTCGGTTGCAGCGCTCATCTCAGAGAACCTCCGGGGCAAGGCTGACGATCTTCATGAAGTTTCGCTCGCGAAGTTCGCGGGCGACCGGGCCGAAGATCCGGGTGCCGCGCGGGCTGTTGTTGGGCTGGATGAGCACCGCAGCATTCTCGTCGAAGCGGATGTTGCTGCCGTCGGGGCGGTGGTACTCCTTGACGGTGCGCAC
>JALYZN010000026.1 GCA_030948845.1 Candidatus Dormiibacterota bacterium
TGCGGGTGGCGGTGCGCTTCGCCGTCGTGGCGCGCTTGGCAACCGACTTGCGGGCGCCTGTGGCGCGGCGGCGGACGGTCCGCTTGGCGGATGTTGCCTTGCGGGTGGCGGTGCGCTTGGCTGCTCCGGTACGGCGCTTGGCCGTCCGCTTCGTGGCGCCGGCACGGCGCGTGGTGGTCCGCTTCGCGGATGCGGCCTTGCGGGCGGTCCGGCGCTTGGCGGTGGTGGCACGCTTGGCGGTGCCGCCGACGACGCGCCGTGCAGCCTTGCGAATCTCGCCCTCGAGGCGTGACACGCTCTTTTCGAGTCCGGCGAGTCTCTTCTCGAGCTCGTTGACGGGGAGGGCCTTGACGAGCCCCTGCACCGCTTTCAGTAGGTCGCCTCCACCACTGTTGGCGCGACGACTCACGCGTTTGACGGTGCGGCTGACAGCTTTGTCAATGCCGCTTCTCCTGCGTCTGCTCCTGGCCATGTGTACGGGCCTCCTTGGTGATGATCATTTCGCTCTGATCACCACGACGGCTGTTTGTGACAGGAGGTGGTCAAAACACCCCCCGCCGGGTCATGCATAGCATGGTGGTTATACACACACTTGTCAACGTGTCACCGCATTTGTGACATTGCTGTCGACATCGGAGCGACGTCGTGGAGTGCTGCACAGGGTGCTGTCGGCGCCACGCGCGAGCGTTGCGCGCGGCCCGTATCGTTGTCTGCGCGCCCCGCTGTACGGGGTCAGTCTCAGCGCCCTCGGAAGCCCCACGAACACCGTCCCCGAGAGATAAGGTGTGCCCATGACCGCGACTGTGCAGGGCAGCGCGACGCTTGCCATCGCCCAGCACCATTTCGACACCGCAGCACGGCAGCTCGACCTCGATGCGTCGCTCACAGCGGTGCTGCGGCACATCAAGCGGGAGTTGATCGTCCACTTCCCGGTGGAGATGGATGACGGCCGTTTCCACGTCTACACGGGCTTCCGCGTCCAGCACAACATTGCCCGCGGACCGGCCAAAGGGGGGCTGCGCTATCACCCTGCGATGACGCTCGCGGATGCCCGCGCCCTAGCCATGTTCATGACTTGGAAGGCCGCCGTCGTTGGCCTTCCATTCGGAGGCGCCAAGGGCGGTGTCGTCGTCGATCCCAAACTGCTCAGCCCCACCGAGCTCGAGCGGCTGACGCGCCGCTTCACCACTGAGATCTCGCTGCTGATCGGCCCCGACCGTGACATCCCCGCCCCGGACATCGGCACAGGTCCGCAGGAGATGGCGTGGATCATGGACACGCTCTCGATGCATGCGGGCTACTCGGTGCCCGCGTCGGTGACCGGCAAGCCCACAGTCATCGGCGGCTCGGAGGGTCGCCACGCCGCCACCGGACGCGGCATCGCAACGGTGGCGGTGCAGGCGCTCAACGACTCGGGCATCGACCCCGCCGGCGCCACCGTCGCTGTCCAGGGATTCGGCCAGGTGGGGTCGAACACAGCGCACCTTCTTGCCGCCGCCGGGCTGCGTGTGGTCGCGGTCTCCGACAGCCGCGGCGGCGTGCACAGCGGCGCCGGCCTCGACATCGCCGCGCTGACCGCACTCAAAGAGGAGGGCGGCGCGCTGGCCGACTATGGCGGCGCGGAGACGCTGACCAATGACGAGCTGCTCACGCTCGGCGTCGACCTCGTCGTGCCCTGCGCGCTCGAGGCGCAGATCACCGGCGCCAACGCCGCGCAGGTCCGAGCCCGCGTCATCGCCGAGGGCGCCAACGCGGCAGTTGACCCCGACGGCGACGCAGTGCTCGCCGACCGCGGCGTGCTGATCGTCCCTGACATCCTAGCCAACGCGGGTGGCGTGGTCGTCTCCTACTTCGAGTGGGCGCAGGACCTGCAAACCTTCTTCTGGGCCCCCGGCGAGGTGAACTCCAGGCTGCGCGAGGTGATGGGACGCGCCTACGACGCGGTGCGCGCCAGGTCGCAGTCCCAGAACGTCTCCCTCCGCGAGGCGGCGTACCACATCGCGGTCGCTAGCGTGGCCGAGGCCACGGAGGTTCGCGGGATCTACCCGTAGGGAACGCTCGCTTCCTTCGTGGGACCTGTTCGGTACCATCGACGCGCTGTTAAGGGAGGTTCCACGGTGGCCCAGGGCAGGCGCATCCTCATCACCGGTGTCTCGCGTTTCTGGGGCGCCGAGCTGGCCCGCCGGTTGGAGGCGGACCCCGGCGTCGAACAGATCGTGGCGGTCGACACCGAGGGGCCGATCCGCCAGCTGGCTCGTACCGACTACGTGCGCGCCGACATCCGCCACAGCCTCGTCGGCAAGCTGATCCGCGGGCTCGGCATCGACACGGTCGTGCACGCCGGCCTCATCGTCGACCCGCAGCAGGCGGGTGGCCGCACCGTGCACGAGACCAACGTCATTGGCACCATGAACCTGATCGCGGCCTGCAGTGGCGCCGACAGCCCGGTGCGCCGGCTGATCGTCAAGTCGAGCACCGCGGTCTACGGCAGCGAGCCCGCCGACCCCTCCTTCTGGACAGAGGACATGCGCCGGCGCGGGCCTGCGCGCGACGGCTTCACCCGCGACCTCGACGAGGTCGAGTCGTACGTTCGCGACTACGAGATGCGCCACCCCGACGTGGCGGTGACGCTGCTGCGCTTCGGCAACGTTCTCGGTGACGTGCTCGACTCGCCGTTCGCGCGGCTCTTCGATCGCGCCGCCATCCCCACCGTCTTCGGGTTCGACCCGCGGC
>JALYZN010000054.1 GCA_030948845.1 Candidatus Dormiibacterota bacterium
ACCCAGGCCTGGATAGCGGATCGCTGTCCAGGTTTTTTGTTTGGAGGTTTCCACCCATCGCCTTTCGAGAGTTGAGGATCAACGAGCAGATCCGCATTCCGCAGGTGCGTCTCTTCGACGACACCACTGATGAAGCGCTCGGCATCGTCACCATCGAAGCAGCCCGACAGCTCGCCGTCGACCGCGGCCTCGACCTCGTCGAGGTGGCTCCGCTGGCCCAGCCGCCAGTCTGCAGGCTGATGGACTACGGCCGTTTTAAGTTCGAGGCGCTGAAGCGGGAGAAGGACAGCCGCAGGGACCACAACGTCGTCCAGCTGAAGGAGCAGAAGCTGCGCCCGAAGATCTCGGACCACGACTTCCGCACCAAGCTGGCCAAGGTGAAGCAGTTCCTCGGTGAGGGCGACAAGGTCAAGCTGACCATCATGTTCCGCGGTCGGGAGATGGTGCACCAGGAGTTCGGCCGCAAGCTGCTCGACCGCATGACCGAGGAGCTCAGCGACCTCGCCATCATCGAACGATCCCCACTCGTCGAGGGCCGGAACATGATCATGATCCTCAGCCCGACGACCAAGAAGCAGGCACGACCGCACGACGATCGTCACCACGGGGATGCGCATGCAGCCTCGGGCAACGGTTCCGCGTCGCCGCGGCGGGACCAGACGGCGGTGACTCCGGCGTCCGGGCCAGACACAGCGCCGGACGCGGCTGAGGCACCGCCTGCGCCATCCACAGAGGCGGCCGAGGCTGCCGCGCCTTCGCCGACAACGCAGGGGCCCGCAGCGGACCAGCCCCCGCCTGCCGCCGCGACTGCGCAGCGGAGCGCCGCCAAGAGTGCGGCACCCAGGAAGTCCACCGCGACCACCAGCCGCACCACCCAGAAGAAGACCGCCGCCACGCCGAGGGAGACGAATGCCAAAGATCCGAACGCATAAGGCCACGCAGAAGCGCTTTCGCATCACCAGCACCGGAAAGGTGATGCGCCGCAAGGCGTTCAAGTCGCACATGCTCGAGCACAAGAGCAGCAAGCGCAAGCGCGTCATGAACACTCAGCACGAGGTGTCCGCGGCCGACGTCAAGAGCGTCCGCCGCCTGGCGCCCTACCTGTAGCCCGGAGGAGTCACCATGGCGAGAGTCAAGCGGGGGGTCACGTCACGTGCCCGCCACAAGAAGGTCCTCGAGCTGGCCGAGGGCATGCAGGCCGACAGGCGCCTGTACCGCTCCGCCAACGAGGCGGTCATGCACTCGCTGGCGTACCAGTACCGGGACCGCAAGCTGCGCAAGGGCGACATGCGCGGGCTGTGGATCACGCGCATCAACGCGGCGGCGCGCCAGAACGGCCTGGCCTACAACCAGTTCATGCACGGGCTGAAGAATGCCGGCATCGACATCAACCGCAAGATGCTTGCCGACCTGGCCGTCGAGGATTCGGCGTCATTCACGCAGCTTGTCGAGGTAGCCCGGGGCGCTCTGACGTCGGCGTGACCGACCAGCGGGGCACGGCGCCAGCCCCTGGCGGAGAGCCAGGCGGCGCTGACGTGCATGCCGTCGGGGCCAGGGCGCATGACGAGATCGCGGCCGCGCCGGATGCGGGCGCTCTCGACGCTATTCGCGCCCGCTACCTGGGGCGTGGCGACGGCCTGCTGACGGTTGCCCGCAAGCAGATCGGCACCATCACAGACCCTGAGGCACGCCGGGCGATGGGCCAGACCGTCAACGCGGTGGTCGCGCGCGTCGCCGAGGCGCTGGACGAACGCCGCGTCCTGCTCAGCGCTGCGTCGGCGGCCGGTTCGACCGAGGCGATCGACCTCACCTGGCCGCCACCTCCGCTGCGCCGCGGTCATCTGCATCCGGTGAGCCGGGTGTTTCGTGACGTCCGGCGCATCTTCGCCCAGCTCGGCTACGTCCCCGTGAGCGGTCCCGAGGTGGAGTACGACCGCTACAACTTCACGCTGGTCAACATGCCGCCGGGTCACCATTCCCGTGACACCCAGGACACGTTTTACGTCGACGATGACCGCCTGCTGCGCACCCACACGTCGCCAGTGCAGATCCGCAGCATGATCATCCGGGGGGCACCGCAGCGCGTGATCGTCCCCGGCAAGGCATACCGCCGCGACTACGACGCCACGCACTTCCCCATGTTCTTCCAGGTCGAGGGGATGTGCATCGACGAGGGCATCGCGCTGTCCGACCTCAAGGGCACCCTGGAGTTCTTCGCCCGCTCCACCTTCGGCGTCGACCGTGCCATCCGCATGCGACCGCACCACTTCGAATTCACCGAACCATCGGTGGAGCTCGACGTCACCTGCGCTGTGTGCGGGGGCGAGGGCTGCCGTCTCTGCAAGGGAAGCGGTTGGCTCGAGCTCCTGGGCGGCGGCATGATCCATCCCAACGTGTTGCGCAACGGCGGCGTCGACCCCGCCAGGTACAGCGGGTTCGCGTTCGGGATCGGGGTGGAGCGCATCGCCATGCTGGCGTATGGCATCGAGGATGGCCGCCTTCTCTACGAGAACGACGTGCGCTTCGTGAGCCAGACATGAAGGTCTCGCTGGACTGGTTGCGCGAGTACGCCGTCCTCGACGCCCCACTGGACACCCTGGTGCAGGGCCTCGTGGACACCGGCACAGAGGTGGAGCGGGTGTCGCGCGGCCCCGCCGGCGTGGTGGTGGCGCGGGTGCTCAGCTTGAACCCGGTTCCAGAGTCGACGAAGGGCGTGCTCTTCGCCGACATCGACGCCGGCGGCGCCGAGCCGATCCGTGTGATCACCGGCGCTCCCAACCTCACCGTCGGCGACCTCGTGCCCTACGCACCAGCGGGGACCTTGCTCCCGGGCTGGGACGAGCCACTCGGAGTTCGGGCCATGTTCGGCGGCAAGTACAAGTCGCCGGGGATGCTCTGCTCCGCCACCGAGCTCGCCGTCGGCGACGATTCCGGCGGAATCCACCATCTCAAGCGCGGCCTGCCCGGCCAGCCGCTGCACGAGGTGCTGGCGCTCGACACCGTGCTGGAGGTGGAGGTCACCACCAATCGGCCCGACTGCCTCTGCCACGTCGGCATCGCCCGGGAGATGGCCGCCGCCATCGGCGAGACAGTGCGCGAACCGCAGACGTCGATCGCCGACGGGCTGCTCAGCGCGGCCAGCATGTCGATGCGTGCCGACGTGGAGGTCGACGATGCCTCGGGCTGCCCGCGTTTCTCGGTACGCATCATCGAGAACGTCGCCGTGGCGCCCTCGCCGGAGTGGATGCAACGCCGCCTGCGCGCGGTGGGGCTGCGTCCCATCAACAACGTGGTCGACGTCACCAACTACGTTGCCCACGAGATGGGCCAGCCGCTGCATGGCTTCGACCTCGATCGGTTCGTCGCTGCCCAGGGTGACGACGGCCGTGCGGCGCACGTGCGCGTGCGCCGTGGACGCGGCGAGCAGCTTCTCTGCCTCGACGGCGTTGAGCGCACCATCGGGGACGCGGACATGGCGGTGTGCGCCGGCGACGTCGCCGTCAGCCTCGGCGGGGTCATCGGCGGCGCTGGCACCGCAGTCGATGACGCCACCCACAATGTGCTGCTCGAGGCTGCTTCCTGGGACGGGCCTACGATCCGCGCCACCAGCAAGCGGCTCGGCGTCCGCACTGACGCCTCGGCGCTCAACGAGAAGGGCCTCAGCGACACCCTGCCACCGTTTGCGCTCGACCGCGCCGCCGCGCTGATCGCAGATCTCGGCGCAGGCCACGTTCTCCAGGACAGCGTCGACGTCCGGGCGCGGCCGCTCGAGCCGATCCCTCCCATCCACGTCAGCGGTGCCGTGCTCTCCGCGCAGCTCGGTTACCACGTCGACGCCACCGAGGCGGCCACCACACTGGCGCGGCTCGGCTTCGGCGTCGAGCAGCACGGCGACGAGCTCATCGTCACCGCGCCTCATTTCCGGCGCGACGTCTCGATCGTGGAAGACGTCGTCGAGGAGGTGGGGCGCTCCCTCGGCTACGACCGCATCCCGAGCACGCTCCCGGGGCGGCGGACCGCGGTGACCACCCTGGCTGCCGAGATCCCGATCGAGGACCGCGTCAAGGAGGTGCTCGCCGGCGCGGGGTTCGACGAGGCGATCACCTGGTCGTTTCTGTCGCGCACGCTGGCCGGCGCGCTGCAGGGCCTGGGCGCCGGACGCACCCTCATCCCGCTGCGCAACCCGCTCACCGAAGAGTGGAGCGTGCTGCGCACCAGCCTTCTTCCCGGCGTCGTGCAGGCACTGGCGGGCAACCTGCGACGCGGCGTCGAGGAGGTCCGGCTTTTCGAGATGGGCAGGGCCTTCTGGGAAGGCGAGCGGCGCAGCCAGGTCGCCGGTTCCACCCGGGACGGTGCCGACGCCGGCCTCGTCCCTCTGCCCGCCGAGCCGCTGCTACTCGGAGCCGCGGCGACCGTCGCCACCGCGGACGGCGCAGCGCGCCAGATCCGCGACCTCCAGGCGGTGGTGGCGCGGCTCGCCTCCGACCTCGGCGCCGGGACGGTGGGCACTGAGCCCGCCGACGTCCCCGGTCTGCGCCCCGGCCGCTCCGGATGGCTGATCTGCAGTGGCCAGGCGGTCGGCGTGGTGGGGGAGCTCGACGCCGCCTCGCTGGCCCGCTTCGCGGTGCGGGGTCGCGTCGCCGTCGCCGAGGTCCAGCTCGACGCGCTGATCCCCGCCGACCCGCCCCCGCGCAGGTACCTGGCACCGCCACGGTACCCCGCCGTCGTCCAGGACCTGGCGGTGACGGTCGCCGATGACGCCCAGGCCGGCGACGCGCTCCGCACCGTCCGCGAGGCGGGAGGCACGCTGCTGGAGAGCGCGGTCCTCTACGACGAATACCGCGACGCCGCCCTCGGCTTGGGCCGCAAGGGCTGGACGTTCCGCCTCGTCTTCCGCGCCCCCGGACGCACCCTCACCTCCGAGGAAGCGAGGACCTTGCAGGATGCCATCGCGGTCGGGTTGCGAGCGCGCATGGGCGCCGAGGTGCGCCGATAGCCCGGCGGCTGTCGCGGGCCTACCTGACCCGGGGAGCAGTCGAGGTGGCTCAGGACCTGGTCGGCGCCCAGCTCCTCGTCGACCCGGGCACCGCGGATGAGGTTCGCGCCACCATCATCGAGGCGGAGGCGTACCTTGGCCCGGAGGACCCTGCCTCCCACGCGTTCCGCGGGCCCACGCCGCGCGCGTCGATCATGTTCGGGCCGGCCGGTCACCTCTACGTTTACCTCAGCTACGGCATGCACCACTGCGCCAACGTGGTCTGCGGACCGGACGGGTCCGCGTCAGCCGTCCTGCTGCGAGCGGCCAGCGTGACCGGGAGCGACGAAGTGGTCCGGCGCCGTCGCGCCACCACCGCTCCGTCGAATCGGCTGCTGAGCGGTCCCGGCAACCTCTGCCGGGGGCTGGCGATCGGCGCCCGCGACAACGGGCTCGACCTGTGCCGCCCTGGGCGGATTCGCATCGAAGCTCGCTCCCGCGAGGTTCCCGTGTCGTCAGGTCCCAGGGTCGGCATCACCCAGGCCGCCGACCTGCCGCTCAGGTTCTGGTGGACCGGACACCCGGCGGTGTCGAAGATTTCCGCGGCGCAGGCGACGTCACGGCGCCGGAGCTGAGACCTCCAGCTGGGGGTGCCCGACGGGGAACGCAGTTCCCCCTCGAAAAAGCAGTTCCCTTCAGTCAAAAAAGAGGGACCGGGCCAATAGGCCGGTCCCTCGAGAATGCCGATCAGTGTCGGCAGCCCGGCGAATAAGCCGGGCTATTCCTGTGGGCACCAAAGGTGCCGGCTGGCCAGCCCGAACCCGGCTCCACACCGACCGCGCCGTCCTGCGCCATTCCAACCGGTACCGGAACCGAACCGGCGTTCTGCCGGGGTTCGACGGTGGCGCCTCCGGACGGCCGCGCTGTGCGACCCTGGATCCGGGCCCTAACTCTCGGCTCGAGTGTGCCGGAGACGTTCGAAGACCGTACGCATCGTGAAGGTGTCCTCCGTATGCAGTCGGTTCCGTACCCTCAGGATAGACCTCCACGCCCGCTAGTCAAGGGGCCGGCGGCGTTCCGTCACGCGCCAGCGGGCAGCGGAGCGTGGACTCATAGACTGAGGCCCGCGCCGGCAATACAATGGCAAACGCCTGTTCGGCAACGGAGGACCCATGTCCGGTCACAGCAAGTGGGCGGGGATCAAGCACAAGAAGGCGATCGTCGACGCCAAGCGCGGGCAGGCCTTCACCAAGGTCGCTCGTGAGCTCTCGGTGGCAGCTCGCGAGGGTGGCCCCGACCCGGCGTCGAACTTCCGGCTGCGTCTCGCCATGCAGAAGGCACGCGAGGTCAACATGCCCGCGGACAACATCGAGCGTGCCGTGCAGCGCGGCGCCGGCGGCAAGGAGGGCGCCCAGCTCGAGGAGATCCGCTACGAGGGCTACGGCCCCCACGGGGTCGCCGTGATGGTCGATGTGCTCTCCGACAACCGCAACCGCACGGTCGCCGCCATCCGCAATCTCTTCACGCGCGCCGGCGGGTCGCTCGGCGAGACCAACAGCGTTGGATGGATGTTCACGCAGCAGGGCGTGATCCGCGTCTCCGCCAACGTCACCGACCCGGACGAGCTCGCGCTGGGGCTGCTCGAGATCGTCGACGTCGGCAGCGAAGGCGACATCAGCGTGGACGAGGATGCTGTCGTGGTCACAGTCGACCCGACGAACTTCGAGGCGGCGCGCAGCGCCATCGAGGACGCTGGCATGCGCGTCGAGGCGGCCGAGGTCACCATGAACTCGAGCACCTCGGTGCCGCTCGACGCCAAGCAGGCGGTGGCGGTGCTCCGCCTCCTCGACGCGCTCGAAGAGGACGACGACGTGCAGCAGGTGTACGCGAACGCCGAAATCCCCGACGACGTCCTCGAGTCGGTCGGCTGACGGGTGCGCGTCCTGGGCGTCGATCCGGGCCTGGGTCGCACCGGCGTCGCCGTCGTCGACGGTGGCCCGGGGTCACTGACGTTGGTGCATAGCGCCTGCCTGAGTACGCCGACGGGCGTCGAGGACGCCGAGCGGCTCTTCCTGCTCTCCGGGCTGATCACCGCGGTTGTCGCCGAACACCGGCCGGCCTTCGCCGCAGTGGAGCGGCTCTTCTTCTCGACCAACCGCAGCACGGCCATGCGGGTCAGCGAAGCACGCGGCGTGCTGCTCTGTGCGCTGGCCGCCGCGGGGATCCCTGTCTTCGAGTACACGCCGAACGAGGTCAAGGAGGCGGTCGCCGGCTACGGTGGCGCCCGCAAACCGCAGGTGCAGCGGATGACCAGACGGCTGCTGTCGGTGGACCGGATCGACGGGCCGGATGACGTCGCCGACGCCTGCGCCGTCGCCGTCTGTCACCACCACCGCGCGGCGCTCACGTTTCGTGTCCGCCGTCAGACGGTGCGAGCGCCGCTCAGCGCGCTCGACAACGCCGTGGCCGCAGCGCGGGCGCGGCTGGGGGCAACCGCCCGGTGATCGCGCTGCTGCGTGGCCGGGTGGTCGGCGTCGACGACGATGTGGTCACCCTTGACGTCAACGGGGTGGGCTATGCGGTGCAGTGCCACCTTCGCACCGCCGTGGCGCTGCACGGCGCGTCCGGCGACGTCACCCTGCACGTGCACACCTCGGTGAGCCCGGAAGCCATCCGCTTGTATGGTTTCACCACCCCGGAGGAGCTCCGCCTGTTCCGCTTGCTCATCGCCGTCGAGAGGATCGGGCCCAAGGCCGCGCTCGGCATCCTCGGCCGTGCCGACCTCGCCACCATGGTGCGCGCTCTGCGCAGCGGTGACGCAGCGATGGTGGCGACCGTGCCGGGGATCGGCCTCAAGACCGCCGAGCGTGTGGTGCTCGAGCTGCGCGACAAGCTCGACGGCCTGGCGCTGCCCGGCGACCGCAGCACGCCGGTGGAAGCGGCCGCCGAGCAGGCGATCCGTGCCGCGGTCGACGGCCTGGCCACGATGGGCTTCCGTGAGGCGGCGGCGCGAGACGCGGTCAAGGCCGCTGTCAGCGACGGCACCGAGCCGCTCGACGTTGCCGCCCTGGTGGCCGCGGCGCTGCGCCGTCTCGACATGGTGGCGGCGGGGTGATGGACGAATCGCGAGTGGTGACGCCGCTCGAGGTGGAGGAGGAGCACGCCGCCGAGGTGGCACTGCGCCCCCAGCGCCTCGAGGACTTCGTTGGCCAGGCCGGCATCCATGAGCAGGTGCGCGTCCTCGTGGAAGCGGCGCGCGGTCGCGGCGAGGCGCTCGACCACATCCTTCTCTACGGGCCGCCAGGCCTGGGCAAGACCACGCTCGCCCAGATCATCGCCACCGAGATGGGCGTGCAGGCGCGGCTCACCTCCGGGCCGGCGCTCGAGCATCAGGGCATGCTCGCCTCCATCCTCACCTCGCTCAACGACCGTGACGTGTTTTTCATCGACGAGGTGCACCGTCTCAACCACGCGGTCGAGGAGGCGCTCTACCCGGCGATGGAGGACCTCGCGTTCGACTTCGTCGCCGGGCGTGGCGCGGGCGCGCAGACTCTCCGGCTCAGCCTCAACCGCTTCACCGTCATCGCCGCGACCACTCGTGCCGGTGCGCTCGGCGGCCCGCTGCGTGACCGCTTCGGGGTCACCTTCCGGCTCGACTACTACGACGTCGGCGAGCTCACTGACATCATCCGGCGCAGCGCGCGTCTGTTCAAGATCGCCATCGACGACGACGGCGCAGCGCTGCTCGCTTCGCGCGCACGCGGCACGCCGCGCATCGCCAACCGGCTGCTCCGCCGCGCTCGCGACTACGCGCAGGTGCGTGCCGCGGGCAACATCGACGTCGCCGCCGCCACCGCCGCGCTCGACATGCTCGGCATCGACGCCGCCGGGTTGGACGAGATGGACAGGCGCGCCCTCGCCGCGCTATGCGGGCCGCTGCGCGGCCATCCCGTCGGCGTGCAGACCATCGCGGTCAGCGTCCAGGAGGAGCCTGAAACCATCGAGGACGTGGTCGAGCCGTACCTGATCCGGCTCGGGATGCTGGCGCGCACCCCGCGCGGGCGGGTGCCAACGGCGCGCGCATACCACCACCTCGGTCTGCCGGTCCCCGCTGGCACCGTCGGCGGTGACGACACCCAGCCCTCGCTCTTCGCGTAGCCACGCCATGGCCGCCGTGAAGCATCCGGCACGCGACCGCGCCCGCGCGCTGCCTACCGACCTGTTCGACTACGGGCTTCCCGCCGGCAGGATCGCCCAGACACCGATGGAGCCGCGCGACGCGTCCCGGCTGCTCCACGCCGATCGGGACGGCGGCCTCTCCGACCACGTGTTCACCGACCTGCCCAACCTGCTGCAACCCGGTGACCTCCTGGTGGCCAACGACACGCGGGTGCGAGCGGCGCGCTTCAGAGGGCGCGGCGCCGATGGATGCAGCGCGGAGGTCCTGTTGCTGACACGCCTGGACCGCGATCGCTTCACGGCGTTGGTGCGGCCGGGCCGGCGACTCCACGAGGGTGCGCGGGTGGTGGTTGGGGACACGCTGCGCGTCACCATCGCCGGCCCCGCGCCGGGGCACCCCGGGGCGCGCGTGGTCAGGCTCGAGGGCGACGGCGACCTCGAGGCGCTCATCGCCCGCGTCGGTGCGACGCCCCTGCCTCCGTACATCCGCACGACGCTGGAGGACGCGCAGCGCTATCAGACGGTGTATGCGGCCGGTGCGCCCGCGTCGGCGGCGGCGCCGACCGCGGGCCTCCATTTCACAGCCGGTGTGCACGAGGCACTGGAGCAGCGCGGGGTGGGATGGACGACGGTCCAGCTCGACGTCGGGCTCGGCACCTTCGTACCGATCACAGTCAGTGACGCGCGCACCCACCGCATGCACGCCGAGAGGTGCACCTTGCCGGACGCAACCGCGGCGACCATCATGGCAGCGCGCGCCGACGGCGGGCGGGTGATCGCAGTGGGGACGACGGTGGTGCGCACCCTGGAGTCGTTCGTCGACGGCGCGGGCGCGCTCCGTCCCGGCACGCTGTCGACAGAGCTGTTCATCACCCCCGGTCATCGCTTCGGCCCCATCGACGGCCTGCTCACCAACTTCCACCAGCCTCGTTCATCGCTGCTGGTCCTTCTCGCCGCGTTCCTCGGTGGTGACGCCTGGCGGCGTGTGTATGACCACGCGCTGGCGCGTGACTACCGCTTCCTCAGCTTCGGGGACTGCATGCTTTGCTGGCGAGGCGGCGCCTGCTCATGAGCGCGCTGACTATCGACGCGCGCGACGGCTCGGCACGCACAGGGTGGCTGCGCACGGCCCACGGCGACGTGCGCACCCCGGCCTTCATGCCCGTGGGCACGCACGCCACCGTGAAGTCACTCGACCCCGACGAGGTGCGCGCCTCCGGCGCCGACATCGTGCTGTGCAACGCCTATCACCTGGCGCTGCGACCCGGCGTCGACCTGATCGAGCGCGCCGGTGGCCTCCACTCCTTCATGGGCTGGGACGGACCCATCCTCACCGACAGCGGCGGCTTCCAGCTGGTCAGCCTGCGTACGGTCACCGCGGTCGACGACGACGCGGCGACGTTCGTCTCACCGTACGACGGCGCGCGCCTGCGCGTCACACCGGAGGAGGCGGTGCGCCTGCAGGCCAGGATGAACGCCGACATCGTCATGTGCCTTGACCAGCCGGTGGCCTGGGGCGCCGACCCCGCCCAGGCCGAGGCGGCCTCCGAGCGTACGCATCGCTGGGCGGAGCGCTGCGCAGCGGTGCACCCCGGCGAGGCCAGGCTCCTCTTCGGCATCTGCCAAGGCGGCTTCGACGAAGAGGCGCGCGCCGCCTCTGCCAATCGCATCGCCGGGCTGGACTTCGACGGGATCGCCGTGGGAGGCCTGTCGGTGGGTGAGCCGTTGGAGATCATGGAAGCCATGACCACGGCGTCGGTGGCGGAGTTGCCGATGGATCGTCCCCGCTATTTCATGGGGCTGGGGACCGACACCGAGCTGCTCACCATGGTGGCGCTCGGCGTCGACATGTTCGACTGCGTCGCACCCACCCGGCTGGCGCGAACCGGCGCGGCCCTGACCCCCGAGGGCCGCCTGCCACTGCGCCGCGCCGTCTATCGTGACGACCTCCGCCCCCTGGTGGATGGCTGCCCCTGCACCGCGTGCCGCCGGTTCTCGCGCGCCTACCTGCGCCACCTCATCGGCGCCGGCGAGATTCTCGGCCATCGCCTGCTGACCCTGCACAACATCACCCACCTCACCACGCTGATGGCCAGGGCACGCGAGGCGATCAGCGTCGGCGGCTTCGACGCCTTTCGTGTTGAGACGGAGGCGCGGCTGCGAGGCGCCGGGGACGGCGAGGACGGCGCCGACGCGCCAGATGCCGGCCGGCCACATCGCATCGGACGGACGGCCGGGTCAGCGCGGATCCCGGGTACACTCGGCCCTCGTGGCTGATTTCTTCCTCCGCGTCACCCGCGTGCGCGTCGTCATCGTTGTCCTCATCGTGGTCGGCGCGCTCTTCATCGACGGGTACAGCATCTTCTACCGGTACGTGGTGGTTCACCAGCCGTTCCCGCAGAGGCTGACCAGCGTCCCGACGATCGCCGGTCACCAGGTGACGTTTGTCAAAGGACTCGACCTGGTGGGCGGCACCGAGCTCGTTGTCGAGGTCTGCCACGGCTTCAACGACCCGCCCAGCGTCGGTTGCCGCAATGCACCGAAGGGTCAGACGGTCACCGAGGCACGCGACAAGACCATCCCGCTGCTCACCGCGCGCGTCAACGGCCTCGGTGTCACCGAGGGAAAGGTGTCCGCGCAGGGCTCCGACCAGATCCTCATCCAGCTGCCCGGGGTGGGACCGGAGCAGGCCAAGGCCACGGTCGGAACCACCTCGAAGCTGCACTTCGCGACCGCCGTGCCGGGCGCGCCCAACCCCGGCGACCCGCAGTTCCTCGCCGACCAGGAGAACTTGTACGACATCACCCAGCTGGGCAACCCGAGCCTGTATCCCACTGGTTACCACTGGAAGATCGACGACGCGCTCGACGCCAGTGATGTGACCAACGCTGATGTCGGGGTCGACTCGACCGGCGCCATCGCAGTGAACATCACCTTCAACGATGTCGGGGCGACCGAGTGGAACAAGATCACCACCGCCGCCTACGCCTTCACCCAGCAGAGCCCAACCAACCCGCCCGCGCAGGCGCACGTGGCCATCTTTCTCGACAAGAGCATCATCACCGCGCCGGTGGTGCAGCAACCGTCGAGCAACAACACGCAGATCACGGGTGGCTTCACCAGCACGCAGGCGCAGACGCTCGCCAGCGACATCTCCGCCGGGGCACTGCCCGCCGAGATCGGCACGGTGCAGACCAACGTGGTCAGCGCCACGCTCGGTCAGCAGACGGTGCAGCGCAGCCTCATCGCGGGCGCGGTCGGGCTGCTGATCATCGTTTTGTTCATGATCGGCTACTACCGCTTCCCCGGGCTACTCGCGTGCATCGCTCTGGTCGCGTACGGAGCCATCGTGCTGGCGCTTTTCAAGGTGATCGGCGTGACCATCTCGCTGGCCGCGCTGGCCGGCTTCGTGCTGAGCGTGGGCATGGCGGTCGATGCCAACGTGCTCATCTTCGAGCGAACACGTGATGAATTACGTCACGGCCGCAGCGTGGGCCCGGCGGTCGACACCGGCTTCCGCCGCGCCTTCCCGGCCATCCGCGACAGCAATGTCTCGACGATCATCGCGTGCCTGGTGCTGGCCATCCTCGGCACCGACGTGGTTCGCGGTTTTGCGATCACGCTCGGAATCGGCGTCGCGGTCAGCTTCTTCAGCGCGGTCACCGTCACGCGTGCGCTGCTGGCCGCCGCGTTGCGCCTGCGCCTGGGCCGCAACCCCACGCTGTACACACAGATCCACGACGAGTACGAGGAGAAGCCCCCACGCGGACGTTTCGACATCGTGCGCTCGCGCAATTGGTACTTCGCCGGCTCGCTGGCGATCATCATCCCGGGGATCCTGGCGATCATCTTCTGGGGCTTCCGACTTGGCCTGGACTTCCGTGGCGGGTACAAGGTCGACGTGGCGCTCGTGCATCCGACGACGCAGGCCCAGGTGGACACCACGGTCAGGTCTGTGATCGGCAATCTCGAGCCACAGATCCAGGCGCAGGCGGGCAACCGCTACGAGATCAGCTTCCTGCCGGGTACGGCCAACGCGGGCAGTGATCCCGTCGTGGCGGTGCAGAACGCGCTCAGCACGGCCTACGGCATCCCCACCGACCAGAGGACTCACAACCCCGACATCCAAGAGCAGTTCATCGGGCCTAGCGTTGCCGCCGACCTGGTGCGCAGCGCCATCATCCTGATCCTGGTCGCGTCGGCGCTGATCGCCATCTACCTGGCGCTGGCGTTCCGTCGCCAGCGCGCCATCTCGGCTTGGCGCTTTTCAGCGTGCGCGTTCTTCAAGCTGCTCCATGATGTCTTCGTCCTGGCCGGGATCTGGGCCATCCTCGGCCACTTCACCAGCCTCGGTGAGGTGGACACGCTGTTCGTGACCGCCATCCTGACCTCCGTGGCGTTCTCCATCCACGACACCATCGTGGTGTTCGACCGCGTCCGCGAGAACCTCAAGTTCGGGCCGCGGCTCACGTTCGACCAGGTGATCAACCTGTCGACGGTGCAGACGATGACGCGCTCCCTCAACACGTCGCTCACCGTCGTGTTCGTGCTCCTAGCCCTCGTCCTCTTCGGTGGTTCGACCATCACGGGCTTCGTCCTCGCGCTGCTCATCGGAATCGTCACCGGCACGTACAGCTCCATCTTCAACGCCAGCACGCTGCTCGTCGCGTGGCAGAAGGCGTCGGCGATGCGCGGCGGCGGAGCGCCACCACCCGGCTCGCAGCGAAGGGTGGCTCGCGCCGCCTAGACCATCCGCGTAAACACATGAATACCGTCTCGACAGAACAGCTGACCGAGCTCGTGCAGCCGTCGCTCCGGCACCTCGGGCTCGATCTGGTCGAGCTGCAATGGCGGCCCGGACGGAGCAGCGTGCTGCGGCTGGTCATCGATTCCGTACAGGGCGTCAGCCTCGACGACTGCGAGCGCGTCTCTCACGCGGTGGGCGCCGTTCTCGACGCCTACGACCCGATCGCTGGCCGCTACGCGCTGGAGGTGTCGTCGCCGGGTGCCGAACGACCGCTGCGCACCGAGCTGGAGTGGCAGTCCGCGGTGGGACGCCGGGTCAATGTCCGAGTGCGCAGCGGCGACGCTGAGATCATCGTCGAGGGTCGGCTGCTCCACCTCGACGACACCAGCGTCGAGATCGAGGCCCGCGACCGCAACCGCCGCCGGCTGACCACCTTGCCTCGCGCCGACGTCATCGCGGCTCGCATCGTCGTCGACATCTGACCGTGGCTGACCTCGTCCCCACCCCGCTCGACGGCGCCATAGCCACCCTCCGCGAGAGCACCGCGCTCAGCGACGATCGGCTCGCAGCGCTGTTCGAATCGGCTTTCGAGGAAACCTACCGACGGGTGGTCGACGACGACAGTGCCGTGCACGCCCGGGTCGACCTGCTCTCCGGCAGCTGCACCATGTACCGGCGGTCGCCGGACGGTGACGAGCTCGCTGTAGACGTCGCCGTGGCCGACTTCCCGCGCCAGGCGGCGCAGGCGGCCCGAGCTGCAGTGGCGACAGCGCTGCGTGAGGCCGGCAAAGACCGCGTCCTCCGTGAGGCGTCGCTGCGGCGCGGCGAGCTGATCGACACCATCATCGACACCCACTCCGGACCGGTCTGGTACCTGCGCGCCGGCGACATGCGCGTCCTGCTCCCGCCCGAGGAGCAGATCCCGGGCGACGAGCTGGTGCCGGGCCGGCACCTCAAGGTCATGGTGCTCGAGGGACGGCGGCGCAGCCAGGACGCCGTCGTGGTGGTGTCCCGCTCCCATCCCCAGCTGCTTCGGCTCCTCCTCGAGCAGGAGGTGCCCGAGGTCGCCAATGGCCAGGTGCTGGTGCGCGGCATCGTCCGCGAGGCCGGCCGGCGCAGCAAGGTCGCGGTGGAGGCGGCCGACCCCGCAGTCGACGCCCGGGGCGCCTGCATCGGCCCGCGCGGCATCCGCCACCAGGCGATCACGTCCGTGCTCGGCGGCGAGCAAGTCCAGATCGTGGTCTGGTCGGAGAACTCGGCGACGTACATCGCCAACGCCCTGGCGCCGGCGACGGTCCGCGGTGTCGAGCTCGACGAGGCCACCCGGACGGCCACGGTCACCGTCGACCCCGACCAGCTCTCCCTCGCCATCGGCAGGGGAGGGGATAACGCCCGGCTCGTCGCCCGGCTCTGCGGCTGGCGGATCGACGTCGTCGCGGCCGAGTAGGCGATGGTCGCGCACGTCCCCCAGCGAACCTGCGTGGGCTGCCGCCGCGTCCGAAGCAGGCCCGAACTGATCCGGCTCGCCCTCGGGAGCCACGGACAGGTTACCCTTGATGCTCGCAATCAGCTTCCCGGCCGGGGAGCCTACCTTTGCGCGGACGGCACCGACTGCCTGACGCAGGCAAGGCGCCGGCGGGCACTGACGCGTTCCCTGCGGGTGGGGGAAGATGTCATCAACTACGAGGAACTGAGCGCAACCCTCGAGGCGCTCAGACAGGAGGTCCAGCCATCGCCACGGTGAAGAAGCTCACCCTCCCGGCCACGGTGCCGGTCAAAGAGCTCGCCGAACGCCTCTCGGTTTCCGGACCGCAGCTCATCAAGTACCTGATGGGCAATGGTGTCATGGCCACCCTCAACCAGTCCGTCGACTTCGACACTGCCGCGCTGGCCGCCGATCATTTCGGTTTCGAGGCGGAGAGCGAAGCGGCCGTCGCCGACACCGCCCCCGCCCCGACTCGCCGCCGCCACCCGCTTCTCGACCAGTCCAGCGCGGACCCGGCGACACTGGCGGACCGGCCGCCGGTGGTGACCGTGCTCGGCCACGTCGACCACGGCAAGACCTCGCTGCTCGACGCCATCCGTGAGACCGCGGTAGCCTCGGGAGAGGCGGGCGGGATCACCCAGAAGATCGGCGCCTACCAGGTCGAGAAGAACGGCAGGAAGATCACCTTCATCGATACGCCCGGTCATGAGGCTTTCACGGCGATGCGCGCCCGCGGGGCCGACGTGACCGACATCGCGATCCTGGTTGTCGCCGCCGACGACGGGGTCATGCCCCAGACCGAGGAAGCGATCCAGCACGTCCGCAGCGCGGAGGTGCCGATCATCGTCGCCCTCAACAAGATCGACAAGGACGGGTCCAACCCGGACCGCATCCTCCAGCAGCTCGCCGACCGCGGGCTGGTGAGCAGCGACTACGGCGGTGACGTGACCGTGGTTCGCACCAGCGCCAAGACGGGCGAGGGCGTCACCGACTTGCTCGACATGATCCTGCTCACCGCCGACGCCGAGGTCGAGCCCAAGGCAAACCCCAAGGCGAACGCCGTGGGGACCGTCATCGAGTCTCATCGCGATCCCGGCCGCGGGCCGGTTGCCACCGTCCTCGTCCAGAACGGCACGCTGCGGGTGGGCGACTACATCGTCGCCGGCCAGGTGTACGGACGCATCCGAGCGCTGCTCGACGAGCGCGGCGAGCGCATGCAGCAGGCGACGCCAAGCGCGCCCGCGGTGGTCACCGGGCTCTCCGGGGTCGCCGAAGCCGGCGACGTGTTCCAGGTCATGGCCAACGAGCGCAGCGCGCGATCGCTGGCTGAGGAGCGCGGCTTCGCCGCCAAGCAGCAGCAGGCTCAGCCGGTGCGCCGGATCACCCTGGCCGATCTCGCCTCGCAGGTGGCCGAGGGGTCGGTCAAGTCGCTCAACGTCATCGTCAAGGCAGAGGCGAACGGCTCGCTGGAGGCGCTGCGCGGCCAGATCGAGAAGATCGAGGACCCCAACGTCAAGGTGGTGATCGTCGCCTCCGGCGTCGGCCCGGTCGGCGAGGCGGACGTCAACCTCGCCGCGGTTACCGACTCGATCGTGATCGGGTTCAACGTCCGTCCGGACGACCGCGCCAAGGCAGCGGCCGACACCCAGGGCGTCGACGTGCGCTACTACGACGTCATCTACCAGATCGCCGACGACATCGCCAAGGCTATAAAGGGTCTGTACGAGCCCACCTTCGTCGACGTTTTTCAGGGCCGTGCCGAGGTTCGCCAGGTGTTCACCGTCGACGGCAGGCCGGCGATCGCGGGCTCGCACGTCATCGACGGGCGCATCCCTCGCAACTCCATCTGCACGGTGCTGCGCGACGGCAAGCAGATCGCCCGCAGCCGTATTGCCGTGCTCAAGCGATTCAAGGATGACGTTCGCGAGGTCGCCCGCGGCTACGACTGCGGCATCACCCTGGAGGACTTCGGCGACTTCGCGGTCGGCGATGTCCTCGAGGCGTACACGGTCGAGCAGCAGAACCTGTGAGTGCCGCAGCGGCTCGCCGCCGTGGCGGGGCCGGGTCATGACCACGAGCTTCCACAGCCACGCCGAGCACGGCAGACGGCCCCCGCGCAGCGAGCGCGTCGCCGAGCTGCTGCGCCAGGAGATCTCCCAGATGATGCTCATCGAGATGAAGGATCCCCGGGTGAGGATGGCCTCGATCAGCGAGGTGAAGCTGGCCCGCGACATGCAGAGCGCCCGGGTCATGGTCAGCGCGGTCGGGGATGAGCGTGAGCGCCGCGCCGTGGTCACCGCTCTCCGTCACGCCGAGGGATACCTCCGCGGCGAGCTCGGAGCACGACTGGAGAACCTCAAGGCGCCTCCGAAGCTGCGCTTCGAGTTGGACGAGTCGATCGCCTACAGCATCCACATCGCCAGCGTGCTGCGCGAGCTCGAGCCGCCGAGCGACGGCGCCGACCCAGTTGCCGAGGTTGCCGAATGACCGCTGCCGTCACCACGTGGCCCGAGCTCGAGGACATAGTCGGCGACATCCGCGCGGTCATCGATCGGAAGGGCGTCATCGCGTGCCTGCCCCACAAGGACGCCGATGCGGACAGCCTCGGCTCCGCCCTGGGATTCGCGCTGTCACTGCGCTCCATCGGACATGAGGTGCGCGTGGTGGTGCCCTCGCCGTTGCCGCGGATGCTCGAGTACCTCCCGGGCTTCGAGACCATCTCCGAGGACCCCGGTGACATCGACGCGCTGTTCACCTTCGACTGCGCCACGGTGGCCCGCTTCGGCGACAAACAGGACCTGATCCGTCGCACCGAAACGGTGGTCAACATCGACCACCACGTCAGCAACGAGGGCTTCGGCACCATCAACCTCATCGAGGCCAGGGCGAGCGCCACGGGCCAGGTCGTGCACCGCCTGCTGACCACCATTGGAGCGCCGATCACCGCGGACGTCGCCACCAACCTGTACGCGGCGCTCTTCACGGACACCGGTGGCTTTCGACACGAGAACACGACGGAGGCGGCCCTGCGGCTCGGTGCCGACCTCGTCGCTGCCGGCGCCGACCCCGGCTGGGTGGCACTGAAGAGCTACAAGTCGCGCTCGGTGCCGCAGATCAAGCTCGAGGGACTTGCCGTGGGCCGCCTGCACACAGAGTTCGAGGGGCGGCTGGTGTGGTCACAGATCACCCAGGCCATGCTCGAGGAGGCCGGCGCGGACATGATGGAGTCCGAGGGCGTCATCGACCAGCTGCAGAGCATCGACACTATGGAGATTGCAGTCCTGTTCAAGGAGCACTCCCCCGGTGTCACCAAGGTGAGCGTGCGTACCCGCGACCCGTACGACGCCACCGCGGTCTGCCGACCGTTCGGCGGAGGAGGCCACCACCGCGCGGCCGGCGCGGAGCTGCGCGAACCGCTCGCGGTCTTCGAGCCGCGGGTTCTCGACGTCGCCCGGGAGCTGCTGCGGTCAGCGGAGTGACCCCGACCCTGGTCGGGCCGCGAACCACGACCACCACACGCAGCGGCATTCTCGCCATCGACAAGCCGGCTGGCATGACCTCGTTCGACGCCGTCCGCGCGGTGCGGCGCATCTTCAACGAGCGACGGGTGGGTCACGCCGGCACGCTCGACCCCACCGCCACCGGGCTGTTGCCGGTGTGCGTCGGTCAGGCCACCCGTTTGGTCGACTTCTTCCACCAGCAGAGCAAGACGTACCGCTGCGTGGTCCGCTTCGGCGAGGTCAGCGATACGCTCGACACCGAGGGGGTGGTGGTGGAAGGGGGCGACGCGTCGACCATCACCGAAGCGGCGGTGCGCGACGCAGTCGTGCACTTTGTCGGCGACATCGAGCAGGTGCCCCCGATGCACTCCGCGGTGCGCCATGAGGGCAAACACCTCTACGAACTCGCGCGGAGTGGTCAGGAGGTTGAGCGCAAACCGCGGACGGTGCGGATCGAGAGCATCGAGGTGACCGCTTTCCGCCCGGGGGCGCGGTGTGAGGCGGAACTGACCGTGGTCAGCGGCAAGGGCGCCTACATGCGCGTGCTGGCCGCCGACATCGGTAAACGTCTCGGCACCGGGGCGCTGCTGTCGTGGCTGTCACGCACCGCCTATGGTCCGCTGCGGCTCGAGGATGCGCTGACGCCGGAAGCGCTGGAGGGGTTGCCGGACCCGATCGCTGCCCTGCTCCCACTTGATCGCGCCGTGGACTTCCTGCCACGCGTCGACCTGGCGCCACAGCAGGCGACGATGGTGGGTCGGGGCCAGTCGGTGTGGCTGCCGCGCGTGCCGGAGCTGACGGCCGGTGCCCAGTGCCGCGTGCACAGCTCCGACGGCCGGCTGATCGCCATCGGCGAGATCGCCGGCAACCTGCTGCGACCGACGAAGGTCCTCAACAACTAGGCCATGCGCGTCGACAGCGGTCTGGGGGTGAGGGACACGGACGACGCACCGGTGGTGCTCACCATTGGCAACTTCGACGGTGTGCACCTCGGTCATGTCGCACTGCTGGATGCCGTGCGATCCCAGGCTGCTCCACTTGATGCGGAGAGCGCGTTGCTCACCTTCGACCCGCACCCGCGTTGTGTGCTCGATCCGGCGCACTGCCCGCAGTCGCTGACCACGCTGCCCGAGAAGCAGTCGGTGCTGGCTGCGTGCGGCCTGGATCGGCTGACGGTCCTGCCCTTCACACGCCAGGTGAGCAGCTGGGGGGCGGAGCAGTTCTGCGACATGCTGCGCGAGGCGTACGACATCGGCACGCTGGTGGTTGGGCACGACTTCGCTCTCGGTCACAAGCGGCAGGGCGACATCGGGTTCCTGCGCGACTACGGGGAGCGACATGGGTTCCCGGTGGAGGTGGTCGGCGGGGTTCGCGTCGGCGCGGACGTGGTGTCGTCCTCGCGGGTACGCGCGCTACTCGCCTCGGGAGACGTCGCGGGAACGGCTCTGCTGCTTGGACGGCTGTACTTCATGGACGCAGTGGTCGAGCACGGCGAGGAGGTTGGGCGTCATCTCGGGTTCCCGACGGCCAACCTCTCGATCGCGGCGGAGAAATGCCTGCCTGCGCCTGGCGTGTACGCGATGTGGGTGTTGGTGGACGGCGAATGGCACGCGGCAGCGACCAATGTGGGCTACCGGCCGACGTTCGGGGGAGACCGGCTCACCGTGGAGGCGTTTCTTCTCGACTTCAGTGGCGATCTGTACGGACGCTCGGTGCGCGCTGTTTTCGTGGAACGGTTGCGCGAGGAGCGGGTGTATGCGTCGGTGGACGAGCTGGTGGCGCAGATCGGGCGTGACGTGGACCAGGTGCGTGCCGTGCTCGCGGGGAGCCCGTCGCCGACGGTGTAGCTCGGGGGTCTCCGGCCTTTGGGCGCGCGGTGTCCGAACCGGTGTGCTACGCGCGAAATGGCATGTGTGACATGGGCTTTCGGCTTGTATGGCGAACGTGTGTTTGGTATGCTGAAGGCGTGAACAAGGAGCTGTTGGACGAGCAGATCGGTGTTCTGGCTGGGCACCTCCACGCGGCTACGTCGCGGTTCGTCGACATGGTGGCGACCTTCGACGACTCGCAGGACTGGTACGGCGTCGGCATGCGCAGCTGTGCGCACTGGGTGACCATCGCGACCGGGGTCGACCTCTGGACGGCGCGTGAGATGGTCCGCGTTGGACACGCGCTCCGTGATTTGCCGCTTATCCACGAGGCCTTCGCTGCTGGACGGCTGTCATTCGACAAGGTGCGCGCGCTCACGCGGGTCGCGACGTCGGACGACGAGGCGATCTGGCTCGAGCTTGCACTGGAGGCGTCCGGCTCTCAGCTGGCGCGGATCTGTCATCAGTACCGGCGCGCGATCGCCGTCGACGATCCTCGCCGGGCCGCATTGCAGCTGGCCCGGCGCCGGCTGGTGTCGTGGTGGCTCGACGAGGATGGAATGCTCGCGCTCTACGCAACCCTGCCTCCGGAGGAAGGCCGGCTGGTGCTCAACGCCATCGAGTCGGCGGTTTCGCGGTCGCTGGCGCACGAGAAGGCGGCTGGTGAGCCGGGCGCCGAGGACCCCTGCGTGGTGGACGAACCGGACCATCCGCATGGCGCGCGCCGTGCCGACGCCCTGGTGCGCATCTGCGAGCGTTGGCTCTATGACGTTTTTTCAGCAACCAAGATGCCCCCCGCGAGGCCTCGGACGGCGCTGGTGGTCCACGTCGATGTCGACACTCTGAGCGGTGCGGACGCGGACGGTCGCTGCCACATCGAGGACGGACCGGCCGTACCGCTCGGGGTTGCCCGCCGGCTGGGCTGTGACGGCGACCTGGTCACCGTGCTCGAGCGCGACGGAGTGCCGCTCCACGTGGGCCGGTCACGCCGGGTCGTGTCGGGACGCACGCGCCGTCTTCTCCAGCTCCGTGACCAGGGCTGCCGGTACCCGGGATGTGGCGTGCCCGCCGACGACACTGAGGGTCACCACGTCGTGCACTGGGCCGACGGCGGCTGGACCGAGCTTGCCAACCTCGTCTCGCTCTGCCGCTTCCATCACCATCGCCACCACGAGGGCGCCTTCCGCATCGTGGGCGGCGATGAGGGCGCCGCGGCGCGTGGCGACTTCCGCTTCGAGACCGCTGACGGCCGGGTGATCGGCGTGCGGCGGACCGGCGTAGGGGCGGACCACGCGGCGCTGCGCGACAGTGTCCCGCTTGGTGCCGGCATCACCCCAACGACGCCTGCCGCCGGGAGCGGCGGCGCGTCATTCGACCTCGACCACACCATCGTCGTGGTTGCGGGCAACATCGCCAACGCGGCCGCCAGACGCCGGGCGGAGCAGCCATCAGGGCCCTGACCTACCCGCTCGGTGCGTACGGGACGGCCTCGATCTGGTAGATGGGATAGGGCCCGGTCGACCAAACGACTGGCGAGTCCGACGGCTCGTACGTGTAAGCGAACGTCACCGGCGTGGCACTGCCGTTGCTGTAGACGCCCGACACCTCGATGTGGAAATGCTCGCTCGCGGTGATGGTCACGCCGGGTGCCGAGGCGAGCGCGCGGTACTGGTGGTACGTCGCGCATTTCGCCGCAGCGTCCGGCCAGGTTCCGGACGCCGCGTCGTACGTGGGCGTGCCGTTCGGCGGCGTTGGGTCGGTCGAGTCCTGGCCGTGGACGGTCGCGTCACCGGAGGGATCGTGGAAATCCCAGTGCACGCCGTCGGCCACGATGGAAACCGCGACGCGACCCGACACCGCGACGGGGAGCGATCCGGCGATGCCACGCAGGGTAAGCGGAAGGCTCAGCGTGAACGGGTTCGGCGTGCGAGAGCCGGTGGGCAGGCCCGTGTCGAGGCCAACGCACGTCGGCAAACCAACGTAGGTCGGGGAACCGTTGGCGGGTGCACTGACGATGCTCCCACGACGGAAGCTCCGCCACAGCGCATCGGCGATCTGGTTGATCTGGGCGGTGAAGGCTGGGACGGTTGTGGGCACCTGCGCATTCAGCGCCGGTGGAACCGTCTCTACGACAGTCAGCTCGCTGCAGTAGTCGGGACCGTAGACGGGCAGCCCGACGGAGCTCACGCCAACCTGGTCGTGAACAACGCGTCCGACGAGGAGGTAGACAGCTTCGCTGAGTGACCAGGTGGTGGCGTCTTCGGATGTGGCCACGGCGCCAGGGACAGGAGGTGTGAGCGGCATATAGAAGTTGGCGGCCGTGTACTGCGGCGCCTTGAGCGACGCCTCGAGCACAGCCGACGGATGGACGAACGCTGAGTCGGTGGCGGCGGCGACCTCCTGTTGCTGGTACGCGTTGTACTGGTCAGCCATTCCCTGAGCGCTGGCGAGCGCGTCGGCGTTCTGCTGGGCCGCCGTCTTGACCGGCTGTGCGGGCACCGACACCACGCGAGGTCCGTTGGGAGACCCGATTGGCAGAGGCGACTGGATCGTGGCCGTGGCGGTGAGCCCGGTTTCCGGGTTCCCCGTGAGCGACGGAGCCACGGTGACATAGTCACGCGTCCGCATACCGACGTTCGGATCAACGGTGCCCGTGGTCAACTGCTGGGTCGGGATGCACTTCGAACCGAGCGCCGGGCCGGTTGAGGCCGCGAGGACGCCGTTGCCGTTGTCCTGCGGCGTTGGCGCGGCCGGGGGAGGTAGCCCGCAGCCGAGGGTGGCGCCTATACCGGCGGTACCACCACCCCCGGCACCCGCGCAGCCAGTGACGCCCCGAGCTCCGTTCGCCGAAACCGGCGTGACGATCGTGCAACCTGTCGTCACGACGAGAAGAGCCGTTGCGACAGCGACCGTCATTCTCACGAGCGGCACCAAGCGCTCGGAGCGCCGGTCTGGTTGCAGTTTCCTGCTCCGTCATAGAACAAGAGCGGACCAAGCAGCGGATCTTGGGCCAAATGACTCGCGAAGAAGGTCGTGCCAGTGGAGGGATATGAAGCAATGGTGATCGTTTGACCTGTCGCGTTGAGCGCAGTGACCATGCATGGCCCTGGGTATGTACCAACGAATACGTACTGGTCCGACGTGGTATGCGGTTGCGACGAAAAGAAGCGTCGATCGCTCGGACTGATCACGAACACCGAAAGCTTGGCTGGAAACAGCGCGCAATCTGGCTGCGTGATCGGCTCATTCGCCGCCATCGCTTGTAACTCTGCCGGTGGGTCGAGTGCTACGTCCCCTAAACGTGGCATCAGCGAAGCCTGGTCGTTTGCCTCTGCCCATCGGTACCACAAGGAGTCGCGGTTAGAAGCTGCGATCCATTGCTTCAACGCGGCATCAGATAGACCACCTTGCGTCGCGTTCACAACCGTTGTCGGAGCAGAAGGCGTCGAATCCGTCAGGTTCGCCGGCGGGACCTTGGTGACGCCGTAGGGCGCCCACAGCGCTGCGCATGCCGGGGGTACCTGCGCAATCGCCGTTGTGGTCGCGACCGACGCACACGGGCCGGCCGCGGCGCTCGGCCGCGTAGCAGCAGTCAGCGTGGACCGTGCCGATGGCGTAGGCGTGGGGGCGGGGCTGCCGCACGACGACACGGCGACGACCGCCGCGGTCATAACGACGCCACCACGAAAGCCGCCCATCCGCATTATCCCGTGCCCCTTCCGTCGTGAGCCAGTGCCGTGACACCAGACGCCGGCGCCAGTCCGGCCACACACCACCCCGCTAGTCTCGCGAGCCAGTCGCCGAGTTTCAATGACGCCCCGGCAACGGCCCCGGCGACCTCCGCGCCAGCCGTCGCCAGACCGTGACCCGCGCCGAACTCACGATCCCTCCAAACGCACCGGACCCAGTCACAGCAGCGTCGCGACCGCCGCGACCCGGCCGCCGATACCATCCGCGCGATGAGTGGGGGAGCAGCCGAACAGCCACGCACCCTCGTCGTTGTTAACCCCGCCAGCGCCGGCGGACGAACCGGCAAGCGCTGGGCCGCCCACCGCGCAGCGCTCGACAAGGCTCACATCACTTACGACGTCCAGCGCACCACCGCGCCGCGCGACGCGACCGCGATCACCCGCGAGGCCCTGACAAGCGGCTACACACGCGTCGTCTCCTGTGGCGGTGACGGCACGCTCAACGAAGTCGTCAACGGCTTCTTCTCGAGCGACGGCACTTCCGTCAACAGCGACGCCATCCTGGGCGTGCTGCCCAGCGGCACCGGAGGCGACTTCCGCCGCACCGCCGGCCACCCAACCGACCCGACGGCACTCGCCGCGATCCTCGCCGCCAATCACACCCGCAGGATCGACGCCGGCGTGATCCATTACGACAGCCCTGCCACCCCGCCGACGCACTTCATCAACATCGCCGACTGCGGCGTCGGAGGAGAGGTCGTGGCGCGTGTCAACCGCAGCAACAGCAAGGGCGGAGGCGTGAGGGGAACCGCCGTATTCCTCGGTATCACCCTGAAAATCCTCACCACCTTCGGCGGACGGCCGATCCGGCTCATCCTCGACGGCGAATCCACAGAGATGCAGATCCAGAACCTGGTCATCGCCAACGGCCGTTACTTCGGCGGGGGCATGCGGATCGCACCGTCAGCGGAACTGGACGACGGCTGGTTCGACGTCGTCGTCCTGCCCGCGTTGGGACGGGTGCGCACGCTGGTCGCGATGCCCTCCGTATATCGCGGCGCCCACATCAAACAGCCTGGTGTGCTGGTCAAACGGGCCAGGACGGTTCGGGTGGAGCCACTCGATAACCGGGCCCTCCTCTTCGACATCGAGGGCGAGCAGATCGGCATCGCACCCGCAACGCTCACCTGTCTGCCCGGTGCGCTCAGGCTCTGCACACCCCAGACCACGGCGGGCTGAACTCGATTGCTGGTAAACTCAGGCTGACCAACGGAGAGCCCCGCTCGGTTTGACGCATCGAGAAATGCGCCACGCGGCTCTGCTCTCCGTCCGGTGACCGGCCATCCAGGCCCCATGGAGATTCACTTGACCGCAGTTCGACCGAAGTCGGAGATCATCGCCGAGCATCGCCGCCATGACACCGACACCGGCTCGGCGGAGGTGCAGATCGCCGTCCTCAGCGACCGCATCGCCGCCCTCACGGAGCATCTGCGCGACCACCCCAAGGACCATGCATCGCGCCGCGGGCTGCTCAAGCTCGTCGGCAAGCGCCGCCGGCTCCTTGACTACCTGACCCGCACCGACGTCGAGCGCTACCGCGCCATCATCGCCCAGCTCGGGCTGCGCCGGTAAGCGATGCGCTCACGTTCGTTGGTCCACTCCACGGAGGGCTGCCCACAGCCCGCCTGACCGGTGGGCCCGACACAATCAAGCAACAACCGCCCGTCCCGATCCGGGAGCGACGACCTCCGCAGGCACGCGCAGCGGTGAGAGGTTGGCGCCTGGACATCGGCACACAGCGGCATCGCAGCCCCGAGGCGCGAACCGCCCGCCGACCTCCAGCCTCCAATCTCACCACCATCCGCGCGTCGCCGCCGCCGGTCCCGTCGCCACCCGGGTCATCCATTCAACAGGAGACCCAATGGCCTATCAGAAATTCGAATCGGACTACGCCGGCCAGAAGCTGACCGTCGAGACCGGACACATCGCCGAGCAGGCGAACGGCGCTCTGCTCATCCGCTGCCGCGACGTCGTGGTGCTCGTCACCGCTACCGCCAACAAGGCGCCGCGCGAGGGCATCGACTTCTTCCCGCTCACCTGCGACTACGAGGAGAAGCTGTACGCCGTCGGACGCATTCCGGGCAGCTTCCCGCGCCGTGAGGGCCGTCCCAGCGAGGCCGGCGTGCTCGCCAGCCGGATGATCGACCGCCCGCTACGGCCGCTCTTCCCCAAGGACTTCCGCAACGACGTCCAGATCATCGCCACCGTGCTGAGCGCAGACCAGGAGCAGGACCCGACGACCCTCGCAGTGACCGGTGCATCGCTGGCGCTGGCGATCAGCGACATCCCCCATGCCGGACCCGTGGGTTGTGTGCGCGTCGGCATGCTCGACGGCCAGTTGATGCTCAACCCCACGCTCCAGCAGATCGCCGAGTCGGAGCTTGACCTCGTGGTCGCCGGCACGTCGGACTCGATCAGCATGGTCGAGGCAGGGGCGCGTCAGGTGTCCGAGGGCGTGATGCTCCAGGCGATGCGCATGGCGCACGACGAGATCAAGCGCCTCGTGCAATTCCAGCTCGACATCCGCAATGCGCTCGGGCCCAAGCCCACCATGAAGTACCCGCCGGTGGGCACGGACCCGGACGTCGCAGCGGCGGTGCACGAGCTGGTTGCGGACCGCATCGGCCAGGCGGCGCGCAACAGCGACAAGGCCGCCCGCGAAGGCCAACTCGACGAGCTCAAGGCCGAGATCAAGGCGCAGCTCGCTGAGCGATTCCCCGAGAAGGGCTCCTCCGACATCAGCAAGGCGTTCGAATCGGAGACCAAGAAGGCGGTGCGCAACGCCATCCTCCACGAGGGCGTGCGTCCTGACGGCCGCCGCACCGACGAGATCCGTCCGATCTGGGCTCAGGTCGGTGTGCTGCCGCGCACTCACGGCAGCGCCATCTTCACCCGCGGCCAGACCCAGGCGCTCTCCATCGTCACCCTCGGCTCCGGCCAGGACCAGCAGAAGATCGACGGTCTCGGGCTCGAGGACTTCAAGCGCTTCATGCACCAGTACAACTTCCCGCCCTACTCGGTCGGAGAGGCCCGCTTCCAGCGCGCCCCTGGGCGCCGCGAAATCGGCCACGGGGCGCTCGCTGAGCGTGCCGTGCACAACGTCATGCCCGACGAGGCCGACTTCCCGTACGTGGTGCGCATCGTCACCGAGATCCTCTCCAGCAACGGCTCCACCTCGATGGCGTCGGTGTGCGGCACGTGCCTCGCACTCATGGACGCGGCGGTACCGCTGGTCGCGCCGGTCGCGGGCATCGCCATGGGGCTCATCACCGATGAGGGCGACGACCGCGCAGCCATCCTCAGCGACATCCAGGGGATGGAGGACGCTCTCGGCGACATGGACTTCAAGGTCGCAGGCACCCAGCAGGGCATCACCGCACTCCAGATGGACATGAAGATCAAGGGGCTGCGCTGGGAGCTGGTTGAGCAGGCGCTCGAGCAGGCTCGCGTCGGTCGCATCCACATCCTCGGCAAGATGGCCGAGGCGCTCGCCCAGCCGCGCAGCGAGATGAGCCCGTGGGCGCCGCGGATCGAGACCATCCAGATCAACCCCGACAAGATCCGCGACGTCATCGGCCCGGGCGGCAAGATGATCCGCAAGATCGTCGAGGAGACCGGCTGTCAGATCGACATCGAGGACGATGGCCGAGTCAGCATCGCCTCTGCGAACGCGGCGGCGCGCGAGCAGGCGCTCGCGATGATCCGTGACCTCACCGATGATGTCGAGATCGGCAAGATCTACAAGGGTCGTGTCGCTCGCCTGATGGGCTTCGGCGCCTTCGTGGAGATCGCTCCCAAGAAGGAGGGCCTGGTGCGCATCGGCCAGCTCGCCGAGCACCGCGTCGAGAAGGTCGAGGACGTCGTCAACATCGGTGACGAGATCATGGTCAAGGTCATCGAGGTCGACGACCGCGGCCGGATCAACCTCTCGCGCAAGGAAGCCATCCGCGATCTGGCCAAGCAGCAGTCCGAGGCCGCCGGCGCCGGCAGCGGCGGGCCGGCGTAGCCACCACCGTGCAGAGTCCGCCCGTCGTCGCCGTGGTGGGGGCGACGGGCGCTGCCGGCGGCACGCTGCTGCGTGTGCTCGAGGATCGGGTGTTCCCGATCGGCGACTTCCGCGCCTTCGCGAGCGCGCGCAGCGCCGGTGCGCTCGTGCGCTTCCGCGACCACGACGTCCCGGTCGCCGAGGTCGATGAGAACGCACTCGAGGGCGCCGACATTGTCTTCTTCGCCGCCGGAGCCACGACGTCCCGCCGGTTTGCTCCCGTGGTGGCCGCGGACGGCGGAGTCGCCGTGGACAAGTCGAGCGCCTACCGCCTCGACCCGGACGTGCCGCTGGTGGTCCCCGAGGTGAACCCCGAGACGATCGGCAGACACCCGGGCATCATCTCCAACCCGAACTGCGTGACCATCCCGCTGGCGGTGGTGCTCGCGCCCCTCCACAGGCACTTCGGCCTGCGCCACCTCACCGTCGCCACCTACCAGGCCGCCAGCGGCGCAGGCCGCGCGCTCTCTGCCGAGCTCGCCGCACAGGAACGTGACGACGCCTACGGCCGTCCCCCGCAGAAAGCCATCTACCCGCACGTGCTGCACGGCAACGTGGTCCCGGGCGGCTGGCCGATGATCGGCGCCGACACCGAGGAGGAGACCAAGGTCACTGCCGAGGTGCGCCGAGTCCTCGACACTCCGGAGCTGCCGATCAGTGTCACCACGGTCAGGGTGCCGGTGGCGGTTGGCCACTCCGCTGCGGTGTGGATTGAATTCGACCAGCCCGCCTCGGCCGACGAGGCGCGCCGATTGCTCGCCGACGCGGCCGGCGTCCTCGTCGTCGACGATCCCGAGTCGCAGCAGTACCCGACGCCCCGGGCAGTGGCCGGCAGTGACGAGGTGCACGTCGGTCGCATCCGTGCCGATGGCTCGCGTGAGAACGGGCTCGCGCTCTTCCTGGCCGCCGACAACCTGCGCAAAGGAGCGGCGACCAACGCCGTTCAGGTCGCTGAGCTCTTGCTGGCCCCCTGACCCGTCGGCTATCGCTTGAGCTGGTTGACCAGCTGTGTGACCGTGTCCTGCAGTCTGTCGACGAGTCGCTGAGCCCGCTGGACCGAACGGTCGGCGGGTCGCCGGCGGCGGAGCACCTCGATCGTCGCGGCCAGGGCGGTCAGGTCCGCCGACGTGCGGGTGAGCAGCGTGACGTCGTCGCCGTCCCACCTATGCACCGGTCAGCTCCCCCACCAACTCGAGGATTCGCCCGGGCGCCGCCGGGAGCTGCACGAAGTACCCCCGCTCGAAGCGGGTCACTGCGAAGTCCCCGGCGAGCAGCGAACCGCTCAGAAGCAGACACGGAACCCGGCGGAAGTGCTTACGGAGCACCGCCAGGTCCCAGCCTGGCGGCCACGCATCGCAGGCCGCGAGAACAACCGCGGGGAGGTGCGCGGCAGGTGTCACAGGGTTGTGTGTCACCACGCTGCCATCGATCTCGAGCAGCTCCGACAGCGATTCGCGCAGGTCGCGGTCGGAGCAGAGCACCCACACGCGCGTCGTGGAGACTTCATTCACTCCACGCCACGCTAGATGCTCTGCCCTGCCCGGGCCCACCCGAGCCACAAGGACTTTGACAAGATCCTGGACATGTCCCTCTCGGCGCCGGCCTCCGCCACCCGCGGGCGCCGCCCTCGACCGCCGGTCGCGGCGTTCACTGCCGCGCTCGTCGCCGGCGACGCGGGTATGGCTGGGGGGATCGCCGACGCCTTCTGGGGGTCAACCCGGTCTCGCCTGGCAGTGATCAGCGACCTGATCCACCCCGCGCAATACCAGATCGGCGAGCTGTGGTACCAGGGCCGGCTCGGGGTGGCGGAGGAGCATCGCGCCACCGCGATCGTTACCGCGTTGGGGGGACGCCTGGCGCCAACCCCCGTCGACCGCCCCGTTCGCAGCGGAGCCTGCTGCATCCTTTCGGGGCTGACGCGAGAGCGCCATGTGGTGGGCATGCAGCTGCTCGCGCTGGGCTTGGAGGATGAGGGCTGGACCGTGCGGCAGCTGGTACCACCGACCCCAAGGGCGGAGCTGCTTCGCGCTGTATCGGAGTGGAGGCCGGATGTGGTCGGGCTCTCCGCGGCATACCTTCCGGCCGATCGCGAGATCGCCACCGCCATCCACGCGGTGAAAGCACTGGGTGTTCCCGTACTTGTCGGCGGTGCGTTCTTCAACCGAGCGCCCGATCTGTGGCGAGCGGTCGGCGCCGACGCTCACGGCAGCGATGCACGTGTCGCCACCGTCCTGATGCGCAAGCTGCTGCGCTGACGCGATGGCCGCAGATCTCGCCCTGACGATCGGTGAGCTGTCGGCGATGGTCGGGGTGTCCACTGACACCATCCGCGCGTGGGAGCGCAGGCACGGCAGTCTCTCGCCGGCGCGCACCGCAAGCGGCCACCGGCGCTACAGCATGGATGATGTCGAAACCCTTCGCCGCGTGCGGCTCAACGTGGCCGCGCGGGGGCTTTCCCTGAAACTCGCCGTCGCGGAGGCCCAGGGCCTCTCCGTGGTGGACATCGCCACCACGCCCGAGCCGGACATTGCTGACAACGAGCCTCGCGGCACGGAGGAGGCGCCGTGGCGAGCCGTCGCAGATCTGCTGCCCAACGTCGTCTGCCTCCTCGATGCCAGCGGCACCATCATCGACACCAACATGGCCTTTGCCAGGATGGCCGGAGTGCTCAGGCTCAAGCTGCGCGGGACGCGCTTCCTCGAACTCGTGGAGCCTGGGGACCGAGCCAAGGCTGCCCGAATCTACAAGCCCCGACCCACACGCCGGCGCGGTTGGGAGCTCAACCTGAGGACCCGCGCCGTTTCCGGGCTGTTCAACTTCGACACGTACGCTGTGCCCACGCTGACCAGCGCATTCATCGTGCTGATTGGCCGCGACCTGACGTCGGCCGGAATGGACCTGTGGCCGCAACTGCCGCCCGTCGTTGTCCAGGATCCTGTCTAGGTAAGGCCGCCAGACATCTGGTCCTGCCGGCCCCCCGCGGCTGACACTGCCGGCATGTTGAACAGTGCCCTGGCTGCGGTGAGCACTCCGGCGGCAGTGGCTGTGTCCGGCCCAACAGTAGGCCTCGCGGCGACGGACAGCATGGGTGCCCTGTACGACGGCTACAGCGACCTCGCTTTCACGCTGGCGTTTCGAATCGTCCGCGACCGGGGCGTTGCCGAGGACGTCGTGCAGGAGGCCTTTCTTGCCGTCTGGAGAAACGCCGACCGATTCGATGTTAGCCGCGGATCCATACAGACTTGGCTCTGTCGCATCGTGCGCAACCGAGCGCTCGACCGGCTCAGAGGACCATCTGGACGCCGGCGTCATGACACGCCAGTCGACACGCTCACCTCGCTGGCGAGCTCGGACGACGTTGTCTCCGACGTGCTGCGGCGCGAGGAGGTTGGCGCGATCACCGCGGCACTTGCAAACCTGTCCCCGCCGCAGCGCGAAGCCATCGAACTCGCCTACTACGGAGGCTACTCGCAGTCGCAGATCGCGGCCAGGACGGCGGTTCCACTGGGCACCGTCAAGGGACGGACCCGGGCGGCGATGCGTGCCCTGGCCGCGGCGCTTGCGCCGCTGCGTACCGCGGACCCTGGTCGGCCCGGGCGTGGCCGGCTCGGATCGACCGACCCACGCGTCCTGAGGCCCAGCCCGGTACGGCGGCGCCGCGACAGTCACTCCCTACAATCGGACGCCAATGCAGCTGGCGCCGACCACTGAGGAGCTGCTCGAGATCCACGGCCGGATCCGGGCGTGCGTCGCCTGCCGCCTCCACGTGACGCGCACCCAGGCAGTCCCCGGCTACGGACCGGTCGAGGCGCGGATCATGGCGGTGGGGGAGGCTCCCGGAGAGAAGGAGGACCAGCAGGGCCGTCCGTTCGTGGGTGCTGCCGGCAAGCTGCTCACTGAGCTCGTCGAGTCGATCGGCCTCACCCGCCGCGACATCTACATCACCAACACCGTCCGCTGCCGCCCGCCCGGCAATCGCGACCCGCAGCCTGACGAGGTGGAGGCGTGCAGCCAATTCCTCGACGAGACCGTCGCGCTCATTCGACCCGACGTCATCCTCATCCTCGGCCGCCACGCCCTGCAGCGGTTGCTCCCGGAGTCAGCGGGGATCACCCGGCTCCACGGTCAGCGGGTGGTGCGTGACGACCGCGTGTACGTGCCGCTATATCACCCCGCCGCCGCCCTCTACAACGGCTCCCTGCGCGAGACGCTCTTCGCCGACATGCAACGTGTGCGCGGCTATCTGGACGAGGCCGAATCGATGCGTGCAGCGCGCGTTCCGGAGCGCGCCGTCAACCAGCTCGGACGCGAGCACGACCAATTGAGCCTTTTCGCCCTGTGATCTCGTTGGTTCCCCTCGGCGGTCTCGGAGAGATCGGCCGCAACCTGATGGCAGTCGAGTGCGGCGACGACATCGTGGTCGTCGATTGCGGCCTGATGTTCCCCGAGCAGGAGATGCTCGGCATCGACCTGGTCATCCCCGACATCACCTGGCTGATGGAGCGGGTGCAACGAGTGCGCGGCATCGTGCTCACCCACGCCCACGAGGACCACATCGGCGCCCTTCCGTACGTGCTACCGCGACTGCCTGTGCCAGTGTATGGCACCTCGCTGACGCTTGGCTTCCTGCGCAACAAGCTCAAGGAGCACAAGCTGCTCGACTCCACCGAGCTGCACACGGTGCGTGCCGGGGACACCGTGCAGCTCGGGGCCTTCGCGGTCGAGTGGATCCACATCACCCACTCGGTGCCCGACGCCTGCTCTCTGGCGCTGCACACCCCCGAGGGAGTGATCATTCACACCGGCGACTTCAAGATCGACCAGACGCCGGTGCAGGGCTCGCCGCCCGACCTGGCGCGGCTGGCCCGCCTCGGCGACGACGGCGTGCTGCTCTTGCTCAGTGACTCGACCAACGCCGAACACGACGGGACCACGCCGAGCGAGCGGCGCGTCGGCGAGGGCCTGGCCCCGCTCTTCGCGGCCGCGCCGGGGCGCATCCTCATGGCCACGTTCGCCTCCAACATCTCGCGCCTGCAGCAGGCCATCGACGCAGCCGTCGACTGCGAGCGCAAGTGCTTCATCGTGGGTCGCTCGATGCTCAACAACGTGCGCGTCGGCCAGGAGCTCGGCTTCCTGCGCACGCCCGACATCTTCGTGTCGCCCAAACAGCACGCCTCGGTTCCCGACAAGGAGCTCGCGGTGCTCTGCACGGGCGCGCAGGGTGAGCCGATGTCGGCGTTGTCGCGCATCGCCGCGGGTGAGCACCCGATGGTGCAGCTCCACGAGGGCGACACGGTGATCATCAGCGCCAACCCCATCCCCGGCAACGAGGAGGCGGTACACCGCACCGTCAACAACCTCTACCGCCGCGGGGCGCGGGTGTTCAACTCGTCCAAGCACCACGTGCATGCGTCGGGACATGCCAGCCGCGAGGAGCTGAAGCTGATGCTGACCCTGACACGGCCCAAGTACTTCGTGCCGGTCCACGGCGAGTACCGGCACCTGGCGATTCACGCCGACATCGCCGCCTCGGTGGGCATCGCGCGCGATCGCATCCTGCCGGTCGACAACGGGACGGTGATCGACATCGACGCCGAGGGCATCCATCGCCGGGGCCAGCGAGTCCCCGCCGGGTACGTCTACGTCGACGGGCTCAGCATCGACGAGGCTGGCGACGTCGTGCTCCGCGACCGTCGGTTGCTCGCCCAAGACGGCGTGGTCATCGTGGCCATGACGGTCGAGCGCAGCACCGGCTTGGTCATCGCGGGACCTGATTTGATCTCCCGGGGATTCATCGAGGACAGTGCTACCGACAACCTGTTCGAGGAGGCGCGCGCCCACACGCTGTCGCTTGTCGACAAGCTGAATCCCGACGCCGAGTGGACCGTCTGGCACTCGGCGATCCACGAGGGGCTCTCGCGGTTCCTCTACTCGCGGACCCGCCGCCGTCCCATGATCCTGCCCGTCGTCACCGAGGTCTGAGCAGGGCGAACGCAGGTTCGGCACGGCCCGCGACCTGCTGATACGATCGACGCGCCTCCGGGGAGCCGGAGAGCAGCCGCGATTCTCACCACGTCACGACCCAGGCTGCACCACCAAGAGATGGCACCACGCGCCCCCACGAGATCCCGCCCGGCAACACGCCGCCGAGCGCCCGCACGCGCCAACCGGGCTCCCCGTCGTGCCCCGGCAAGGCGCCAGTCGATGCTCACCCCCGATCAGCGTCGTGAGCTGAGCGGGGTCGCACTCCTCGGGCTCGGCGCCGTGCTCGCCGTGGTCCTGCTCATTCCCGGAGGTGGCTCGGTCGCCGGCCCGGTTCACGACAGCCTGTTCACCGTGCTTGGGGTCGGGGCCTGGTTGCTCGCGGCGGGTTTCGGGGTCACCGGCGCACGCCTGCTGCAGGGTCACGAATGGCGCGGCGGCCTCATGGCGGGCATCGGCTCGCTGGTGACGGTGCTCGCCGTCCTCGGATTCCTCGGCCTGGCCGCCACCGGCAGCGCCGGCTGGATCGGCAACCGGGTTGGCCCCGGCATCGCCGACCGGCTCGGAGGGCCCGCGTCGGCAGTGCTCATGCTCGTCGCGGCCTCGCTCGGGTTGGTGCTCGCCGTCGACCTGCGTGTTGCCCCACTCGTTGCGTGGCTGCGCGACCACCTCGCCACCGACGATCCGTACCCACCGGTCATCAAAGAGGGACGCCAGCGATCCGAACCTGGCACCGATGTCAACCTCACCGGCACCGCCGCGCCACCCGCGTTCATGCCCCCAGCGGTCACCGCACCCGTCGACCTGCCCCAGGCGTTCGCCGCCATCGCCGACCCCGAGCTCGACAACGTCGAGCCACTCATCGACGAGGGCTTCGTGCGTGAGTTCGAGGGAACCGCCGAGCCCGTTCTCGGTCCCATCCCCAAGGTGGCGCTCGGCCACGGCGAGGCGATGGTGGAGGAGGAGGGCGAGAAGGTCTGGGTGCTGCCGACGCCCGACATCCTCGACACCGTGGCCGGCAAGCGCGAGCGGCTCAACGCCGAGGTGGAGCGCAACAAACAAACCATCGTCTCGACGCTGCGCAGCTTCGGCATCGAGACCAGGATCATCGGCGAGTCCGTCGGTCCCACGGTCACCCAGTACGAGCTCCAACCCGCGGCAGGTGTGCCGGTGCGCAAGATCGTCGGGTACCAGACCGACTTGTCACTCGCGCTGGCGGCGCCGATCCGCATCCAGCCGTTCATTCCGGGCAAGTCGGCGATCGGCATCGAGGTGCCCAACAAGGCCGCCCAGCTGGTCGCGCTCAAGGAGATCGTGCAGTCGTCGAGCTTCACCGACGGTCGCTCGCATCTCGCGGTTGCGCTCGGCGCCGACGTGAGCGGCCGCCCCGTCGCCGGCGACCTGACGCGCATGCCCCACCTGCTCATCGCCGGCGCCACCGGCAGCGGCAAGTCAGTGTGCATCAACGCCGTCCTGGGTGGGTTCCTGCTCCAGGCGACGCCCGCGGAGCTGAAGCTCATCCTCATCGACCCCAAGCGTGTCGAGCTCAGCAACTTCGCCGACCTGCCGCACCTGCTCGTGCCGGTGGTCGTCGAGCCCGAGGCCGCTGTTGCGTCGCTGCGCTGGGCCGTCAAGGAGATGGAGGAACGCTACAAGCTGTTCGCCTCGCACGGCGCGCGCAACATCGCGGCGTTCAACGAGCGGGCGCCGAGCCTGGGCTTGTCGCCGCTGCCGTACACCGTCATCGTCATCGACGAGCTGGCCGACCTCATGATGGTCGCAGCCGGCGAGATCGAGGACCTCATCTGCCGCATCGCGCAGCTGGCCCGTGCCGTCGGGCTCCACCTGGTGGTCGCCACCCAGCGACCCTCGGCCGACATCATCACCGGCCTCATCAAGGCCAACATCCCGTCGCGCGTGGCGTTCGCCGTATCGAGCGGCACCGACTCGCGGGTCATCCTCGACGAGATGGGGGCCGAGAAGCTGCTCGGCCGCGGCGACATGCTGTACCTGCCCATCGATCAGGGCAAGGCGCAGCGGCTGCAGGGCGCATTCGTCAGCGATCGCGAGCTGGACGCGCTGATCGGGCACTGGAAGGCGCAGGGCAAGCCGGACTACCAGGAGGAGATCTTCCAGGTGGAGGCCAACGTGTCGTGGGCGCGCGACGCCGGCAAGCGCGACGTGCTGTTCGCCAAGGCAGCGCACATCGTCGCCGCCGAGGGCCGCGCGGCCGCCTCCCTGCTGCAACGCAAGATGAACGTCGGCTACACGCGGGCGGCGCGGCTGGTGGATCAGCTGGCCGAGCACCGCATCGTGGGGCCATACGAGGGCAGCAAGTCGCGCGAGGTGCTCATGGATGTCATCCAGGTCGACGAGTACCTTGCCGAGCTCGGCGAGGAGTGACCCGCGTCGCTGTGCTCGGCGACACCCACATTCCAATGCGCGCGCGTGACCTGCCCCCGCGCGCATGGCTTCTGATCGACTCGTCCGATGTGGTCATCCACACTGGTGACGTTACCGACGGCGCGCTGTTGGAGCGAATCAGCGAGCAGAGACCGCTGCATGCGGTACGTGGCAACAACGACCTCCGGCTCGACGAGCTGCCTGAGCACCTGCTGCTCGACATCGACGACGTGCCGATCGCGGTGGTGCACGATTCCGGTCCAGCGCGCGGACGGCGCGAGCGGCTGCGCGCGCGCTGGCCCGATGCGCGGGTCGTCGCCTTCGGTCACAGCCACGTCCCCTGGTGCGAGGACGACGGTGAGCTGCTGTTGCTCAACCCGGGCTCGCCCACGGACCGCCGCAGCATGCCAACGTTCACCATGGCGGTGATGACTCTCACCGCCGGACGCGCGCACGCGCAGATCGTCGACCTCGGGCGCGAGCGGGCCTGAATGAACTTTCTTCAGGGCCTGCACGGCGTCGTCGCAGTGGTCCTGCTCTGCGGCCTCCTCTTCGCCGAGGAGGCTGGCGTGCCTCTGCCGTTCGCCCCCGGCGAGATCGTGCTGCTCGCCGCCGGGCTGCTCATCGCGGCAGGCGGATTGGACCCGTACGTCTTCGTACCGCTCGCGATGGTGGCGTGCTTCGCGGGCTCGGTGATCGGCTACAGCTGGGCGCGACTAGTGGGAGAGCGCGGGCTCATCTCCCTGGCGCAGCGGCTCCACCAGCAGCGCAACCTCGAGCGCGTGTCGAAACGGGTGCGATCAGCGGGGTGGATCGGCGTGGGGCTGAGCCGGCTAATCCCGGGGCTGCGCATCTACACCACGCTGGTGGCCGGCGCGGTGCGGGTGCCGCGGCGCACGTTCATCGTGGCCATGATCCCCTCGACGATCGTGTGGGTGGGGGTGTTCACCGCCCTGGGAACTGTCGTCGGCATCCCGGTCGAACACTTCTTCAACCGGATCGAGCAACTCGCCGTGCAGGGCGTGATCCTTCTCGTCATGGGGCTCGGGATCTTCTTCGCGATCCGGCGCACACCCCCGTCGACGGGAGCCGGCCTGGTGCGGGTGCCCCGCGTCGTCCGCGCCCTGATCGCCGCAGCCCTCGACATCGGCGTGATCGCCAGCATCGTCACCGGTTTGCTGGCACTGGGGCGACGCCTCTTCCGCGTCGGCATCGGCGCCGGCTGGCTCGATGTCGCCATCCCGCTGGTGGTGGTGAGCATCATCTATGTCGTGGCCGCGCGTCGCAGCGCGGGCGCGACGGTGGGCGAGGCGCTGCTGCAGACCAGCTATATCAGCGGCCGCCAGCTGCCGAGCCGCCCGCAGCAGGCGTGGCAGGCTGCCCGCGCCCTGCTATCCGGCTCGCCCGACGAGCTCCGCCCCACAGTCGACCTGCTCCGGGCACTCGCCGACCCCGATCGACTGCGACTCGTGCGCCACCTTCTCGACCAGCCGCGCACCGTCGACGAGCTGGCCGCGCTCACCGACACCGAGAGCTTCGAGGTTCGTCACCAGCTCGACCGGCTCCTCAATGCAGGCGTCCTCGTCGTGCGCGCGGAGGGGGACGAGGCCCTTTCGCAGATCCGTCCCGACCTCGTCGCCCCGCTCCTCGAGTTCCTCTCCGCGGCCCGCCGCCCGGTGCCTCCCACGCCGGATGAGCAGGCGGCGCTGATCGCAGCCGTCCCGGAGACGGTCGCCCCCGATGGCTGAAGCGGCGCCGCCGCGCCCGGTATCCTGCTGGCACACATGCCCCAGGAGTTCTCGTTTGACGTCGTCAGTGACTTCGACCACCAGGAGCTGGTCAACGCCCTTGACCAGGCCCGGCGCGAGATCGGCACCCGCTACGACTTCAAGAACCTGACCGCCGAGATCGAGCTCGAGAAGGAACAGATCACTCTCACCACTGAGGGCGACATGCAGTTGCGCGCCATGGTCGACGTGCTCAAGAGCAAGTTCCACAAGCGCAACCTCGACCTCAAGATCCTCGACGTGCAGAAGCCCGAGAATGCGGCCAGGGGTAACATCCGCCAGGTCATCAAGCTGCGCCGCGGCATCAACGACGAGCTGGCCAAGAAGCTGCAGAAGCAGATCCGCGGCGACCAGCCCAAGGTGCAGGTCCGGATCCAGGGTGACCAGCTGCGCGTCACTGGCAGGGACAAGGACGCGCTGCAGAGCGTGATCGCCAAGCTGCGCGAGGCCGACCTCGACGTGCCCCTGCAGTTCACCAACTACCGCTAGCCGCACGGTGCATCACGGTGCGCCGGCACCGCGTCGGAGCAACTCTCTGATGTTGGCGCGGCGGCACGGCGAACGGGTCGCGAAGGTCGTCCTGCTCCTCGCCCTGTTGGCGTTGACGCTGCCTACGCTCACCGGCCTGGTCGACCTCAACGTTGACAGCGAGTGGCAGATGGGTCTGCAGACCGCGGTCCATCAGCATCTGCACTGGGGTCCGCAGGTGCTCTGGACATTCGGTCCTCTCGGCTACTTCCAGTACCCATTGCTGCTCTACCCGCGAGAGTGGGCGATCACAGTCGTCGTACTTCTGTTGCTCAGCATCCTTTTCGTTACGGTCGTTGGACTCTTCCTCCAGCGGCTGCGGGTACACCTCGGCTGGTGGGTGGTGGTCGTTGGAGTACTAGTGGTGACGCGGGGGGTGAGCAGCGGCATCGAGGTCAAGCTCGCCATCTGCATGCTCGTCTTCACCGCGCTGGCGGCGGATGATCGGCAACCCCCCAACCTGGCCACTGTGTGTGCCTGCCTCGGTGGCCTGGCCTTCGCCTTGAGCGGCATGATCCGCGGCACCGAGCTGCTCGTCGCCGAGGTGACGGTGCCCGCCATCGTGGTGGCGCTGATCGTGGCCCACCGCCGCTTGACCGCTGCGCTGTTCAGCGGGTCATGCGTGATCGGTTTCGTGGTGCTGTGGGTGGTGGCAGGCCAGTGGATTGGCGACATCCCGATGTACCTGCGCGGGTCGTGGGAGATCAGCTCGGGGTACTCGTGGCAGGGAGGGGTGCTGACGCCGTGGGCGGAGGTTGCGCTGAGCCTCCTTGCGCTGCTGCCGATCGTCGCCCTCGGCGTGCTCGCCGTGCTCCGTCGAACGCTCATGCTCGGGTTGGGCGCCCTCGTCGCGCTGAGCTGGGGGGTGGTGACCTACAAGGAGGGGATCGTCGGCGAGGGTGCCGTCCATCGCGTCCACTTCGCCGTGGTGCTGATGGTGTTGCTGGTGTTGCTTGCCGCCGCGGCGGCAAGCCGCTCGCACCGTGTGGCTCCCATCGTCGCGGCGGCTGGAACCGCTTTCGCGTGGCTGTTCATCGCACCCTCCCTCAGTCTGACCGGGTTCGACTGGAACACTGGGCCCCCCGGTGACGGGTCACCTGCCGCGGTCGTGACCGCCTACCGACATTACGCCAACCTTTTTGTCAGCGCCGACGCTCGGATCGCAGAGATCGCTGCAGCGCGAGCGCACTTTCGCAAGCAGGCGGGGCTCGCCCCGGCGACCGTCACGGCAATGCGGTCCGGGCCAACGCTGTTCGACCCCATCGACACCGGCAACGTTTGGGCGTACGACATCCCGTGGGCGCCCGGGCCTGTCCTGCAGAACTATGCCGCCTACACCCCGTGGTTGCAGGACGTCGACGCCGCGACGCTCACCTCCCGCGGCCGACCGGCGCACGTGCTGCTCACCGCGGACCACCTGATCCTCGACGAGTGGCCGCAGTTCCAGGACAGCGCGGCGTTCCGCGCCCTGCTCGGAAACTATCACCTCAGCCCGTCCACCCTCGCGGAAGCGCGCCCCGGAGTCCTGCTCTTTGATTCCGGTGGAAGTACGTTGCCTGCACCGGAGTGTGTCCGCGCTCTTGCGCCGGCGCGGCCGGGCGACGTCATCACGATTCCGCCCACCCCCGCGTCCAGTTACCTGTTCGTCGACGTCCAGCCCTCACTGACGGGCCGGCTGCGCGCGATGCTGGTGCGCGGCGCAAAGCTGCACGTCCAAGTGCGCGCCGGCGGGGTGTGGACGCCCACGCACGACGTGGTGATCCCCAGCCCGTCCAACGGCCTTTTCGTCGGCGGGCTGGTCACCGACAACCAGCAGATGTTCGAGCTTCTCACCGGCCTGGCACGGAACCCGATCACCGCGGTCCGTGTCAGCACCGAGTACCCGGGCGATTTCGGTGAGCCCTTCACCGTGTCGCTGCGTGCTTCCTGCTAGAGCCCTTGTGGTGCCCGTTAGACTGCTCCCGGTGGCACTGGCCGAGCTCGGGCGAGATGCATGACGCGTCACCTGACGCTGCCCAATCAGCTCACCATCTTCCGACTGCTGCTGGTCCCGGTGATTGGGTACTCGCTGAGCGCGGACTTCGCCTATCACGCCCAGGTGAGCGCGGCGGTCTACGCCACGGCCGCAGCCACGGATTCGCTGGACGGGCAGATCGCCCGCCGCCGCAACTCGGTCACCGAGCTGGGCAAATTCCTCGATCCGCTTGCCGACAAGATTCTGGTGATCACGGTGCTGGTCATCCTGGTTGGCCAGAACATCATCCCGGCGTGGGTGGTGGTGGTGGTCTTCGCTCGCGAGTTCCTCATCACCGGCTTGCGGTTCGTGGCGGCCAACCAGGGCGTGGTGGTGGCGTCGACACCATGGGGGAAATCGAAGACGTTGACGCAGAACATGATGATCGGGCTGCTCATCCTCGAACAGCCCTTCCCGGCATTGCACATCGCCGCCCTGGTCATGGTCGGGCTGGCGGTGACGGCCACCGTGCTCAGCGGCCTTGACTACATGTGGCGCTACCGCCGTTTCCTGATCTGATGGCGGGGGAGGTGTCGGCACTGCGGCTGGCCGAGGTCTTCCCCGACAGCGCGATGGCCGGCGAGCTGCTGCGCTCGCGGGGATGGACTGTGGCTGTGGCGGAATCCTGTACCGGGGGGCTGCTCGGAGCGGCGCTCACCGCTGTCCCCGGGTCGTCCGCGTACGTGCTCGGCGGCGTCATCGCCTACGACAACGCGGTGAAGGAGGATCTGCTCGGGGTCGACGCCCGGCTCCTCGAGCAGCAGGGTGCGGTCAGCGAGGAGGTGGCCGCCGCGATGGCGCGAGGTGCCCAGGAGCACTTCGGAGCCGACGTCGGCCTCGGCATCACCGGTGTCGCCGGGCCTAGTGCGGAGGGAGGGAAGCCGGCGGGGATGGTCTTCGTGGCCATCGCCTCGCCCGGGAGCGGGCGGGTGGTGCGGCTGGAAGGGGATCGCGGCCGCGACGGCAATCGAGCCAACGCGGTGGTGGCAGCGCTGCGCCTGGTGGTCGAGGCCCCGTGAGCGCGTCGCCAGGCAGCGACAGGCAGCTGTCGTCTGAGCCGCGCACGATGCCGTTGTCATCCTTCCCGCCAGCCCCTACAGTGGGGCGTACATCTGTTCGATGCCAACTCTCGCAACCCCGCCCAGACGACCCAGCACCGATGCCAGCCATTCCACAGATCATGGAGTTTCTGCTTTGACAACAACACCAGAAAGTCGTAATATCGAGCCCATCGTCGAGGTCAACGGGCGGCGCACAGCCGCAGTCAGCGGGAGTGAGGCGGTGACCACAGAGCGGGATCGGGCACTCAGCACAGCGCTCGGACAGATCGAGCGTTCCCATGGAAAGGGAGCGATCATGCGCCTCGGTGAGGCGCGCACCCAGCGCGTGGAGGCGATCCCGACGGGGGCGCTCACCCTCGACATCGCTCTCGGCGTCGGCGGGGTGCCGCGCGGCCGTGTCCTGGAGATCTACGGACCAGAGTCCTCAGGGAAGACCACGCTCACCCTGCACATCATCGCGGAGGCACAGAAGCTCGGCGGTGTGGCCGCCTTCATCGACGCCGAGCATGCGCTCGACCCGCAGTACGCAGCCCGCATCGGGGTGAAGACCGACGAGCTGCTCATCTCCCAGCCGGACACCGGCGAGCAGGCGCTCGAGATCGTCGAGGTGCTGGTGCGCAGCGGCGCAGTCGACGTCGTGGTCATCGACTCGGTGGCGGCTCTCGTCCCCAAGGCGGAGATCGACGGTGAGATGGGCGACAGCCATGTCGGCCTCCAGGCGAGGCTGATGTCCCAGGCGATGCGCAAGCTCACCGCCGCCATCTCGCGCTCCAACACCTGCGTCATCTTCATCAACCAGCTGCGCGAGAAGATCGGCGTCATGTTCGGCAATCCCGAGACCACCACCGGTGGGCGGGCTCTGAAGTTCTACGCGTCGGTACGCCTGGACATCCGCAAGATCGACTCGATCAAGCAGGGGCTCGACGTGGTCGGCAACCGGGTCAAGGTCAAGGTCGTCAAGAACAAGGTGGCCGCGCCATTCCGGGTGGCTGAGTTCGACATCATGTACAACGAAGGCATCTCATACGCCGGCAGCGTGCTTGACATCGCCATCGAGACCAAGGTCATCGACAAGAGCGGCGCCTGGTTCTCGTACGGCGACATGCGCCTCGGCCAGGGCCGCGAGAACGTGCGCGACTTTCTCCGTCAGAACGTTGACCTGCTCGAGGAGATCGCCGGCAAGGTGAAGGTGCAGTCCTTGCCCGAGGTCACACCGGTCATCGAGGCCGACACCAACGGAGCGGCTCCGCCGGTGGCCGTCGGCTGAACCAATGAGCAATCCGGGCGACGCCGGCGAACGCCACTGGCCGGCGCGGCCCGAGGATCCCGACTCGGTGGCAACCGCCGAGGAGGTGGCGTTGCGCATCCTCCGTGGCGCCGCGCAATCTGCGGGAGCGCTGCAGGAGCGTCTTCGCCGGCGCGGCTTCAGCGAGGAGGCCGCCACAGCCGCGACCGCCGCGATGGTCCGGTACGGCTTTGTGGACGACGTCGCCCTGGCGACTTCCCTCGCCGCGCGCAGCCAGCGCAGCGGCCATGGCCGCATCCAAGTGGCGGCACAGCTGCGCGCCCGCGGCATCGACGACGACGCCGTGGCGGCGACGCTGGCGGTCGCCGACCCGGACGCCGAGCGGGCTGCGGCCCTGGCCCTGGGGAGACGGCTGTGGGGGCGTGTCACCAATGGGCAGCTGGCCCAGGTGCGGTGCCGTCGCGTGTTCGGTCAGTTGCAGAGGCGCGGGTTTGACGTCGAGACCGTCCATTGGGTGCTGCGCCACCTGGATACCGGGAACCCGACCAACCATCCAGACTGAGACGCGTGGACTACACGCACCTCGGCCGCTCGGGCCTCGCCGTCAGCCGCCTCTGCCTCGGCACCATGAACTTCGGCCCGCAGGCGACCGAAGCGGACTCCCACCGCATCATGGACCGCGCCCTCGAACAGGGCATCAACTTCTTCGACACCGCCAACGTCTACGGTTGGAGGAAGGGGGAGGGCTGGACTGAGCAGATCGTGGGACGCTGGTTCGCGCAGGGTGGCGGACGGCGCGAAAAGGTGGTCATCGCCACCAAGCTCTACGGCTCGATGAGCGACTGGCCCAACGACACCTTCCTCTCGGCACGCAACATCATCAGCGCCTGCGAGGGCTCGCTGCGCCGGCTCCAGACCGACCACCTCGACCTCTACCAGATGCACCACGTCGACCCGAAGACTCCGTGGGACGAGATCTGGCAGGCTATGGAGAGCCTGGTCCGCCAGGGCAAGGTCATCTACGTCGGCTCGTCGAACTTCGCCGGCTGGAACATCGCCCAGGCGCAGGAAACGGCGCGCGCGCGGCACTTCCAGGGACTGGTGAGCGAGCAGTCGCTGTACAACCTCCTGGAGAGGCATATCGAGATGGAGGTCCTGCCCGCGGCGCGCGAGTACGGCCTCGGCGTGATCCCGTGGAGCCCGCTCATGCGCGGCGCCCTCGGCGGCATCCTCCGCAAGCAGCAGAAGGGCCGCTCGGCGTCCGAGCAGACGCAACGCCTCGTCGCCGAGCACCGCGGGCAGATCGAGCGCTACGAGGCACTGTGCGACGAGATCGGCAGCCATCCCGCCGACGTCGGTCTGGCCTGGCTGCTCCGCCAATCCGGGGTGACCGCGCCCATCATCGGTCCGCGCACGCTCGAGCAGCTCGACAGCAACCTCGGCGCCCTGGAGGTGAGGCTCGACGACACCGCGCTCGAGCGGCTCGACGCCATCTTCCCGCCGGTGGGAGCGGCCCCGGAAGCCTACGCATGGTGACCCCGGCGGGGTCTTGACAGTGGTGGTGCAGGTGAGCAACGTTGCCCCGCATGGCGCGGTCGCCTCAGACCAACCGGCGCGGAAGCTGGGCGCGCATCCTTCTCCTCGTCCCATTCGTCGCCCTGCTGTTTCCCACCCTCTACGCGCACGCTGACCCGCGCTTCGCGGGCATCCCGTTCTTCATCTGGTACCAGTTCCTCTGGGTGATCCTCGGGGTGGGGATCACCGGGCTTGTCTACGCGCTCAACCGCCGAGGCGACGGGTCGTGACCCATTGGGACGAGCTGGTCATCGTCATCGCCATCGGCGTGTTGGTCACCGTGATCGGCTTCGGCGCCTCGCGCTGGCGCCGGGCCGACCTCAATCACATCGAGCAGTGGGGGCTGGCCGGACGGAGCTTCGGAACCATCGTCACCTGGTTCCTGCTCGGTGGCGACCTGTACACGGCGTACACGTTCGTCGCCGTGCCTGGGGTCGTTTTCGCTCTGGGAGCGTACGGCCTGTTCGCGCTGCCGTACACGATCCTCATCTATCCGCTTGTCTTCCTCACCATGCCCCGGCTGTGGCAGGTGTCACGCAACAAGGGCTACATCACCGGCTCGGACTACGTCAAGGACCGCTTCAACAGCCGTTTCTTCGCGCTGCTCATCGCCCTCACCGGCCTGGTCGCCACCATGCCGTACATCGCCCTGCAGATCTTCGGGATCAAGCTGGTGCTCGCCAACATCGGCATCAGCCCCGAGGTGGCGCTGATCGTGGCCTTCGGGGTGCTCGCCTTGTTCACGTACGTCAGTGGCCTGCGCGCACCCGCGCTGATCGCCGTGGTCAAGGACGGGCTCATCTGGCTCGTGGTGATCGTTGCGATCATCTACATCCCCTACAAGCTCGGCGGGTTCGGCAACGTCTTCCACAAGGTCGAGCAGATAAGGGCAGCGGCGCCGAAGGCGAAGGTCAGGCCCGACGTGCTCCAGCCCTCGCTGTTCAACGCCTACAGCAGCATCGCGCTGGGATCGGCGCTGGCACTCTTCCTCTACCCGCACTCGCTGACCGGCGTCTTCAGCGCCAGCGGTCAGCGCGTCATCAAGCGCAACGCGTCCTTTCTCCCCGCGTACTCCTTCCTGCTCGGCCTGATCGGGCTGTTCGGCTTCATGGCGATCGCCGCCGGGATAAAGCCCAGCAAGGAGTTCGGCAACAACAGCGCCATCGCCGACCTCTTCCAGAACATGTTCCCCAGCTGGTTCACCGGGGTCGCCTTCGCAGCCATCGCGGTCGGCGCGCTGGTCCCCGCCGCGGTGATGTCGATCGCCGCCGCCAATCTCTTCAGCCGCAACATCTGGCGTGAGTACGTGCATCCGGAGATGAGCCGCAGAGAGGAGGCGACCGTCAGCAAAGTCGTGTCGCTGCTGGTCAAGGTCGGCGCCCTCATGTTCGTGCTGGCATTGCCGACCACCGACATCATCAACTACCAGACCGCGGGCGGCGTCTGGATGATCAACGCGCTGCCCGCGCTGGTGGTGGCGCTGTACGTCAAGCGGTTGCACCTCGGGTCGATGGTGCTCGGCTGGGCAGGGGGCATGGCGCTGGGGACGTACGCGCTCTTCCAGGAGAAGTTCGCCACCAGCCTGCACGACTTCGGCGTCGGCGGCAAGATCTACATCGGCTTCGCCGCGATCGCCGTCAACCTGGTCCTCGTCGCCATCGGCTCGCTCATCGCTGCGATGATGGGCCGTGCCTCGACCAACAACCTCAGCGAGGCAGACTACCGCCCGCTGCCCGGCGATGTGCAACGCACCGGCTCGGTTCCACCACTGACCCCACCGCTGCCACAGAGCTCGGCCTGAAGCGCGCGCGTCAGGGCACGCCGGCGTTGTCGGACGCTCCCACAACTCGCTGGAGTGCGCGCTCGTAGCGAACCACCGGGGCGAGCGCGAAATATGCGAAGAGGGACAGCGCGAACCCGAACAGGATCAGACCGTCGAGGTAACCCACCCTGACCGCGAATCCCCCGACAATCGACCCGAGCGCCCCACCGCCGGCCAGCGCCACGGTGTAGAAGGCCATCAGGGCCGCGCGATCCGCCACGAAGGTCTCCGAGCACTCGGCGAGATAAGTGACCGCGGCCGGACCGAAACCCGCGAGGATCATCACCCCCAGAGCCAGCAGTGGCAAGAAGATGGGGGTCCAGGCGATCGCGGTGTGGTTCATGGCCAGCAGCGCCCCGGCGATCAACCAGGCTCCCGGAGTGGCCAGGCGCATGATGCGCACGGCGCCCACCTTGGGGATGCGCGGCGTCCACAACGCGATGCCGAGCAGCAGCAGCGCGATCCAGCTGACCAGCATCACCGACACCAGCCGTTCGTCGAAGTGATGTATGAGCGTCTGGCCAACCACCGGAACGCGGCGCAGCAACGCCGGGAGGTGGGCTGCGTAGGCGCCGAGCAGCGCGAAGCACGCGATCCACGCGGGCAGGAAGCTGCGCAGCGGACCGGGGCCGAAGACGGCGCCGAACACCCGGCGGATGGGGCTCACCGGGAGTGGTGGCACGTACGGGACCAGCGCGGCACAGACGACCGCCGCCACCAGGTAGAGACCGGCGAGCACCAGGAACGCGCTGTGATGAAGCCAGTGATATGCGAACGGCCCGACCACGAAGCCCCCGGCATACCCGGCCAGGTTGGCGGCTTCGAATGCGCCGCTGGCGTTGGCTCGGCGCTTCCGACTGTGTGTGGTTGCCGCCGCGATGGTGCCGAGCGCGGTGGGGATGAAGCAGGCTGCGCCGAGGCCTTCGACCAGCCGCGCGAGCACGATCAGCTCGGGTTGGTTGGCGAGGCTGAGCATCACCGCCCCGATCACGCTGAAGATGGGTCCGCCGATCAGGAACAGCCGGCGTCCCAGGCGATCGGCGAGGCGTGCCAAGATGGGAGCGAAGACCATCTCGGGGACGGCCTGGCTGGCGCCGATGAACCCGATCACCAACCCGCTGGGACGGCCGCCGAACATGTCGACGAGGTCGAAGCCGACGGCCACGCCCGCGCCCGAGGTCCCGATGCGGAGCAGGGTGGTCCCCACGAGGAGGGCCCCGATCGCCGAAGGCTCGCTCTCGACGAGGCCGTGCTCGAGGGCGGCGGCCTCGGCCTGCTCGTCGGCGGGGGCGATCGGGATCTCGACAGAATCGAGTTCGCTGCTCGAACGTGGAGGGACGGGCAGGGAAGTCTCGGAAGTCACTCGAGCCTAGGGTAATCGAGCCGCGGCGAACCTTTCGTCACACCACTCCCACGACTACAATGCGACCACGTCTCGACGCCCGGCCGCGCTTGGCCGCGGGCGACGCAGCCGCACCCGACTCGGGGAGGCGACGTCGCCGATGAGGCGCCGCCAGGCCGGGTGCCGCCGCACCCCAGGATCGCGACCCCGAGGAAACCCCGATCACAACCGAGATCGTCGCCCTTGCAGTGGGCTTGGGCATCGCTGTGGCCGTCGTCATCGCCGCCGTCATCTACGCGCGCCGTTCGGCCGACCAGGCGCGCCAGGGGCGGGGCGTCGCCGACTCCGAGCTGCGCACACGACAGCAGTCCGCCGACCAGGAGTCGCAGCAGATCCTCGTCGGCGCCCGCGAGGAAGCCTTCCGGATCCGCGGCGAGGCCGAGGCGGACATCCGCGAACGGCGCGCCGAGGTCGCCCGCCTCGAGCAGCGCACCAGCCAGCGCGAGGAGGGGCTGGAACGCCGTGTCCGCGAGCTGGAACAGAGCGAGCAGCGGCTCACCCGGCGCGAGGAGGAGCTCGAGGAGCTTCGTCAGACAACGGAGAGCGAGCGCGGCCTCGTCGGCCGCGAGCTGGAGCGGGTGGCCGGCCTCTCCCAGCAGGAGGCGCGCGCCGAGCTGCTCGCGGAAGTGGAGTCGGAGCTCGACGCCGAGGTCGCCGAGCGGATCCGCGCGGCCGACCAGCGCGTCCGCGAGGAAGCGGGCGAGCGCAGCCGCGAGATCCTCATCGCAGCCATGCAGCGCCACGCCTCTGACCAGACCGGCGAGTCGTCGGTGACGGTCATGCACCTGCCGAGCGACGACCTCAAGGGGCGGATCATCGGCCGCGAAGGGCGCAACATCCGCGCACTCGAGGCGGCAACCGGGGTGGACGTCATCGTCGACGAGACCCCTGAGGCTGTGGTCCTGTCGGGCTTCGACCCGGTGCGCCGCGAGGTCGCCCGCGTCACCCTCGAGCGACTCTTCGCGGACGGCCGCATCCACCCCGCCCGCATCGAGGAGATGGTCGGCAAGAGCCGCAGCGAGATCATCCAGCGGATCAAGGAGGAGGGTGAGGCCGCCTGCCAGGAGCTGGGCATCCCCTCGGTGCACCCGGAGCTGGCGAAGCTGCTCGGCACCCTGCGCTTTCGCAACTCCTACGGCCACAACGTGCTCAGCCACAGCAAGGACACCGCCGCCATCGCCGGGATGATCGCGGCCGAGATCGGCTACGACGAGCAGGAGGCCAGGGAGATCGGCCTCTTTCATGACATCGGCCACGCCGTGGAACAGGGCGTCGAGGGATCGCACGCCATCATCGGCGGCGAGATCCTCGCCCGCCTCGGCCGCCCCGCCAACGTTGTTCAGGCGGTCCGCGCCCACCATTACGACGAGGAGCCGCGTTCGGTGGGCGCCTTCGTGGTCATGACCGCCGACGCCATCGCCGCCACCCGCCGTGGCGCCCGCCGCGAAGCGCTGGCCGTCTCGGTGAAGCGGCTCGAGCGCATCGAGGCGATCGCCTCCGAATTCGAGGGCGTGGAGCACAGCTTCGCCGTCCAGGCGGGCAAGGAGCTCCGAGTCATGGTCCGTCCCAACGAGGTGAGCGACGACCGCGCCCAGGTGCTCGCCCGGCAGATCGCCAAGCGGCTGCATGCGGAGGGGAGCTACAGCGGCCGGGTCAAGGTGGTGGTCCTCCGCGAGACCCGCAGCGTCGAATACGCCAAATGAGCGGAGGGGGGCCAGGTCTCCCCACCGTGCACCCCCTCCTTGAGCTGTCCGCTCCGGCGAAATGAATTCGCCTGCGCAGACGGAATAGGTTCCGGAAGTAACGATTGCATCGCGGGGAAACCCGTGATTCGCGTCCACGGCTCACAATCGCGAGAATCTCATGATCACGTCGCAGCAACCGCCCAAGCACGCGTCCTCACAGGGGGAACCGAACCCCGTGGAAATCCTCAAGGTCTCAGCCACCAGCAAGCCGGTCGCCGTCGCCGGTGCCATCGCAGGCGTGGTCCGCACCCAGCACCGGGTGGAGGTGCAGGCCATCGGCGCCGGTGCGATCAACCAGGCCGTCAAAGCGATCGCCATCTCCCGCGGATACGTGGCCGCCGGCGGCCTGGACCTCGTCTGCATCCCGTCGTTCATCGACATCTCGATCGATGGCGAGGAGCGGACCGGGATCCGGTTGCTCGTCGAGGTGCGGTAGCCGCTACGAGGCGCCGGCACTCGCTACCCTTGCCGGCAGCGTGTACCTGCCCACTCTCAGCCAGTCCGCTTCCCACTTCCGCCCGCTGCCGCTTGCTCAGCGGGGCGCGGGAGAAGTGCCCGCTCCGCGCCGAGAACCGATCGTGCCCCGTCTGGGACGGCCGCCGCGCGTGCACCTCTGGCACATCGGTTGCCAGATGAATGACGCCGACCACGAGCACCTGGCGGAATCGTTTGCGGAGATCGGTTTCATCCCTGACGTGCCGCTCGAGGACGCCGACATCGCTGTGCTGATCAGCTGCGCGGTGCGCTCCAACGCCGAGCAGAAGGTGTACGGGAAGTTCAAGGAGCTGATCCCCTGGAAGCGCGAGCGCGCCGGCCGGGCGATCGCGCTGACCGGGTGCATGGCTGTCGAGCATGGATCGGCGCTGTTGCAACGCATGGCCGACCTCGACTACATGTTCGACGTCCGCGAGCCGGAGGGATTCTTCGCACGACTGCAGTCGCTGTACGGCGGTGACGTAGACGGCCCGATCGCCATGCCGGCGTCGGACCGCCTGCTCGCCTACGTGCCGGTGATGGGTGGCTGCAACGAGATGTGCACGTACTGCATCGTGCCCTTCGTGCGCGGCCGAGAGAGCAGCCGCGCCACCGCGGAGATCGTCGCGGACGTGCGCCGCCTGGTCGATCGCGGCGTGCTCGAGGTCACCCTGCTCGGCCAGAACGTCAACAGTTACCGCGATCCAGGGTCAGGTGCCGGGTTGCCCGAGCTGCTCGGCGCAGTCGACGAGGTGTCCGGCCTGCGCCGGCTTCGTTTCCTCACGTCGCACCCGCGCAACGCCGTGCCGCAACTGTTCGAGGCGATGCGCGATCTCCCGTCGGTGTGTGAGCAGCTCCACCTCCCGGTGCAGGCGGGTGACGACCAACTGCTCCACAGGATGCGCCGCGTGTACACGGTTGCCGAGTACCGCGACAAGATCGCCACCGCGGTCGCGACCGTCCCCGACCTGGCCCTGACCACCGACATCATCGTGGGCTTCAGCGGCGAGACCGAGGCTGAGTTCGAGGGCACCGTCCGGCTCCTCAGCGACATCCGCTACGACGTCGTCCACATCCAGGCCTATTCGGTGCGTCCCGGTACCGCCGCGGCGCGACGCCCGGACGACGTCCCGCTCGTGGAGAAGAAGCGCCGCCTCAACCACCTCCTCGACATCCAGCGCGGCATCGCCCTGGAGCGCAACCGCGCCCTGTTGGGGCGCGATGTCGAGGTGCTGGTCGAAGGCCTCGCCGGCGACGGCCGCCCGTACGGGCGCACCCGCCAGGGCAAGGTCGCGTGGCTGCCCGCGGGGAGCGCCACCGGCGGCGAGCTGCGCCATGGACGGGTTGCCGCGGCGACGCACTGGCAGCTCGAGATCGACGCGGTCACCGCGGCGGCGTGACCCGGCGGGGGCAGGGGCGGGCGCCCCATGAGAGCGGCGTGGTCCCTGACCCGAGCCCGGCGATCGACCTCGACGACGCGGGCAGCACCCCCATTCTTCGGCAGTACCGCGCGGTGAAGGCTCAGCACCCCGACGCGCTGGTGCTGGCGCGCCTCGGGGACTTCTACGAGATGTTCGGCGCCGACGCGCAGGAGGCGGCTCCCATCCTCGGCGTCGCGCTGACCGGGCGCGGCTTTGGCGCCGCCGGCCGGCTCCCCATGTGCGGCGTGCCCCACCACGCCGCACATGGGTACATCCGACGTCTGCTCGAGGCGGGCCGGCGGGTGGCGCTCTGGGATCAGGTCGGCGAGGTGGTGCCCGGGCGCCTCGTCGAGCGCGCAGTCACCCGCGTCCTGAGCCCAGGGACCATCAGCGAAGCCGACTACCTCGATGAGACCCGTGTGGCGCGCTGCGCAGCGCTCTACTGCAGCCTCGGCCGGACAGGCGTCGCCGCATTCGACCCCGCCAGCGGCGAGCTGCTTCTCACCGAAGTCGCGGGCGGCCTCGACTCCGTCCCGTTGCGCGAGGAGTGCGAGCGTCTCGACGTCGCCGAGCTCCTCATCGCACAGGATGCAGATGCCGCCCCGCCAACGCTGCTCCCGAGCATCCCTCGCACCGTCCTCCCGCCCGCATTCTTCGACAGCACGCGCGCCCGCGAGCGGATTCTTGCTGTCGCCGCGGCGCAGACCCTCGACGCGTTCGGCGTGGAGGAGGTCGACCGCGCCGTACGCGCCGCCGGCGCGGTCCTCGCCTACTGCGAGCGCGCGCGACTCACGCTCACCGCGGGCTTCGTACACGTGCGCCGGCGCAACGACAGCGCAGGGATGCGCCTCGACGCGCAGACGAGGCGCAACCTCGAACTGGTGACTGCCCTTGGTGGTGGCGTCTCCCTCGCCATCCTCCTCGACCGCACGCGCACGCCGATGGGCGCGCGCCTGCTCCGGGCGAGGCTGCTCGAACCGCTCACCGAACCGCTGCTGATCCTGGCCCGCCACGACGCCGTCGCCGAGCTCGCCGATGCTCCGCGCCTGCGCGACACGCTGGGTGAGGCGCTCGCCGCAGTGCGCGACCTCGAGCGGCTGGTGGCCCGTTGCGTCCAGGGCAGCGCGGGTCCCCGCGACCTCTCCGCCGTCCGCCAAGCCTGCGCCGCGCTGCCGGCGATCCAGGACATCCTCTCTGGAGCGCAGGCGGGCGAGCTGACCGCGGCGGCGGCACGCTGCGTCGCACCAGACGAGCTGGCGGCACGGTTGCGCGAGCTGCTCGTCGACGATCCTCCGGCCAGCGCTCGCGACGGGGATTGCATCCGTGCTGGAGCCGACGCCCAGCTTGATGAGCTCGTCGGCGCCGGTGCCGGCGCGCGCACCTGGATCGCCGGCCTCGAGAACGCCGAACGACGGCGCACCGGCATTCCCTCGCTGAAGGTGGGCTACAACCGCGTCTTCGGCTACTACATCGAGGTCCCCAACGCCCATCGGGAGGCGGTGCCCGAGGACTACCTGCGCAAGCAAACTCTGGTCGGTGCCGAGCGCTACATCACCGCCGCGCTCAAGGACCGCGAGGCTGTGGTACTCGGCGCGCGCGAGCGTGCCCTGGCTCGGGAGCTGGAGCTGCTCCAGGCGCTGACCGCCGGCGTCGCCGGACACGCGGCTGTCCTGCTCGACGCATCCGCCGCCGTCGCCATCCTCGATGTGCACCGCTCGCTGGCGTGCGTGGCGGTCGAGGAGAACTGGGTGCGTCCGCTGGTTGACTCGTCAGGAGTGATCGACATCGACGCGGGGCGCCATCCTCTCGTCGAGCGTGCGCTCGGCCCCGGGCGTTTCGTGGCCAACGACAGCCGGCTGGACGCCGCCGAACGGATCGTGGTGCTGACCGGACCGAACATGGCCGGTAAGTCGACGTTCCTCCGTCAGGTGGCGCTGCTCGCGCTGCTTGCCCAGGTGGGAAGCTTCGTCCCGGCGGAGAGGGCGCGCATCGGCATCTGTGACCGCATCTTCACCCGCATCGGCGCCCAGGACGACCTCAGTGCCGGGCTGTCGACCTTCATGGTGGAGATGGCCGAGACCGCCGCCATCCTGCGTCAGGCCACCAGCCGCAGCCTGGTGATCCTCGACGAGATAGGCCGCGGCACGTCGACGTACGACGGGATGTCGATCGCCCAGGCGGTCGTCGAGCACCTCCATGACGCGCCACATCTCAACTGCCGGACACTTTTCGCCACCCACTTCCACGAGCTCACCGTCCTTGCCGAGCGGTTGCCCCGCGTCAGCAACGCGCGCGTCGACGTCCTCGAGGAGGGCGACGCCGTCACCTTCCTGCACCGCATCGTCCCCGGCGGCGCCGACCGTTCGTACGGGATCCACGTGGCCAGACTCGCCGGCGTTCCGGCGGGAGTCCTGGTGCGCGCTCGCCAGCTGCTTGCCGAGCTCGAGCGTCAGCGGCCGGTGGCCGGCTCCGGAGGCGACGTCCCAGACCAGCTCAGCCTCGGCATCGCGCCGGAGCACCCCGTGGTTGCCGAGCTCGCCCAGCTCGACATCGAGGGCCTGACCCCGATCGCTGCGCTCAACAAGCTGGCTGAGCTGCGCGAGCGCGCCACCCCGTGACGGGGGCAGGCACGGTGGGGGCGGTCAGGCCCATCCGCCGGCTGGCGCAGTCTGTCGCCGACGCCATCGCCGCGGGTGAGGTGGTGGAGCGGCCGGCGTCTGTGGTCAAGGAGCTGTGCGAGAACTCCGTCGACGCCGGGGCCACCAGCATCGACGTGGTGGTCGACGGCGCCGGCACCGTGCGCATCTCCGTGGTCGACGACGGCGCCGGCATCGGCGTCGATGAGCTGCCGCTGGCGTTGGCGCGCCATGCGACGTCGAAGATTCACGCTGTCACCGACCTCGAGGCGGTGGCCACGCTCGGCTTCCGCGGCGAAGCGCTGGCGAGCATCGCGGCGGTCGCCGACCTGACCATGTCATCGCGCACGGCCACCTCGCAGGTGGGCGCGCGCCTGCGCGTGCGTCACGGCGAGAGGGTGGAGGAGGGGAGCTGCGGGGGACCCGTGGGCACCACCGTCGAGGTCCGCGACCTCTTCGCGGCCACGCCGGCCCGGCTGCGCTTCCTTCGTGCCGAGCGCGCCGAGACGGCCGCCGCTATTGCCGTGGTCAGCGACCTCGTGCTGGCCCGGCCCGAGCTGCGGATCAGTTGCGTGGTCGACGGACGCACCCGGCTGCGCGCACCGGGCGGAGGCCTCGAACACGCGCTCCGCGCAGTCTTCGGCACGGACGCGAGCGACCTCCTGCCGGTTGCGGTCGAGGGTGACATCAACGTGGGCGGTGCGATCAGCGAGCCGCGCCGGCATCGCAGCGCGCGCACCGGGCTGGTGCTGGTGGTCAACGGCCGGCGCGTGCACAACCGCGCCATGCTGGCCGCCGTCGCCGAGGCGTACCGCGGCCTCGTGCCCGCGGGTCGATATCCGTACGGCGTGGTCAGCGTCGAGCTCGACCCGCTCGAGGTGGACGTCAACGTGCATCCCACCAAACGCGAGGTGCGCTGCCGCGACGAGCGTCGCGTGTTCGGCGCGGTCCAGCGCGCGTGCTGGCACACGCTGCGGGGTGCGTCGGTGTACTCATTCTCCGGCGTGGACGGCGCCGCCCTGCAGCTCAACGAAGCCTCGCCTGGGGCTGGCCCCGGCGCACAGCCGGCTGCAAACCCGCCGGCCATGGAGCTCGACGGTCGAACGGCGCAGCTGTCACGGACCTCTCTGCAGGCGCTGCGGCCGCTGCGCGCACTTGGCCAACAGGGCGGTCGCTGGCTGCTGGCCGCGTCCCCGGCGGGCGTGGTGGTGGTCGACCCCCATGCCGCCCACGAGAAGGTCATCTACACCGGGCTCCTCGCCGAGTGGTCGGACGGAGATGCCCTTGGCCAGCTCCTGCTGCTGCCTGCGCTGGTCGAGTGCGACGCCCGCCGCATGGAGCTGTTCGTCGCGCACGAGGCGCTGGTGGCGTCCTGTGGCTTCACAGTGGAGCCATTCGGACCGACCACGCTGCGCTGCACGTCGGTGCCGGCGGGGGCTGCCGCGGCCGATCCATCCCGTCTGCTCGGCGAGCTGCTCGACTCCCTCGGAGCCGGCGGCCCGGTGACCGAGCAGCGCCACCGCGCTGCCGCACTCATCGCCTGCCACGCCGCGGTGCGCTTCGGCGACGAGCTCGCCCACGATCAGCAGCAACAGCTTCTCGATCGCCTCGTCGAGACCAGCGGCGGCGTGACCTGCCCGCACGGCCGCCCCACCGTGACTGTTTTCGACGACGCCATGCTGCGACGCGTCTTTCGACGCCCCCCGGCATGAGCGCACCCCTGCCGCACGGCACCATCGCGATCGGCGGCCCGACCGCCACTGGCAAGACCGCGCTCGCCGTCGAACTCGCCCGCCGCACTGGTGCCGAGCTCCTCAACGCCGACTCGCGCCAGGTGGTCCGCCGGCTCGTCGTCGGCACCGCCCGACCCAGCGACGCAGAGCTGGGCGGCGTTCCCTGTCACCTGCTCGACCTCTGCGAGCCAGGGGAGACGTTCACCGTCGCCGACTGGCTGCGGCGTGCCCGGGCCGTCCTCGACGGCCTCGACGCCCGTGGTGTCGCCGCGATCGTGGTCGGCGGCACTGGGCAGTACCACCGCGCGCTCCGCGAGGGCTGGCGTTTCGGCGCCTCGCCGGTCGCGGAGGAGCGGGATGAGCTGACCAGGGTGGCCGCGACCCCGGCCGGGCTGGAGCGGCTGGGCGTCGAGGTGCGCGAGCGCGACCCTGCTGGTTCGGAGACGCTCGACCTCGCCAACCCACGCCGGGTGATCCGCGCCCTGGAGCTGCTCCGTGCCGGCAACGGCTCGCTCGCCGCGGCGCGCGGGCGAGGGGAGGGTCGGCGCCTCGACCTGGTGCTGCTGGACGCCGACGGCACCGTTCACGGCGAGGCGCTGGCCGCCCGGATGGACGCAATGTTCGGGGCGGGCGCGATCCTGGCCGAGGTCCGTGCCGAGCTCGACCGCGGCACCGGCGCCGACGCTGTCCGCCGCGCCGGAATCGGCTACGCCGAGGCGGTCGACGTGCTCGAGGGCCGCCTGAACGTGGATGAGGCAGAGGCTGCCGCGGTCCGCCGCACCAGCAGGTACGTCAAGGCGCAACGCACCTGGTTCCGCCACGAGGCCGCCGTGCTGCGGCTGGAACGCGGCCGACAGGCCACGACGGCGGCGCTCGCGGACACCGTCGGCGAGGCGATCCTCACGCCTGGCGGATCGCCTCGGTGAGGTACTCCTCGAGGAAGGCGTAGAAGCTGCGCCGCTGCTCGCGGTCCTCCTCCTCGGTGACCTGCTTGCCGAGCCTGCGTGCTTCGATCCACGGCGGCACGCCGCTGGCAAGAACCTCGTCGCCGAGGCGGACGAGAACCACCGAGTCGTCCTGCTCCTCGACCATGAGCGTGATGCGCAGGCGGATGCCCGACGGGGAGGCCAGCTTCCAGCTCATCTCCCAGCAGCGGCTGCCGTCCTCGGCCCGACCGACGGCCACCTCGGTGTCACGGAGCAGGTGCTCGTTGCTCCGGCTCTCAGCGTCGAGGAGGGTGGTCAGCGCCGGGTCGAGGTCGCGGTACACCCAGCGCACCAGCGAGGCGCCGCGATGGCCGACGTCGGGCAGCGCGCGGGGGTTGTTCGCCTTGCTGCCCAACGCGACCATGGTGCCCGCGTGGCGGCGGCAGTAGCGATGGCCGGCTACCTCGGGACCGTGGGTGGCGCACCAGTGGGTGCGGCAGGCGCTGCCGCGGCTGTCCACGTACTCGCAGGCGTCGACGGGCTCCGCTTCACAGCCCGGTTCGTCGCACTCGACGGCCAGCGAAGCGGCAGCGGGCTGCGGTGAGTCAAAGGACGGGACCTCGCTTTCGAGGCCGGCCTGGTCGACAGTGGTGTGTTCTTGGGGGGTGATCTTCTTGATTCCGTGAGAGGGCCGTGACTGGCCCCGATCGTAGGCGGCGAGCAGCGCCGGGACGCTCTCCGGCACGGGCCGTTCACGCACTCGCCACCAGACCGTTGAAACCGGCACCGGCCCACGTGCGGGGCCGATGGGAACATCCGTTTGCGCTATCGACGGATCCGTGGTACATTGCGGCCGCCAAAGATGGCTTGGAGGTTGACATGACAGAGCCGGTCGAGGGACGCCAGCGCCAAATCCTCGAGTTTCTTCGCACCCATGCCCGCCAGCACTCCTACCCGCCGACGGTCCGCGAGATCGGCCACGCGGTGGGGCTCAGCTCATCGTCGACCGTGCAGAACCACCTCAACGCTCTAGAAACCAAGGGTCTGATCCGCCGCGATCCCACCAAGTCGCGCACAGTCGAGGTGGTCGGCGACGAGGTGATGCAGGCGCCAGTGGCGTCGAACGTCCTGCGTCTGCCGCTTGTCGGACGCGTCGCCGCGGGCACGCCGCTGCTTGCCGAACAGAACGTCGACGACCACATCACAGTCGGCCCTGAGATCGCCGGTGGCGACGACGCGTATGGGCTGACCGTGCATGGTGACAGCATGATCGGCGCCGGGATCAACGATGGGGACATCGTGCTCGTGCGCCCGCGTCGCGACGCTCCGCCCAACGGCACCATCGTGGTGGCGCGTATCGAGAACGAGACGACGGGCGAGGCCGAGGTGACCGTCAAGCGTTTCTTCCGGGAGAGCGGCAGGATCCGCCTGCAGCCCGAAAACCCAAGCCTGGAGCCGATCTACGCCCGCGACCTAGCCATCGAAGGCGTCGTCACCGCGGTCATCCGGGTGATCGGCTAGGCGCTACGCGGTCGACGCGATGGCGTCGACGCGTTCCTCGATGTGTGCCGGTGGTGCGTCCGGCAGCGCGCCGAGAAATGCATCGACTGCCGCCGCGAGCTCCTCTGACGCCTCTCCGTGCACGGTGACGCGAGTGCTTCCATCGTCGTCGATCACGGCGCTGACCGCGAGGTCCGGCCGCCGATGGTCGAGCAGCAGCGGGATCCCCGGAAGCACGGCGAGCGGAAGCATCACGATGAACACCGGCGACACCGCCGTGGCGATCAACACCGCGAGCACGATGGCGATGACGATGCCCACCGCGATGTCGGAGCCGTAGCGCGAGCGGCGTCGCGGACGCAGCACCAGGTAGTGGGCGCCGCGTTCGGACACGGCGATGGCGGGCAGTGGACGGGCTGCAACATCGTCGAGCACCTCGCCGGGATCCCGGCTGGTCCGGAGGGAGAATTGGTATGGGTTGGTTGGCATCGCTCAGGCTTAGACACGGACTTCAGCTGTCTGGCGGAGCCGTGCGCGAATAGCGGCGCTGCCTTTGTACCCCTTCCGCCCCGGGTCGCGCAGGCCGGCGGTGCGAGGAAGCGCCGCCCTCTCGCCATCTGGGGACGGCTGCGCTACCTTTCCTGTTGTGCTGCCATCGCCCTGGTCGGTGCCCGTCGATCCCGTGCTCGTGGTCGGGCTGGTGATGGCGGTCCTCGTCACGGTGCTGTCGATGCGGGCGGCGCGCCAGGAGTCGCGCGGACTCTGGCGGCGCGCGGCAGCGCCAATGGCGGTGCTGCTGCTCCTGACATCGTGGCTCTCCCCGCTGCAGACGCTGGCGTCGCACTACCTGCTGACGGCGCACCTCCTGCAGATCACCCTGGTGATGGGCGTCGTCCCGCCGCTGCTACTGCTCGGCCTGCCTGTCCGGGGCTGGAGCCGAGTGCCTGGTGGGCTCGCGCGCCTCGGTCGCATATCGGTCCACCCCGTGAGCGGGATGCTGGCGATCAACCTGGCGTTCTTCGGCTGGCACCTCGCCGGCGCGTACGAAGCGTCACTGAATAGCAGCGAGCTGTATGCGGTGCAGCAGCTCTCCCTGCTGGCGGCCTCCGTGCTTTTCTGGTGGCCCATCGTGCTGCCCCTGGGCGACCGCCGCGTCCTGAGCCGCTGGGCCACTCTCGGCTACATCATGGTGGCCACCATCCCGCAGACCTTCGGTGGGATCACCGTGGCCCTGGCCAAGCACCAGCTGTACCCGACGTACGGCGCGGCCCCGAGGATCTTCGGCCTCAGCGTCATGACCGACCAGCAGATCGCCGGCGCGTGCATCGCCCTGGTCAGCAAGATCGCCCTCTTCATCGCGTTCAGCGTCGTCTTCATGCGAATGCTCGGCGAGGCGCCCAGCGACGACGGCGACGACGGTGGTGGCGGCGGGGGGCGGCGCCGCGGGACCGATACGCCGAGCCCGCAACCATCAGGGTCGGTGCCCTGGTTGGCGGACCTCAACGCCGGCCGGACTGTTCCGGAACCGGTGCCCGTGCGCCCGCTCAGGGTGCCGGTAGGAGCAGGTCCTCGCCAGGAGTGATCGAGCTGTCGGCCAGGTGGTTGAGCCCGATGATCTGGTCAACGTGGTCACGGACGTCGCCGCTCTGGTAGTGGTCGGCCGCGACGGTCCAGAGCGTGTCTCCCGCGTGCACCTTGACGTGCTGCGGCTGACCGACGTTGAAGCCACCGTAGACGTTGCCGCCGAGGAAGACCAATCCCGCGCCGGCGGTGAGGACGCCTGCCAGAACCACTCGCCGATCGCGCTGCCAGGGCCGTCGACGCGAGCGGCGCACAGGCCGGCCGTAGTCACTGAGCATTGCCGTACCACCCCAAACAAATGTTCCCACGCCGCCACGGTACCGCGAACGCCTGTTCGTGTCAAGGCCGCCGGGACGGCGGCGATAATCCATTCGTGAGCGATGCCGCCGTCCGGGTGAGGGTGGCGGTGTGCCTGTGCGACGGCCGGCGGATCCTCCTCGCCGAGCACGTCAAGCACGGGCACCGCCACTGGCTGCTGCCGGGTGGGGGAGTGGAGGTCGGCGAGACACTCGTCGAGGCGGCCGTCCGCGAGTTGCGCGAGGAAACGGGCCTCGCCGTGGAGGTGGGCCGGCTGGTCCTGGTCTGCGAGGCCATCGAGCCTGGAGGGCGGCACCTCCTCAACGTGGTGTTCTCCGCCACCGCGACGCCGGGCGAGCTGCGGGTCGGCCGTGACGGCGTGCTCGACGACGTCGCCTGGCACGATCGCGACGACCTGCTCCGCCTCGAGCTTCACCCGGCCATCGGCGCGGAGATCCTCGCCTGCTGGGACGAGGATTTCGAGGGCCCGGTCCGCGTGCTCGGCAACGTCTGGCGCCCCGCACGCGACGAACCGGAGTCGGGACACCCTCGATAGCATCACGCGATGGACAGGGAGCTCACCCTCGACGTCAACGGCCCGATCGAAGCGGTCGACCACGGCGGCGACGGGCCCCCCATGCTGCTCGTCCATGGGCTCGGCGGCTCGCTGGTCACCTGGAGGGACGTCACCGGCGACCTCGCCCGCACCCACCACGTCTGGTCGCTCGACCTGATCGGTTTCGGGCACACCCCCAGGGCCGGCCGGGAATCCACCATCCCGAACAACGTCGGAGTGGTGGAGCGCGTCGCCGAGCAAATCGGCGGCGGACGCCCAGTGGTGCTGGTCGGGAACTCCATGGGCGGCCTGATCAGCGTGTTGGTTGCTTCGCGCCAGCGCCACAGCGTCGCCTCGCTGGTGCTGGTGGACGCCGCCATGCCGATGACGCCAGGGGGCCGGTTCCCCTTGATGCTGGCCGCCGCGTTCGTGGTGATGCGCATGCCGGCGATCGGGCCGTGGGTGGTGCGCGCAAACTCTCGCCGTCGTGGCCCTGAGCACCTCGTCGACGACGTGCTCAAGCTGTGCACGGTCGACGTGTCACGGATCTCGGCTGAGACACGCGAGGCGCTGATCGAGGAGATGAGGTGGCGCCAGGAACAGGAGGAGCCCGATCGTGCCTTTCTCGAGGCCTCGAGCTCGCTGATGCAGTGGCTCTGGCACAGAGACGCCGTGGAGAGACACATCCGCCGGGTGCAGGCGCCGACGCTGCTCATGCATGGCGACCAGGACAGGCTGGTCATGCTGTCCGCGGCGCAAGAGGTCGCGGCGCTGCGCCCTGACTGGACCTTCCGGGTTCTGGACAACACCGGCCATATCCCGATGATGGAGCGCCCGCGGAAGTTCATCGAGCTCGTCGACGACTGGCTGGGGGCGGCTCAGCCGGCGGTGCCGGCCTCCACCTCGCGCAGGTAGTCGCCGAGCCGCTGGTACGCGGCACGCTTGCGCTTGTCGGTGATCTCGGTGTAGACGCGCAGCGTCTCGAGCGTGGCGTGGCCGAGCACCTCCTGTACCAGCCGGACGTCACCGTCCGTGGCCTCGAGCAGGGTGGTAGCGGCAGTGTGCCGTGCGGCATGCGGGGTGCGCAGGTCGTCGATGAGCGGGAACAGCGCGGGGTCGGCGCTGAAGCGACGGCGCAGCGACCGCAATGCGTGGCGCGCACCATCGGTGGTGAGCCGATTGTGGGGGAGGGCCCTGCCTTGCGGCATGTCGGCGCGGGCGATGCTGATGAACAGCGCCGGTGCTGGGTCGGGACCGCGCATGCCCAGGTAGTCCTGAACGGCGGCGTGGGCGTCGTCGGTCAGGTACACGGTACGGTGCTTGCCACCCTTGCCGAGGACACGAAAGCCATCGGCGCGCACGTCGCCGCGATCCAGCGCGCACGCCTCGGCGATGCGGCATCCCGTGCTCACGAGCAGGTGGATGAGGGCGCGGTCACGGAGGTCGCGCAGCCCGTTGGTGGGCAGAGCGGCGAGCAGCCGCGGCACCGTCTGCGTGGCGACCGGGTGGGGGTCGCCGACAACGTACCGCGGCACGCTCACCTGGCGGCTCAGCTCGCCTTCGCTCCAGCCCTCGTCGTATGCGTACGACAGGAACTGGCGCAACGCGACCAGGGCACGGGCTCGTGTGCGCGGGTTGGGCAGCACGTCGGCGAGCTCGATCTGATAGCGGCGGAGCACGCCGCGGTCGACCGCGGCTGTGAAATGGTCGGCGAGCTCGCGCCGGCGCATGAAGGCGACGAACTTGGCGAGGTCCTGGCGGTACGCGCGCACGGTCGTGGGCGGACGGTTGCGCTGGATGCGCAGCCAGTCGAGGAACTGCTGGACTTGGTCGGGGAGAGGGTCGGAAGGCCCGGGGATCTCCGCCACCCATGCGGGCAGTCGCGATGCCATCGGTGCATTGGGCCGCCGGCGCGGCGCGGAGGTGCGGCGGGCCATGCCCGTATTATCAGGAGCTTGTGTCGATTTGGGCGAAGTCAGCCCGCGGACGCCCCCGCATCCGCCAGCTGATCACCCCGCAGCCACCTCGCGAAGCAGGCCGGTGTGGACGTCGTACACGAAGCCGCGAACGTTGTCGCGATGCGGGAGGAATGGGCTGGCCATGACGCGCGCAATCGACTGGCGCACGTCCTCGTCGACGTCCCTGAAGGCTTCGAGCGCGAACGCGGGACGGATGCCGGTGTCAGCCTCGATCTGGGCCCTGACGCCGTCGTCGGTGAAGGTGAGCATCCCGCAGTCGGTGTGGTGGATGAGCATGACCTCGCGTGTCCCCAGCAGCCGCTGCGAGATCAGCAGGGAGCGGATCGCGTCGTCGGTGACGGCACCGCCGGCGTTGCGGATGATGTGGGCGTCGCCGACGTCAAGACCGAGGATGTCCTTGATGTGCAGACGGGCGTCCATGCAGGCGACGACGGCCACCCCGCGGCCGGGCGCAAGCGGCGTCGCGCCCTTGTCGAATGTGGTGGCGTACGCCCGGTTGTTGGCGAGCAGCGCGTCGGTTGCGGACATGAGGGCCTCCTCGATGAAATGGCGTTGGCGGGAGTCTGAAGGTGGCACAAGGCCAGTCGCGGCCCCGCTAGTTCATGAGAATCTTCATTATCAGTAGTTCCTGCCCTGCGCCGACCAACCACCAACCCCTGGCCGGTGCCGTTCTCTGAAGGGCGGCACGATGGAGCCGCGTCACAAGATGGGCGGCGGCGGTGCTGTATGGATGTGAATGGAGAGGCTGTCTGGCGCATGAGTGCCCCGCCCGCCGCTGCAATGACCACCGACCTTGCCTTCGAGCGCGTCTTTCGCGCCGAGTACGCCAAGGTAGTGGCGATCGCCGCGCGAGTACTCGGCGACCGCGCCCGTGGCGAAGAGGTTGCCCAGGACGCATTCCTGGCGCTCCACCGGCGCCAATGCAGCGAGCAGGCGTGGGCCGGTGGCTGGGTATGTGCTGCGGCGGCGCACATGGCCCTCAACGTCCTCCGCGGTGACCGCCGCCGCGGCCGCCGGGAGCAACTGGCATCGGCCCCGACCGAAGCCATCGACCCGGCGATGACCGTGGAGCGCGGCGACGACGGCCGGGTGCTCCGGATCGCGCTCGAGCGTCTCCCGCAACGCGCCGCAACGGTGCTCGTGCTCCGCCACAGCGGGCTCAGCTACGCCGAGGTCGCTGCCGCCATGGGCGTGAAACAGAATGACGTGGGAACGATGTTGCGGCGCGCGGAAGCGGCGCTGCGAAAGGAGGTTGAACGTGCCGCATCTCAGTGAGGGGGCCCTGCGCCGACTGCACGACGACAGGTTCGCCGGCGCGAACAGCGAGCGGGCGCATCTCGACAGGTGCGAGCACTGCCGACGCAATGCCGACGGCATCGCCGAGGACGCCACACGTGCAGGGGCCTTGTTCGCCTGGACTGCGCCACTGTCGACCAACACGGAGAGCGCGCTGGCACGCCTGCGCGACCATGTAGCGTCTGGGGCACGCGCGCCCGCTGCAAGGCTATCGTCGCCGGGTGGCAACCGGCGACGCTGGGCGCTCGGCGCAGTGGCGGTGCCGGTGGTGGTTGCCGGGCTGGTGGTGTCGGCCAACGCGGCCGGCTGGCTCTCCATCTTCTCCCCCACCCAGGTGGCGCCGGTCACGCTCACGTCGAGCTCGCTGAACGGTCTGCCCGACCTGTCGCAGTACGGAACGATCTCCGAGAACAGGCTGGAGCCGCAGCAGGTCTCCGGCCCGTCGCAGGCGGCGACGAGCACGGGGCTGCACGTGCTGCAGCCATCCTCCCTCCCCGCTGATGTGCCGACGACCGTGCGCTGGGAGGTCATCGGCCACGGCAGCGCGAGGTTCACGCTCGACGCCGCCACCGCGGCGGCCGCGGCAGCCAAGGCCGGACACGCCGCGCCGACCATCCCCGCCTCGCTGAACGGAACCACGGTGACGGTCGACGCGGGACCGGCGGTCCTCGCCGTGTACGGCGCCTCGACCGGCAGCACCAGCGGTAGCTCGGAGACACCGCCGACGCTTGTCATCGCCCAGGGGGTGCGCCCGACCGCTGCAACCAACGGCGCCACCCTCAAGCAGCTCGAGGACTTCCTCGTCGCGCAGCCCGGCGTCTCGCCGCAGCTCGCCGCCGAGATCCGTGCCATTGGCGATCCGGGCGGCACGCTGCCGATCCCGGTGATCAGCGGAGTGATGACCTCACGGACGATCACGATCAACGGTGTGCAGGGCGTGGTGACCGGTGACTCGACCGGGTTGGGCTCGGCGGTGATCTGGGAGAAGGACGGGGTCGTCTACGCTGTCGGCGGTCTCCTGCCGGAGAGCGAGGTGCTCAGCATTGCCAGCTCCCTCCACTGAGATCGCCACTGCACCGACGCCGATGAGCCAGGGCCACGATGGTGTGGTCCCGGCCATCCACGCGGTGGGGTTGACCAAGCGCTACGGGCACATCGAGGCGCTCTCCGGGCTCAGCATGTCCGTGCCGCGCGGGGAGATCTTCGGGTTCCTCGGGCCCAACGGGGCGGGCAAGACGACCGCGGTGAAGCTGCTTCTCGGCCTGACGGCGCCGACGTCCGGCGACGCCTGGCTGCTCGGCGAGCCGATCGGCCGCGCCGGGGCGCGCCGCCGGGTGGGGTACCTGCCCGAGCTGTTCCGCTATCCAGCGTGGCTCTCCCCCATCGAGGTGCTGCGCTTCCACTGCCGCCTCATCGAGATCCCCCGGCGCGAACGCGACGACGAGGTGGACGAGGTGCTGCGCACCGTGGGCCTCCGCGAGCGCGCCGTCGACCGTGTTGGCACCTTCTCCAAGGGCATGCAGCAACGCCTCGGGTTGGCGGTGGCGATGCTCGGCGCTCCCGAGATCGTCTTCCTTGACGAGCCGACGTCCGCGCTCGACCCCGTCGGGCGTCACGACGTGCGCGATGTCATCCGCGCGCTGCGCGCCCAGGGGACGGCCGTCTTCCTCAACTCGCACCTGCTCAGCGAGGTGGAGCAGGTGTGCGACCGCCTCGCCGTCGTCGACCATGGCCGCGTGATCGCGTCCGGCACGCTCGATGAGATCCTCGGCGGCGGCACCTCGGTTCGGCTGCGTGTCACCGGCATCGACGGACTCGCCCAGCGCCTCGCGCGCTGGGGCGACGTGGCCGCCGAGGGTGACTGGGTCAGCGTCACCGGGGTGGATTCGGAAGCGATCGCCGACATGGTCGCGGCCGTCGTGGCCCTTGGCGGTCGCGTGCACGCCGTCGAGCCGCAGCGCCTCTCCCTTGAGGATCGCTTTCTCGAAGTCCTGCGCGCCGCCGACGACGGAGCGGCAGCGTGAACGGCGTGACGGCCATCGCCATGGTCACCGTGCGCGAGGTCAGCCGGCGCAGGCTGGTGCTGGCGCTGTTGTTGCTGAGTGCTGTAGCCATCGCCCTCACCGGCTGGGGCTTCAGCCGCCTTCCCGGCGTGCATAACCGCGACGGCACGCTGCTGACACCCGCGGACGTAAAGCTCTTCTCCTCGCAGCTGCTCATCTTTGTGCTCTTCATGTTCAGCGCGGTGCTCGGGCTGGGCGCCGTCATGGTCGCCGCGCAGTCGGTGTCCGCGGAGGTGGAGTCCGGGCAGGCTCTGGCGGTGCTGGCGCGCCCCATCGAGCGCGCCCAGGTGATCATTGGCAAGTGGGCGGGGCTCGCGGTGCTCGTCGTCGTGTACGCGGCTGTGGCGACCGGGGCCGAGTTCCTCGTGGTGCTCTGGGCCACCGGCTACGTGCCGCCCAACCCGGTGCAAGCGGCGGCGTTTGTTGCGGCGGAGGGCCTCGTATTGCTGACGCTGACACTGCTCCTTAGCGTTCGGCTGTCGGGGATCACCGCCGGTGTCATCGCGCTGATGCTCTTCTTCATCACCTGGATCGCCGGCGTCGCGGGCGCGGTGGGCGCCGCGTTGAGCAACGGGCCCATCGAGGCAACCGGTACCGTCAGCAGGCTCCTATTGCCCTCCGACGGGCTTTGGCGCGGCGCGGTCTTCAACATGGAGCCGGCAACCGTCGTCGCCGTCGCGACCGGCAGCCGCGAGGCGGCGGCGAACCCGTTCACGTCCGTGACCGCGCCGGCCGGTGCCTACATCGCCTGGGCCGCCGGCTGGGTCGTGGCAATCGTGGTGCTCACCATCGTGGCCTTCCGTCGCCGCGAGCTCTGAGGTGAGGTTCGTGTCTTAAGACCTTTGGACGTTGCGCGCGTCCACGCGGTCGGCCCGACAGTGGTTGCCACACGGACACCACGAGAGGACAGAGATGCATAACACCACCATTCGCGCAACCACGGCCGCTGCTGCGCTACTCGCGCTGGCCGGATGCGGAGCGTCGACAGCGAGCGTTGGCAGCAGCGGCAGCGGATCGCCGCCGACGACACCATCGGCCGCCGCGGCGACGGCGACTCCCCTGACCAGTGCGAGTCCCAGCGCAACGCCGCCAGCGGCGACCACCGTGATCCGCGCGGCGTCAACGGCAATGGGGATGGCGGTTGTCGCTGCCTCCAACGGCCACACGCTCTACACGTTCAACAGCGACACCGCGGCAAGCGGAAGCACCGGTTGCAACAGCGGCTGCACCGACGAGTGGCCACCTTTCACCGTGCCCGCGGGGACGACGCCTGGCGGCACCGGCGTGAGCGGCCGCCTCGGCACCATCGTGCGCAGTGACGGCCGCACCCAGGTCACCGACAATGGCCGCGCCCTGTACTTCTTCGCCGCCGACAGCGGGCCGGCACAGACGGGGGGCAGCTACCCGGGCTGGACGCTCGCGAGGGCTTAGTCCGCCCCCTATGGCCCCAGACTGACGTCAGCCGCGCCGCCGACCCGCGCCCACCAGCGCGCCGCCGCCAAGGAGCAGCAGGAAGATGGCGCTCCAGGCAACCTCGTTGGCCGCGCCCACCGCGGGCGCGGCGATGACCGCCGGTTCGGGCACCTCGACGGTTGCGCCCGCAGCGGCAGTCCTATAGAACGTGTCGCTGACGAACGCCGCGGACGCCGCGATGAGGCCGGGGCTCTGCATGGCGGGGACGAAGACGAGGCAGTGAGCGAGGCCGGTGGCGTCGGTGAGCCCGTTGCACGACAGCGCTGCCGCGCCTGATCCCAGCGTCAGCTTGACCGTCCTGCCCTCCATCGCGGTGCCCGCAGCGGGGTCATCGGTGGTGAGCAAAGCGGCGAGGTTTAGCGGCTGGCCGGCAGTCGCAGCCGTGGACCCGGTGTAGGCCAGGCCATCCTGCTCCAGCGTCACGGCGAACGGTGCCCTGGTGTCGACGGGTGCGAGGAAGGGGACGCTGCTTCCCAGATACGAGGCGACCACCTGGTACGCCCCGGCGGCCTGGTGCGGGATGAGCGCGCACGAGGCCACGCCGGATGCGTTGCTGGTCGCAGTGCAGCTCGTCGACGCCGGGCCGGGAGCCAAGGTGAAGGTCACTGGGGCGTTCGGAATCGCGGAGCCCCCGGACATCAGAACTGCCGACAGGGTCGCCGTGTCGGCGTTGTCGCTGGTGGTCGCCGAGGTGGGCGTGAACGCCAACGAGGTCACCACTCCGGTGCCGAGCTTGGTGGGGTTCACCGAATTCTCGAGGGCGAAGTACGTCGCCGCGCCCGCGGCGAGGCCGCCGCCCGCAGCGGTGAAAGCGACCGTGCCATCGCGCTTGTTGGCGGAGATGTTGGTGAACCGTGAATCGGGACCCTCGTACCCCGTGGCCGGCTTGGGCGTCGCCTTGCAGTAGCCGTTGCCGGTGAAGACGAAGGTGCATAGGCCGTCCCCCTCGAAGGCGAAGACCGCCTGCGTGCTGCTGCCGATGGAGAGGGACGGGACCGTGATCCCCGAGTTGTTCACCACCCCGAGGAGGGTGTCGTCACCCTTGTCGAAGGGCTTCTGGCTGGCGTCATTGAGGATGGTCAGCGAGCCATCGGGCTGGATGACGATGAGGATCGCGCAGCTGGTGTCCACACCAACAGCGGGGCACTGGCTGAACGGCGGCGTCGGATTCGCTGCCGTGGCGGGCGACTGCGACGTCAGCAGCCCGGCGCCTGCCGCCGTCACGGCCGCGACCGCGATCGTCGACGCCCTCCGGTGGCCGAGCCCACTCGCGCGGTGGGCGGTGTGCCGGATCGCGCTTCGCCAGCCGATGCCGACCGTCGCCATGTGGATCCTCCCTGTCCGGGGCAGAGTACTAGCAGGTGCGGGCCTTGCGGGCGGTCCGACCCCCCCCCGGAGCGCGGAGTACCCGCCTGCACACCGGCCACCGCCGATGAACCCTGACCCCGCGCCCGACTGTTCCGTGGCGCCGTCCCGACGGGACGATCAAAGCGATTGCTCCGGCCGCGATTTACCTGCTGCTCTCAATCGTTCTTGCCTGAACGCCGGGCCGTACGCCGCCCGGGAGGCGCACCTGTTTGCGAGATTGCTCAACCGCGCTCCCGCGCACGACCTCGATGTGCTCGTATGGTGGACCGTGAGTGTCTAGCGGCCGCGACGCTGGTACGTGCCAGCGTCAGTGCCCTCCAGCCGGGCCTCCAGCTGCAGGGTGCGCTCGAAGGCGGCCCAGACAGCGTCGCTCACGACCGTGCGCAGCCGGCCTTTCTCGAGCTCGTACAGTGCCTCGGCGGAGGTGCCGCCCGGCGAGGTGACCATGTCGCGCAGCTCGGCGACATGCTTGCCGCTCTGCAGGGCGAACTCGGCGGAGCCGGACATGGTGTCGAGCACCAGCTCCCGGGCAACGTGGCGAGGGAAGCCGAGGTGCACCGCCGCGTCGGTGAGCGCCTCGATGAACAGGAAGATGTAGGTAGGCCCGGTGCCGCTCACCGCGGTTGCCATCGCCAACTGGCGTTCGTCGTGCACCTCAAACTCGCGGCCGAGCGCGCCCAGCATGGTCCTGACATGCTCGCGGCCGCGCTCGTCGACGCTGTCGGTGGCGTACCAGACCGTGACCCCCTGGCCGATCTGCGCCGGAGTGTTCGGCATGGAGCGGACCACTGCAGGATGCTGCAGTCCCTCGCCGATCGCTCGTGTGCTCGCCCCCGCGATGATGCTGATCACCAGCTGGTCCGCGGAGAGCCGGTCACGCAACTCCGTCATCACGCCGGCCAGCATCTGCGGCTTGACCGCGAGCAGCACGATGTCCGCGGCCTCGGCGGCTGCGACGTTGTCGGCGGTCACCTTGACCCCGTGGGCCGACGCCAGTGCTTCACGGCGCTCTGCGCGCGGATGACTGCAGATGACTCGCGACGCATCGACGAGCCGGCGGTCCACCAGCCCGGCGACCATCGCCTCCCCCATGGACCCCGCGCCGACGACAGCCAGGCTGATGTCCTTGAGTGTGGGATCGCTCATGGTCTGCTCACTCAGCTCAGCTGACCGAGGTAGTGGGGCAGCATCTCCCGCCACGTCGGCCAGTCGTGGTCGTACTGAGGCCCCCAGGGGTCGACGCGGTTGGGGATGCCCCTCGAGCCCAGCACCTCGGCCAGGTGCCAGGACTGATCGATCGCCTCCCACCTCCCCTCTCCGGAGGCGAGGATGGCGAAGCGGTGCCGGAGCCGCTCGAGGGTGGGTCCATTGAGACCGGGCAGGAAGTACAGGGGTGTCGCGAAGAAGAGGTCCTCCCCGGCGTCGGGACCGAGAAACTGCTCGAGGTCGTACGTGCCGCTCATGCCCACCGCGTGGCTGACCACCTCGGGGAATCGGCAGAGCATGGCCAGCGCATTGAAGGCGCCAATGGATGCACCGGTGACGATGACCTCGGCCTCGGGGGTGCGGCAGTCGGACCAGATCGCCGGGATCATCTCCTCACGGACGAAGCCATGAAAACCGTTGATGAGCGCGGCGCGGTAGCGGGGATCGCCGTCACCGCGAACCATCGCGTAGCCGGCGATGCTGTCGCACGAGTACACCTTGATGCGCCCGGCCTCGATGAGCTCACCGAGCACGTCGATGACGAGCATCCGCTCGATCTCCTCAGCGTCGCCGCCGGCGGTCGGGAAGATGATCACCGGCCGGCCGTGGTGGCCCCAGCGCACCACGGTGACGTCGCTGTCCACCCGTGCCGAGTACCAGCGCTCGCGCAACTTCATGACCGCGGAGTCTCGCGCATCAGGGATAAAGGAAGCGCTGCTCGCCCGGGAACAGCCAGCTGAGGCCGTCGAGGAGGCGGTCACGCCAGCCCGTCCAGGTGTGCCCGTCCAGTGACTCCACCACGCGCACCTCGTCGGCCATGCGTCGGAGCACGTCGACCATCGCCAGGTTGCGCTGGGCGGACGGTTCGAAGGCGCCGTAGCTGAGGAAGATCTGCTCCACCACCGGCTGCGGTTGGGCGCGGATGGCGTTGACGAAGCGGACCACCGGGTCGAAGACGGGACCTCCGGTATGCTCGCGTCCCACCACGGTGTAGAGGAACGACGCCGACTGCAGCATCAGGCCGCCATAGAAGCCGGGCGCGTGAGCCGCGGCCGACAGGGCGGCGATGGCGCCGAAGCTCGCCCCCGCCACCACACGGCCGGCGGGGTCACCACGCAGAGGCATGCGCTCCTCGAGCCGCGGCACCAGCTCGGCGGTGAGGAACCGGCTGTGGGCGGCGCTGTCGCTGTACTCGCGCAGGCGGTCGCCGGGATGGGTGAAGGCCACCATGGTGTCGGCCATCAACCTCCTGTCCATGAGGTTGTCGAGCACGGTTCTGTAGGCGGCGTGGTTGATGAAGTCGCCGCCGTCGTGGACGACGAGCAGGGGCAGCCGGTCCTCGCGGCGCATGCGCGCCGGCGCGTACAGGGTCAGGTACGCCTCCCGTCGCAGCGCCCGGCTGCGGAAATGGAACTCGGTGAGCTCGCCGGGCACGACGCTGGGATTGGGCAGCGCCCACCACGGTGTCTCGTAACCCTGGGCGCGCAGCACCGACATCGTGCTCGCCGGCCCGGTCACCGACTCGGGGTTGAGGGGATCGAGGATGCTCTCGACGTTGTCGCCGTGGCGGACGAGCACGCGGTACTCCACGCGCGAGCCGGCGGGCAGCTCGATGGTGGCGAACCAGAGGTCGCTGCGGCGCAGCCGCTTGAGCGGCAACGGCGACGGCAGGCCGGTGACCGCGTGCTCGACGGCGACGCCGTCAGCGTGGCCGCGGAACAGGAAGGTGCAGGCCGAGCCCTCGACGAGCGGAACGCGATTCTCGGCGGTCAGCCGGTCGATTGCCGCCGCCTTCACCCCCTCCGCGCGGAGCCTGGTGAGCGCCCGCTGCCTTGGCGCTTTGGGCGAGGTCGTGGTCACGCGGCCTCCGCCGGCGAGCGGACCAACCCATCGGGCGAGACCACCCGCGCGGTGCTGAGATCGGCGGCACCGGCTACGTCAAAGCCCAATCGGTCACCCTCGTCGAGCAGCACGCACGCGCGAGGCGCCAGCCGCCGGGCCAGCAGCGCGAGGTGGCTGCGGTCGTCGATGCGCAGGCGGGTCGCCGCCGCGGGCAGTGGCACCACGCCGCGGACCACGCCGATGCCGGCACCGAGCACCTCGTCGGGCCGGGCGGCGAGGTCATGGTCATCGACAAGCATGACCCTCTCGGCGATCGCCATCGCTCCGGATGACCAGGCCACGACAGGCCGGTCAGCGAGCAGCGCACCGAGGTTGCAGACGTGCAGGCAGTCGGTGAGCACGCCGACGTGGCCGCCGGCGATGACTAGCGCGGCGCACTCCGCGAGCAGCGCGGCCACCGCCTCGCGGTGGGCCACGATGGCGGGACGCTCATGCGGTGGATAGCCGGCGTAGAACTCGCCGAGCAGCGCATCGCGACGAGTCGCGTGGCGCTCGTCCAGTGCACGTACGGTCTCGATCGCCTCGTCGAGCTGCACGCCCGCCAGGCGGCGGGCGGCGGCGTCGTGCTGGCGCACCGCGTCCACCCCGCGTAACGCATGGCGGAGCTGCACCAGGTAGCCCTCGCGCAGCTGGGTGAGCAGGCCGCGCACACGACGCACCTCGTCGGCGTACTCCGGGTCCATGTCTAGGATGTCGAGGCGCCTGCCAAAGAGACCGAGGTTGCGCGTGCCGCCGCCGAGCATGCGGTCGAGGTCCGCGTCGTTGCGCTCCGCCTCCTCCCACCCGGCGGTGACCAGCGCGGCCGGGCCGTCGAGGTGCATCGCGGCCAGCTCGGCAGCGACCGCCACGCCGTCGCCGACGGGGCCGAGCATCACGGTGACGCTCACGAGGCGTGGACTTTGAGCGTCTGCCCCACGGCGTCGAGCATGCTGCGCAGCGTGTCGTAGTCGGGATGGACCATGCGCACCCACGCATTGGCCATGTAGCCCGCCTCGACCGGCTGCGTGGTGGTGCCCGGTTCGGGCAGGTGCACGTCGAGAATGTGCTCGCCGAACCGGTGCTGGACCTCATCGACTCCGTCGTAGCCGCTGATCTGCCCATCGCCGTCGGGACGCAGCGCCACGATGCCGGCCGCGCGCCGCCGCGACAGCGGATTCTCCACCGCGCCGCGCACGATGGTGTTGGCCCATTCACGGTAGATGTCGATGTCGTTGCCTGCGGCGTAGAGGTCCCAGGCGCGCACCCCGGGCGGCCGGCAGCCGATCTCGCTGAAACGCAGGCCCTTGGGCCCGAAGAACCACTCCATGTGGGTCGCCGAGGTCTCGATGCCCAGCGCCCGTGCCACGCGGCGGCCCATCTCGCGAATCTCGCCGTAGTCAGCGACGCCGTCGACGCGGTTGGTGGCGATGAACTGCGGGCTGATCCAGCGGGCGCGCATGGCATCGAGAACGTTTGGGTAGTAGTGCGACACGAAGTCGTACGCCGGCTCCCCGTTGATCGAGAGCGTGTCGTAGAAACCCTCGTGGCCCTCCACGAACTCCTCGACGGCAATCGACTCGGCCGACCCGAATCCGGCGAGCGCGGCGTCGAGCTCGTCCGGACCGTCGACGCGCACTGTGCCCGCCGCGCCAGCTGCGGCGCGCGGCTTGAGGATGAGCGGGTAGCCGACCTGCGCCGCGAAGCCGCGCACCTCGTCGGCGGTGTCGGCGGCCATAGACGCCGCGGTAGGCAGTCCCACCTCGCGCAGAGCCGACTTCATCGAAGGCTTGTCGCGGCACAGCCAGGCGGTGTGCACCGACGTGCCGGGGATTGTGCAGTTCTCGCGCACCTGTGCGGCCGCCATGGTGTGTGCTTCCACCACTGCCTCGAGGCGGTCGACCCACACCCGCTCCTGCACCCAGCGCACCGCATCCGTCATCGAGTCGACGTCGGTGACATTGCCGACGCGGTGGTAATGGAGCATCCACCCCTGGATGTCGGGGTCGAGCTCTTCGACCGGTCGCTCACCGATGCCGATCACCGTGGCGCCGGCCGCGGCCAGGCCGCGCACGAATTCGCGCTGGTTGGGGGGGAATGCCGGCTCGATGAAGATGACGTTCATGGCGCCGATCCTACCGGCGCCGTCATCGCCGGCGGCTGGTCGAGGTGGGGCGTGCCGCCTAGACTGCCCAGCGTGCCGAGCGCGGTCTTCGTCGCCCCGTTCCTGCTCGAGGCCACGGTCCGGTTCATCGATGCGGCGGTGTCCGTCCCCGGCGCCCGCGTGGCCCTGGTCAGCCAGGACCCGGTCGACAGGCTGCCCGACGAGGTTCGGGCGCGGCTGGCGGCGGACTGGCGCATCGACGACGGCACCGATGCCCAGCAGATCGCCGATGCCACCCGTGCCCTGGCCGGGCGACTGGGCGGCGTGGACCGCCTCGTCGGAATGCTCGAGCAGCTCCAGGTGCCGCTCGGGGAGGTCCGCGAAGCACTGGGGATCCCGGGGATGGGTGCCGAGGTGGCCCGCAACTTCCGCGACAAGTCGCGCATGAAGGACGTCTTCACCGCCTACGACGTCCCGTGCGCGCGCCACGGCGTCGCCGTCTCGGCCGAGCAGGCCTGGTCCATCGCCGAGCACCTCGGTCTGCCGATCGTGGTCAAGCCGCCCGCCGGGGCCGGCGCGCGCAGCACCTTCCGCGTCGACAGCCGGGCCCAGCTGGGCGACTGGCTGCGCGTCGACCCGCCCTCGCCCGCGGCGCCCGCCCTCCTCGAGGAGCTGGTCACGGGTGCCGAGCACAGCTTCGACAGCGTCAGCGTGGACGGCCGCGTCGTGTGGCACTCCATCTCGTCGTACCTGCCCACCCCGCTCGAAGTCCTCGAGAACCCCTGGATCCAGTGGGCAGTGCTGCTGCCGCGCTCCATCGATGGCCCGGAGTACGACGCCATCCGCGACGGGGCCTCGCGAGGATTGCACGCGCTGGGGATGGACACCGGGTTCAGCCACATGGAGTGGTTCCGGCTCCGCGAGGGGCGCATCGCGCTGTCGGAGGTCGCGGCTCGGCCGCCGGGCGCGCAGTTCACCACGCTGCTGTCATACGCGCACGACACCGACATGTACGCGGCCTGGGCGCGGCTCGAGATCCTCGGGCACTTCGATCCGCCGGAGCGCCGCCACGCGGTCGGTGCCGCGTACCTGCGCGGCCAGGGCCACGGAGTGGTGCGCGGGGTACGGGGCCTCAACATCCTGCAGGACGAGCTCGGCGACCTGGTGGTCGAGGCCCGCCTCCCGGAGGAGGGCCAGTCTCGCAGCGAAAGCTACGAGGGCGAGGGCTTCATCATCCTGCGCCACGACGACACTGACGTGGTCGCCGCGGCGCTGCGCCGTGTCGTCGAGGTGGCCCGCGTCGAGATGTCGGGCTGATCGCCGTGCCGACCGTGTTGATGATCTCGCCCGGCTATCCCGCGGAGATGCCGTTCTTCGTGCGTGGCCTCGCCGCCACCGGGGCGCGCGTGATCGGTGTCGGCGATCAGCCCGTCGACGCACTCCCCGAGATGGCTCGCGACAACCTCGCCGCCTACTGGCAGGTCGGGTCCTTCGGCGACGAGCAGGGAGTCGTGGACGACATCAGCCGGCGGGCCGGTGACCTCGACATCGACGGCGTCGAGTCGCTGTGGGAGCCGACCATGGTGCTCGCAGCGCATCTGCGCGAGGCGCTGGGCGTCGCCGGGATGACAGTGGAACAGACCATCCCCTTCCGCGACAAGGAGGCGATGAAGCGCGTCCTTGACGATGCCGGCATCCGCACGCCGCGCCATCGCAGCACCACCACAACCGCCGGGGTGCGGGAAGCAGCCGTCGCCATCGGATTTCCGATCATTGTCAAGCCGATCGCCGGCGCCGGCTCCGCGGACACCTATCGCGTGGTTGACCACGCCGCCCTCGACGCCGTCCTGCCCCGACTCGGGAACGTGCCCGAGGTGAGCGTCGAGGAGTTCGTCGACGGTGAGGAGTTCACCTTCGACACCATCTGCGCGAACGGCGCGGTCCTGTACGAGAACATCTCCTGGTACCGGCCGCGCCCGCTGGTCGCCCGCTCACTCGAGTGGATCAGCCCGATCACGCTGGCGCTGCGCGACACCACCGTCGACCACCTCGCCGGCGGCCGCGCCATGGGCCACGCGGTGCTCGACGCGCTGCGCTTCCGCGACGGCTTCACGCACATGGAGTGGTATCGAAGGTTCGATGGTCAGGTCGTGTTCGGTGAGATCGGGGCGCGGCCGCCGGGAGCGCGCACCGTGGACGTCATGAACTACACGTGCAACACCGACCTGTACACGCGCTGGGCCGAGGCGGTGGTGCTCGGTCACTTCACAGAGCCGGTGGTGCGCAGCTACAACGCCGCCTCGGTTATGAAGCGCGCCCAGGGCCGGGGCCAGATCCGCGCCATCGAGGGTCTCGGCCGTCTCCTCAGCGAGTTCGGCGACTCGGTGACCTCTGTCGACCTCCTCCCCATCGGCGCACATCGTCGCGACTGGCGCCAGACACTGCTGTCGGACGGCTGGGTGATGGTGCGCCACCCCGAGCTGGCGTCGTGCATCGAAATCGCTGACCGCTTCGCGAGCGACCTGCAGATCTACGCCGGCTGAGCCCTGCGGTTGTCAGCGACGGCGTCGCCGCGCGGCAACGGCCCGTTCTCGCTGCGCAGTTCGGCGACGAGGTGGTCGACGACGTCGAGGAGGGTGCCACCGGCGGCGACGACCTCGCGCTGGCGGATGTAGCTCGGTCCACGCTCGAGGATTGCCAATGTGTCCTGCAGCTCGGCGTGACAGCCGAGCCGCCGCGCGATGGGGCTGAGGTCCTCGACGAGCTCGGCGATCGCGTCCCGGAGCGGGACCGTGGTGCCCTCGTCGTCGACGATGATCGAGCCGTCGATGCCGTGGCGGGCGGCGCGCCACTTGTTCTCTCGCACCACCCACGCCTTGGGGACGGGCAGCGTGTAGCCGCGGTCGAGCAGCATGTCGAAGCGGTGCACCAGGCACTGGCTGAGCGCCGCGACCACGGCCACCTCGCGGAGCGTGGGGAGGCCGTCGCAGATGCGCAGCTCGACGGTGCCGAACCCCGGGTGGGGACGAATGTCCCACCACACCTCGCGGATGGTGGCGATAGTCTTGGCGGCGATCAGGGTGTCCATGAAGCGTTCGAACTGAGCCCAGCCGGACAGCTGCCACGGCGGCCCCGCAGTGGGCAGGCCCTCGAACACCTTGGACCGGGTCGACGCCAACCCGGTGTCATGCCCCATCCAGTACGGGCTCGAGGCGCTCAGCGCGAGGAAGTGCGGGATGTACGCGGAGAGCGCGTTGACCATTGCGATCGCCTTCTCCGCGCTGCGCACGCCGACGTGCACGTGGATCCCGAAGATCTGCATCTGCCGCGCGGGCCACTGCATGTCCTCGACGAGGCGGTGATAGCGGTCGTTGGGGGTGATCTCCTGGTGCACCGGGTCACTGAACGGGTGGGTGCCGGCGCACATCAGCAGCAGTCCGCGACTCACGGTGTGCTCGGTGACCTCGTCCAGGGTTGCCGCGAGATCGGCCCTCGCCTCGGCGACGTTCTGGCAGATACCCGTGATGATCTCGACCGTCGACTGCAGCAGCTCGGCCTTGGCCTTGGGATGCATGCCCTCCGCGTGCCCCTCCCCCATCTCGATGAGCATCTCGTGGGCGCCCTTGACCAGCTCGCGTGACTCCGGGTCGATGATCGCCAGCTCCATCTCGACGCCCAGGCTCGGGCCGGCGCTGGAGGCGAAGTGAATTGGCATGGCTAGGCGGACGCCGCCGCGTGCTCGTCGTGGGCCCAGAGTCCGAGCAGCCCGCGGAAGTGACCGAGGAACATCTCGCGCTCGTGGTCCGGGTACGTCGAGATCACGGTGCTGATCAGCATGCGGTCGAACTCGTCGCTCTCCACCCACTCGACGCACGCCTCGTCGACGTGGGCGAGGTGCTTTGCGCAGAACTCCTGGTAGCGCTCGATGTCGAGCTGGCGGTCGGCGAGCGCTCGGTACTGGCGCAGCTTCTCCGCGTAATCAAGTCCAGGGTCGTCGGCGACGGCGAAGTAGCTCTGGGTGTCGAGGTCGACGCTGGGACGGCGACCGGTCACGCAGCAGAAGATCGACCACTTGAGCAGGGTGCGGATCGCCCACGGGAAGTAGTAGTGGAGGCTGGTGACAGCGAGGTCGGGGGTGGCGTTGGCGTAATCGATCGGGTGCACCACGCCGTCCTTCACCAGCGTCTCGCAGCTGTTCAACTCCCAGCGGAAGAAGGCGTTGACCAGGCGGGCGATGGTAACTACCTCCTCGCCGACCTCGTCGTTGAGGAAGTTGTGTGAGACGGAGTACCGGGAGTGCATCGGCTTGGACGGGTTGAACCGCATGACCATGGTCTCGGCGCCGATGCCGAGGCTGCGAGCGAAGACATCGAAGTCCTCGACGGCCGCCTGGAGATGCATGAGCCGCTCGGCCGACTCGTCGTATGCACGATGAAGCGTGGCGCCGTCCTCGATGCGGGTCACGCCCACCCAGGCGCCGCCGTCGAACGGCTTCATATAGAGCGGCATGCCCACCTCGGTGGCCACCGCCTCGAGGTCGAAGTGACGCAGGTAGCGCTCGGCCGTGGTCGCGAAGCGTGGGTTGTCCGGGGGTACCTTGTTGGGGACCATCCACGTCTCGGGCACGCGCAGGCCGAGCCGCATCATGGCACAGTACGCCGCGTGCTTCTCCATCGACTGGAAGGTGAAGGGGTTGTTGAGCAGGTGCACGTTGTTCATCAGCGCGACCTTCTTCAGCCACTCCCGGGGCATGTGGTACCACCAGGCCAGGCGGTCGATGATCAGCGAGTAACGCGGCACTGCGCGCAGGTTGAAGGGCTCGATGGTCACCCGCTCGGTGCTGAAGTCGTGACTGGTGCCGTCCACGGTGATGGATGGGGCAACGCGGGCCAGCAGCGACTCGAACGCGACCGGCCAGTCCTCCTCGGCGCCGAGGAGCAGTCCGATCACATGGGTCGCGGGCATGGGGACCAAATACTGTCATAGGCGTGGTGCGCGCGTCCCCGCTGGCGTCACCGCTCCTGCATCTCTGACAATCACCTCGTGAATTCATCGGCTCCGACACCCGACTGGCAGCGCTGGCTGAACCGTTGGGAGGCTCAGCAGGGCCGGTACATGCCCGATCGCGAGACGAGGTTCGCGATGATGATCGACGCCGTCGAGGCTCTGTGCGGGTCGGCTCCCTACGTGGTGGACCTGGGCAGCGGCCCGGGATCGCTGTCACGGCGACTGCTGGACCGGCTCCCGGATGCGCGGGTGACCGCGATCGACCTGGACCCGGTTCTCCTGGCCATCGGGCGCAACGCGCTCGGTGACTATGGCGGCCGCCTGCGGTGGCTCGACGCCGACCTCCGCTCGCGGTGGAGCGCGCGCACCGACGGCCCCGTCGACGCCGCCGTCTCCACGACCGCGTTGCACTGGCTCCAGCCCAACGCGCTCGCTGCTCTGTACCGGCACCTCGGCACCGTGGTGGCCCCGGGTGGCGTGTTCGTCAATGGCGATCGCATGGAGTTCCCCGCCGACCTGCCGCGCCTGTCCGCCGCCGCGCGTTCCATCCGTGAGCGACAGGAGTCAGCAGACGCCGGGGAAGCCGAGACGTGGGAGGACTGGTGGGCCGCTGTCGAGCACGATCCCGACCTGGCCGCCGAGGTGGCGGAGCGGGCGCGCCGCCACCACGACCATCCCGACCGCGAACACCAGGCCGACCTGGCCACGCACATCCAGGGGTTGCGCGAGGCCGGTTTCGCCGAGGTCGGCACCATCTGGCAGCATCTCGCCGACCGCGTGCTCGTCGCGATTCGCTGACCACGCCGTGCAGACTGCGGTGGTTGCTCAGGGCAGTGCGATGATGACTCCATGGCTGACCCGCTCCCACCACCGGTAGCGCCACCTGCTCCGGCAGCCCTCGTCCCCACCGGTGACGGCTACACCTGGCGACCCGAGGGCAGCGTCCAGCCGCCGACGCCCCCGTCATCGATCCACCAGGAGCCGTCGCGCAGCCAGCAGCAGCGGCGCGGCGGGCTGGCCGGGGGCGCCGTGGCCGCGCTCTTTGGCCTCTTCAAGTACGGCTTCGTCCTCCTCAAGTTCGGCAAGCTGAGTGGGACCGTCATCAGCTTCGGGCTATCGCTGCTCGTCTATATAGGTCTCTTCGGCTGGCAGTTCGGCCTCGGCGCGCTGCTCCTCATCGCGATCCACGAGAGCGGTCACATGCTCTTCGCGCGCGCCCAGCGTCTGCCCGTCTCCGCGCCGTTCTTCCTCTTCGGCTTCGGCGCGGTGGTGACCACCAAGGGATTTCGTGACGCCCGCCAGGAGGCGATCGTCGCCATCGGTGGGCCGGTCGTCGGGACCGCCGCGGCGCTGCTCTGTTACCTCTTCGCGCTGTCACTGCCCGAGGGTCAGACGCGCTACCTCTTCCTGGCGCTCGCCTACTGGGGCTGCCTGGTCAACCTGTTCAACCTGATCCCGATGTCGCCGCTCGACGGCGGTCGCGTGGCCAGCGCCGTCTCGAAGTGGGCCAACGTCGCCGGCATCGGCGTGATCCTCCTCTTGATCGCCGGCTACACCGCAAGTGGCGCGGCGCTCAACCCGTTCCTCATCATCATCCTGCTCTTCGGGATCTTCAGCACCGTGGGCCGTTTCCGCCGTGCCCGGGCCGGGCAGGAGCGCCCCCCGCTGGCGCCGAACGTCCGCCTTGCCATCGGCCTCGCCTACGTCGCCATGCTGGTGATCAGCGCGGTGGGCATGTCGGCGGCGCACAGCACGCTGCTGTCGCACGGGATCGGTCAGCAGATCGTCTGAACCGGCGTCAGGTCGGCGACGGACTCGCCGGTGCCGGCAGCTGGCACTCCGGGAATGGGAACGTCATGGAGTTGTAGAAGGCGCTGAAGACGTCGAGATCGGCGGCGGTGTTGTAGTTGAAGTCGAGCGCGAGGGCGTGGGTGGCGTCAAGGCGCAGCCGGATCTGGGCGAGCAGCGCGAGTGGCCCGGGCGTGCCCGGCGCCGGAGACGGCGGGATTGCACCGGAGTGCGTGTACTCGTTGAGGTTGGCGGTGACGCCGCAGACGATGACGGTCTCCTGGCCGGTGGCGTTGAACCCGGCGGCGCCGCTGGCACCAAAGTCGGCGGCCTGGACGGCGTTGCGCCCCACGATGGTCTGGTCACCCGCCGTCGGGTGGAACACCACGTTGGCCGCGCTCTCTGCGAACGTCCAGCTCTGCGGGTACAGGGCGCTGAACTGACGGTCCTGCGACGAATACTGGCTGAACTGCCCGGCTGCGGTGAGCGTGGGGTCAGCGGTGACCCATCCGCTGACGGTCTGACCCTGCACCTGGTACCAACCGCCGTTCTGATCGGTGTGCCCGGTGACCTGGAGGACGGCGCCCTGGGCGGCCGTCCCCAGACGGGTGGACGACACCGAGGCGCTCTGGCGGATGTTCAGCCCGAGCGGGCTGAGCACGGTGCGCGCGCCGGTGGCCGGGCCGGCGGACGAGCTCGCCTTGCCGGAGCCGGTCGCTCCTCCTGGGACCGGTGGGTTGGTGGCGATTCCCGTGGGCGATCCACTGGCCGCGCAGGCCGCCAGCAGGACGGTGGCGAGCGCGGCACAGATCCAGCGTGTCCGCATGGCGACCTCACCGTAGCGCACCGCGGTCACGCTCGGACGAGGACCTCGAGCACCGCCTGCGTCGACCCGGCCAGTGCGTCGAGATCGTAACCGCCCTCGAGAACCCAGGCGGTACGCCCGCCTGCGGGAGCGCTGAGCGAGGCCAGCCGGTCAGCCACCGCCGCGTACGTCTGCGTGTCGAGCAGGAGCTCGGCCAGTGGATCGTCGCGGTGCGCATCGAATCCGCAGCTCACCACCAGAAGCTCGGGCTCGAACGCCTGCAGCGCCGGGAGCACCGCATCGTCGAATGCGCGAAGCCACGCCTCTGCGGACGTGCCGCTGGGCAGCGGGACATTGACTGTGAGCCCCTTCGCGTGTGCGCCCCCGCGATCTCCGGCGGCGCCCGTGCCCGGGTAGAAAGGGTACTGGTGGAGTGAGGTGTAGAGCACGTCAGGGTCGTTCCAGAAGGTCGCCTCGCTGCCGTTGCCGTGGTGGACGTCGATGTCCACGATGGCGACGCGCCCGACGCCGCGCACCTGGCGTGCGTGCTGCACGGCGACCGCCACGTTGTTGTAGAGGCAAAACCCCATCGCGCTGCTCGCCGTGGCGTGGTGACCCGGTGGCCGCACCACCGCGAACGTCGCGTCGAACTCCCCCCCGACCACCGCCTCGACCGCGCGCACCGCCCCGCCGGCGGACACGCGGGCGGCGACGTCCGATGCCGCCATTGCGTACGTATCGGCGTCGAAATGGCCTCCACCAGCGGCGCAGAGGGCGGCCACGCGAGCGATGTGCTGTGCGTCGTGGACGCGGAGGAGGTCGCCGTCATCGACCGGTTCTGCAGCCAGGCGGGGCAGCTCGCGCAACCCCGCTGTCGTGGTGAGGTGGGCGCGGATCGCCTCGATACGGTCGGGTCGCTCGGGATGTCGGGGAGCGACGTGCGCGGCGTGGCGTGCGCTGGCGTCCTCGACCACCGCGACCCGGGCCATCTCAGCGAGTGGAGCGTACGGCCGTGATGCGATCGCGGTAGTCGCGCGCGGCGACGGCGGGTCCCTGCGGGGCGGCGGCGATGCCGCGGCTGACAGAGATGATCGCTCCCGCCCCGTCGGCATCGAGTGCGGCGCCGACGGCATCTTCGAGGTGACCCCCCTGGGCTCCGACGCCGGGCAGGAGCAGCGGTGCCCGTGGTGCCAGGCGGCGCACCTGACCGACCTCGTCGGGCGCCGTCGCCCCCACCACGAAGCCGATGGCGCCGCCGGGATCCCAGGCGGTCGCGGCGGTGACGATCTGCTCGTAGAGGGCGCGGCCATCGCGACCTGCTGGTGCCTCGAGGAAGTCGGCGGCTCCAGGGTTGCTTGTGCGCGCCAGGACGAAGACCCCGCGGCCCGCCCGGCTCAGGAACGGCGCCATGCTGTCGGCGCCGAGCAGCGCGTTGACCGTGATCGCGTCGGCGCCGAGCACGTCGAACAGTGCACGTGCGTAGGCTGACGTGGTGTTGGCCACGTCGCCGCGCTTGCCGTCGAGGATGAGCAGCCGGTCGTCCGGCACCGCGGCCCGCAAGCGCTCCAGGACCGCATAGCCGGCGCTGCCGAACTGCTCGAAGAACGCGAGGTTCGGTTTGACCGCGCAGACGCTGTCGAGGGTGGCGTCCAGGAGACTGCGGCACTGGCGCTCGGCCGCCGCCGCATCGGTCATGCCGTCAGGATCGAGACCAAGGCAGAGCATCGACCCGGTGCCGGCCACAACCGACGACAGCCGGGCAGCGAAGCCCTGCGTCGTCGCTACCAAGCGTCGCGGCTCGTGCTCGGTTGGATGGCGCCCTGGTCGGTTCGCGGCGAGTAGGGGACGTCGATGCGGGCCTGCTCGGTGGCCACGCAGCGGGGACAGACCCGCGCCATGTGCGCGTCGAGGATGACCGCCGAGAGCCGGTAGACCGGTGTTGGGGTGCCGCAGTTGTCGCAGGGGTCGATGACAGGCACGGGGAACCTCGGTGTCGCAGACGATGACGTTGTTGTGAGTATGGCAGCGGCCCGGCCGCCTCCGGTCACTGGAAGATGGCGTCGATCCGTGCGAGCAGCTGAGGGCTGAGCTTGGCGAGTGCGTCCAGCGCGCCGAGATTCTCGCGCACCTGCTCCACGCGGCTCGCACCAGTGATCACCGTGGAGACGTGGGGGTTGGCGGCGCACCAGGCGATCGAGAGCTGGGCGAGCGACACTCCGAGGTCGTCCGCGACCGCTCTGAGCGCGCGCACTCGTCGATTGGCACCAGCGTCGGTGAGTTGCTCGCGCAGCCAGCCGTACCCAGGCAGCGTTGCGCGGCTGCCTTCAGGGATCCCGTCAAGGTACTTCCCGCTGAGCAGCCCCGATGCCAGGGGGCTCCACGTGGTGAGGCCGAGGCCCATCTCGGAGTACAGCGGGAAGAACTCCTCGTCCACCTTGGTCCGGTTGAGCAGGTTGTACTCGGGTTGCTCCATGAGCGGGCGGTGCAGATGGTCGCGCTCGGCGACGCCCCAAGCCTCGCGTATCGACTGCGTGCTCCACTCAGAGGTTCCCCAGTACAGGGCGCGCCCCGACTCGATGATGTCGTGCATCGCCCACACCGTCTCCTCCACCGGCGTCTCGGGGTCGGCGCGGTGGCAGAAGATCAGGTCGACGAAGTCGAGCCCCAACCTGCGGAGCGAGCTGTCGATGGCGTGCAGCAGGTACTTGCGATTCAGAGTGTTCCGGGTGTTCACCGAGTCCTCGATGCCCCAGAAGAACTTGGTGGAGATCACATAGGTGTGCCGGCCCCAACCAAGCTGCTTGATTGCCTCGCCCATGATCGTCTCGGACTCGCCGCCGGCGTAGACCTCCGCGTTGTCGAAGAAGTTGACACCGCCGTCGTATGCCGCGGCGAGGCTGTCGCGTGCGCTCTGCCCGGCCAGCTGCGGGCCGAAGCTGACCCACGAGCCGAACGACAGCACGCTGACCTTTAGGCCGGATCGGCCCAGGCGGCGGTATTGCATGTCCATGCATCCGAGGATACGTGAACGCGTCCGCACCGCCGCGGCCGCCGCGTCCATATGATCGTCCGATGAACGAGCCCCTCTCGAACGACAAACGTCTGCAATGGCTGGTCGACCGCGCTGAAATCGCCGAGCACTTGGTGAGCTACGCGCGCTGCATCGATCGCCGGGACTGGACCGCACTCCAGGACAGCTACACCGACGACGGGGTGATGCAGCACGGTGAGGCCTCGGTGCCGCGCGCGCAGGTGCCCGAGCTCTCGGAGAGGATCCTCGCCGGCTGCGCCTCCTCGCACCATCTCGTCGGTGACCCGTCGATCGTGATCGCCGGCGACCACGCCGTCACCCACTCGCACTACATCGCCACGCACGTCTCCGAAGGGACCACGGTGAAGCGCCAGGGGGGCGGCTGGTACGACTGCGAGCTGCAGCGAACCGACCGGGGCTGGCGGTTCACGCGCGTCAGGTCCACCACGGCGTGGCGAACCGGCGAGCCCCTGCAGCTGCACTGAGGGCCCGAACTCAGACGTGCACGAACCGGGCGCCGAGTGTCACCGCGAGTGTTCGATGCGCTGCTCCGGTACCCACCACGGTCGACAGCGCAGGGTCGATGTCGTGTGCACGTGCGAACGCGAGCGGCAACCCGGGCAGGGGCGGTCGGCACCAGCACATCGGCGGCCCGGCGGGATGGGGACACAGAGCGCCTTCAACAGGCCCGGAGACCTCGGCCAGGACCCGGGCGACGCCGGCCCGGAGCGCGCCGGTGCTGCCGTCCGGGCGCCAGTCGAACACCAGGTGAGGCGCCGTCCGGTCGACCCCGTCGAGCGCTCCGGCCCAGCCAGGCTGCCGCAGCGCAGAGGCTGCGACGAAGACGCCCCGCCGCGCGCTCGCAGGTGCCCGGTCGCGATGAAACGGCATGTGCTCCACAGCGGCGAACCGCTCGTCGGCGTGTGGGTGCTCGAGCTCCCGCAGCGCTCGCATCTGGGCGGTTGGCATCACGATTCCCGGCACACGGCGCGATAGCGCGCGCAGCTCGTCGGGCGCGGGCAGCGCGCCGAAGCGTTCGAGGATCCTGTGAACCACGTTGACCTGGGCCTGCGCCAACGGGATGTCGATCCAGACGCAGCGAGTCGGGATCCGGTGTCGCGTTGCCGAGTCGACCACGTCGCTCCGCGCTGCCCTGGTCAACCAGGTGTTGTCGAGGACGACGTGACGAACCCCTGACGCGAGCTCACTCTCGAGCGCGCCTGCCAGCTTACGCAGCGACCCGCCCCGCTCGTCGCGATTGAGGCGGAGGTAGCCGCGCGCTACGTGCTCCTCGGCCACACGGCTCTTGCCTGCTCCCGGGATGCCCATGACGAGCACCACGTCCGCGTCGTCGCGCAGGCGAGCCGGCTCACGGAGGTGTTGCCGCGGGCTGGCGAACGCTCCCGCCAGCAGCGCTCGGTCCCTGGCATCGAGGACCACACTCGCGGCGTGGGCAGCCGAGCGCGCTGTCTGTGGACGCCGCGCCCCTGGGATCGCCACCACGGATGGCGAGAGCGTGAGCAGCCACGCGAGTGCAACCTCGGCGGGACTCACTCCCCGCGCACCCGCGACCTCGGCCAGGGGCGGGTGACGGGCAAGACCGCGGGCGCGGCGCGGACCTCCAAGCGGCGAGTGGGCGATGACCGCAATGCCCATCTCGGCGCAGTGCGCCACGAGGCCTCCGCGGACGGCGCTGTCGTCGTACGGGCTGAGCGCGACCTGCACGGCGGTGATCGGGGCAAGGTCCAGCGCCTCGTCCAACTGGTGGCGATTGACGTTGGCCAGTCCCACGCGAGCGACGAGGCGTTCGGCGACCAGCCGTGCCAGAGCGCGCACGGAGGTGCGCCAAGGCGTCCGCGGGTCAGGCGCATGGATGAGGTACAGGTCGATTGGGAGGCCGCCGAGGGCTGCGAGGCTTGCCTCGCAGTCGCTGAGGATTGTCTTGGCGCGACCGTCTGGGATCCAGGCGCCGTCAGGCCGACCCATGCCTCCCTTGCTCACAATCCGCGCACGTCGATGCCCATCGCAGGCGCGCAGCGCACGGGCGAGAAGACGCTCATTGTGTCCGAGCTCGTCGACACCACCGGTGTAGGCGCGCGCAGTGTCGAAGATGGTCACGCCGGCCTCCACGGCCGCGGCGATAGTCTCCAGCGCGACGGGCTCGTCGCTGTCGTCATCGGTCGACATGCGCATGCAACCGAGCCCGACCCGGAGCTCCGACGGCTCAAGCCATCCGACAGGAGTCAGGACGTCAGCGTCCGCAAGCGTCGGGGCGACAAGACTCGAACCTGCGACCCCTGGTCCCCCAGACCAGGACATTTTTCCAGCCGTGGAGCCGAGGTCAGAAAGGGTGCTCGTCGACAAATGGTTGGAATGATCACTGGTCCCTGCTGGCTGGAATTGATGGAATCGCTTGCATATCGGTGGAACCGGCGAACTGACCCGACCCTCGGCGGTCTGGCCGCCACGGCGGCTGCCCCGTTGCCGCTAGCAGTCGCTCCGCTACGAGTTTGACCGTCGCTTGTGAATCGTGCGGACCGGCCCTGGGCGGCGATGGTCCCCTTGGCCGTGGTGTCGGCACCCAGTTGACGCCGTGCGCAATGCGTTCCTGGCGAGCTGAGCGGGCATCCTCAGCGCATTAGAGCCCAGCAGGTTCGAGGATCATCGTCTCCGGGGTCCCAGCCAGGCCCGGAGAATTCTCGGGGTTTGCCCAGACCCGAGTGCTCAGGAAGTCCAAGAACGAGTGCGCTTCGTCGGTGCTGTCGAAGTCGAGGTCGATCACCACGAACCGCGAGTTGTCCACGGGACGCTGGACACGATGTGCCCGGACGCCAGCGCGGCGTCGTGCGTCGGCGTACCGCATGAACGCCGATTCCCACGTGCCGAAGTCGGTGATCGGGTGTTGGATGTGCAGCGTTGCCATTGCCTTCTCCATGTTGGGGGCGTGTTGTTCGAGAATACGGCGACACTCCACCAGCCGCCATCCCAAGTTTGTGGGATCTTCGGATCGCACGAGTGCGGCGGCCCTGGTCCGCGTACGATCACTCTGTGACCGCGATCACCGCACAATCACGGGCGATCGAGAGGGTGGTTCGCGTCTGTGGTGCAACGACCGCGGACACGCGCTCGTTGCGGCACGCCATCCTCGACGAGATTCGGCGCGTGGTCACGTTCGACGCCTACGCCTGGCTCCTCACAGACCCGGAAACCGAGGTCGGCTGCGCTCCCCTCGCCGATGTGCCCTGTCTGCCGGAATTGCCGCGGCTGATCCGGCTCAAGTACCTGACGCCTATCAATCGCTGGACGCGGCTCGACGTACCGGTCGCTCTCCTCCGCACCGCCACACGAGATCAACCGGAACGCAGCCTCGTTTGGCGCGAGTTGCTCGCCAAGTACGGGGTGGCGGACGTGGCGTCGCTGGTATTCCGATGCCGGCACGGCTGCTGGGGTTTCCTCGACCTGTGGCGGAGCACCACCGAAGCCCGCTTCACGGAGACGGAGGCGGGGTTCCTGACCGCCGTCGCTAAGCCGATTACTGAGGCGCTGCGACGCTGCCAGGCCAACGCGTTCGGCAGCGCCGCGCCGGCGCCGGTACGCGCGGGGCCGGTCGTGCTGGTGCTGTCGCCGGACCTCGAGGTGCGAGCGCAGACTCCCGAGACCAATGAATACCTCAGACTCCTCGTCCCACCCGACGCGGATCGCCAGCCGATTCCGGCCGGAGCCTACAACGTTGCCGCCCAGTTGCTATCCGTCGAGGCCGGCATCGACGACCACCCGCCCTCAGCGCGGGTGCACCTATCGGCGGGGATATGGTTGACGCTCCGTGCAGCTCGCATCGGCACCGCCTCGTCCACTGCCGAGCAGGACATCGCGGTCACGATCGAGGCGACTGCGCCGGCGGAGCGGATGGCACTGTTCGGGCGGGCGTGTGCGCTCAGCGCTCGAGAGTTGGAACTACTCGGCCATCTCATCATGGGCTCTGACACCCGCCGCATCGCACAGCAAATGTTTCTGTCCGAGAACACGGTGCAAGACCATCTGAAGTCGATCTTCGTCAAGACTGCGACGAACAACCGCCGTACCCTGTTGGCTCGGGTCGTGGGTCAATGATCCGTCCTCATCGATGGGGTACGAACAACGGTGTGCGTGGTGTCCGGCGCAAGTCGAAGCCCCGGCCGACTGATCGGCCGGGGCTTCGGTGTTGCTCGGGGAATGAGCAGTCCTCCACAACCGTCGTCCCGCCGACCCACCGCCGACGAGTCGGGTCGGTCTCCGCTAGGGCAATGAGATGGCGCGGAACACGCCCCACGGTGTAACCGCACCCGCCCCATTGATGCTCTTCGTCCCCGTGATACCCGGAATGTAGGCGTCCTGGATGAATAGGTACAGGGGCTTACCCTTGTAGGTCACCTGGCGGGTGCCGTCCGGCCTCACGACGAAGCCGAGCGTGTGCTGATCGACGCCTTTCCCGGCCTGAGGCTGCCCGGAGGTGAGGACCGGGGGCCAGATCATGGCGCAGTAGCTCTGGCAGGCGCGGCCATTTTCGCGGCTCAAGGTGTAGACGGGGAAGGTCCCATGCGGCAGGAGGGAAAAGTCATTGTCCATCGATGCCGACAGCACCTCGCTGCTGCCGACCGTCTCACTCTGCATCTGCATCCGGCCAGTCGCGGGATGGCCTCGACCTGGCTGCACGAGGTACCAGGTGCCCGTGGGACTGGTCACCGGGTCGAACAGGTTGGCACCGTCCGTCTGCCCCGGCGTTTCGTCCAGGAAGAACCGGTACAGCGGCAGACCGGCGTAGGTCACCTGTTGCACGCTCTCGCCGGAGAGCACGTCGGTGCGGGTCACCATTCCGAGGAGGGTGCGGTTGACCCCCGGCCCGGCGATAGGTGCACCCTTGGTCAAAAGCGCTGGCCAGAGGACGGTGTCGCATGGGTGCCCTATGACGTTGGGGCCGTCACTACACGCAAACGCAGCCAGACCAAACGTCAGCGAATGCAGTTGATCGGACGAAAGTATGTACAGAGAGCAACCGGCATTGGCGCCCGAACCGACGATCAGCACCCTGCCAAATGATGTCGATGCCGTCGACGACACTGTCGCAGGGCCGCTCGGGGCGGTGGTGACAGGGGTGGTGCACGAACGAGCAGCAGCTTGAGCGCTCACGGGTGAGCTGAACTGAAGGGCCGCGGCAGGCAGACCCAGGGTGAGCATAGCGGCTGTGGCAGTGCGTGCAACAACCCCTTGGAACCGGCAAGACAACATCATCATGACCTCCAATACTGTTTTGATACTCGCTGACTCGAGCCGTAGTGACCAGAGCTAACTGTCGATGTGGGGCGGCGACGGTGCGAGTGAAGCCCCTCCCCCACTTGAAGTTCAGTGCATCACGTCACCTCACTTCGGGTGACTCCTGTTCAACTAGGAACCCGGAGCAGAGCAGGTCGATCCCCGCGATACCCTCGGAGCTCATATCGATGAACGCGACCTGTTCGACGATCTCAGGCGCTCGGTCGCCGCGAGTCAGCCGGAAACGCCACGTGAGCCGGCAACGCGTCCCGATGGCTTGTCGACCCGTAGCGAGGACGACGAAGTCGGAGGCCGGCGCGAACCATCCCTCGAAACACCGAGCGATCTCGCCGCGTCCCGTCCGCACCTCAAACCCACGCGGGAGGTGCATCCGCGCGCGGGCCGACGGCGCCAGGCAGTCGGCGAACCGCTCGAAGTCGCGCAGCGAGAGGGCGGCGAGGAAGAGGTCCAGCGTGGCGTAGTCGATCACGCCGCCAAGCTAGAGGGGTTGGTGCGGCCCCGCATCAACCGTTCGGTTGATCTTCGGCTGCGAGTCACCCCGCGCGCGACGGCACAGCCGGCTTCAGGGCATGCGGGCTGGTCCTCGGCGGGCGATAATCATCCACCTGCCCGGGAACCGGGGAGGAGGTCAACGTTGCGGGTCGACGAATCCACGCCCGGTCAGGGCCTCCGGCTGGCTGAGCTGCTGGCGTCAGTCTCGCTGGCCACGGACCTGGCACACGACGTTGCCGCCGAGAGCGCCCTTCGCGATGCGGTGCTGGCGGTCGGCTTCGCTCGGCGGTTGGGGTGGAGCGACTCCGACGTCTCGGACGCGTACTACCTCGCGCTCCTGTATCACATCGGATGCACCGGTGCGGTGGCCGCGCAGAGCCGCCTCGGTGCCGGTGATGACGTGACGGTGCGTCGGTGGATGTCGGAGGTGGACTACAACGATCGTCCGGCGATGATGCGCATCGGGGTCACCAAGCTTGCACCACAATGGGGAGTGTCCGGCTGGCCGCGGGGCATGGCCGCGTTCGCGACCGCCGGCCGCGACATGCCGGAGGCTTTCGCCAACATCTCCGAGGTCGCTGCGCGCCTCGCGCACCGACTCGGCGCGAGCCCAGGCGTCACCCAGGGGCTGTACCACGCCTACGCGCGGTGGGACGGCAAGGTCTTTCCGTCGCTGCCGAGTGGCGAGGGGTTGTCCGCGATCGCCCGTCTGGTGCACCTCGCCCACGTCGCCCAGATCTATCACCACGTCGGCGGGGTTGCGGCCGCTGATGCCGTGGTACGGCAGCGCAGCGGAACCGAGTTCGACCCGGGGCTCGGTGACGCGTGGGTGCAGAACAGCCACGATCTCTTCGGCACCGTGTCGGGGGATTCGGTGTGGGACCAGGTGCTGACCGCCGAGCCCGAGCCGTATCGCCGGGTGCGCGAGCCTCACCTCGATGAGGTCAGCGAGGCCCTGGCCGACTTCGTCGACCTAGCATCGCCGTTCACCCGTGGACATTCGCGGCGCGTCGCGCTGCTCGCGGAAGCCGCTGCATTGAGCGCCGGCCTCGACGGGGGCGAAGCCGACGGGATTCGAAGAGCGGGGCAGGTCCACGACCTCGGCATGGTTAGCGTCCCCAATCGCGTGTGGATCAAGCGCGGTTCGCTCACCCCCGCGGAATGGGAACGGGTTCGAATGCACCCGTATCACACACAGCGGATCCTCAGCCTCGCCACGCCGCTGCGCGCGACCGCAGCGCTCGCCGGCCTTCATCACGAGCGACTCGACGGGTCCGGTTACCACCGCGAGCTGCAGGCGGGCGCATTCCCCCTGAGCGCGCGCATCCTCGCGGTCGCCGAGGTTTACCAGTCCATGAGCGAGGAGCGCGCCTGGCGCCCTCCCCTGGTTCCCGACGAGGCTGCCCGCCAGCTCCGTGACGAGGTCTCCGCCCGTCGCCTCGATGCTCGCGCCGTCGACGCGGTGCTCGTTGCGGCGGGCCACGCTCGCCCCATCCGACGATCGGGGCCGGCCTGGCCGTCCGGGCTCACCGACCGAGAGGTGGACGTGCTCAGGGCGCTCTCCCGCGGGCTCGCCAACAAGCAGATCGCTCGCGAGCTCTTCGTATCCCAGGCAACGGTCCACACCCACGTCATCAACCTGTACGGCAAGATCGGCCTCAACACGCGGTCAGGAGCGACCCTGTTCGCCCTCGAGCACGACCTCATCGAGGCGCCGGCAGCGAGATCTCAACCGAACGGTTGATGACGGCCGGAGCCGGGCGCGGCTAGGATGCGCGTTGTGGTGGCGATGATCCACCCGCTAGATCAAGGAGTACCAGCGATGCCACTCTACATGGACCACCATCACAAGGTCGACGGCCTCACCGCGGACGCTGTGGCCGCCGCCCACCAGCGGGACCTCGAGGTGCAGGCCAACCACGGGGTCAACTACCTCAAGTACTGGTTCGATGAGGGCACCGGTGCGGTGTTCTGCCTGGTCGAGGCGCCGAGCAAGGAAGCCGCCATCGCGGTCCACCAGGAGGCGCACGGCCTGGTCGCCGACGATCTCACCGAGGTTCGCGAGGGCGCTTGAGTCAGGCGCCGACCAGGACGCGCACAAGGATCACCGTGACCACGATCTCCGCGAAAGTCGGGGAGACAGGACTCGAACCTGCGACCCCTGGTCCCCCAGGGTAGTGCTCCAACGACAGAGCCACCCCAGTTCAAGTGCAGGTCATTCTCGGAGAAATGGTTGGCCGCAGCGGTAACCGACGAGAAATTCGACGGTGTTGGAGCGGCGTGTCCGGCATAGGCCTTTCGTAATCAGTGAGCCGTGATGCGATGGGCGCATCGACCACTCGAGCGCACATAGCAAGCTCGCCCCCCGCCTCCGCTACCCCTTGCCTCCGCGTCGCGGTCTGGTAGTTCGCTTCAGCCGGACCTGGTAGACCGGGCGGCCACCTCAAGCTCAGCTCCTATCGTGCTGGCGGTGAAGCGCGTCGCCGCAGTCGAATTTCACCACGACCGCCAAGGGTTTCGAGATGTGTGCGTCGCCCGACGACAGTGCGTCTTTCGGGTCGGTTGCGTTTCGCCAGACCGCATCACGAGAACCTCCCTCCGCTCACAGCGGCAGTAGGGAGCGACGCCCGGACGTGCTATTACAGCCCTGTGACGACCATCCTTCCGACTCTCCGCAGCTCTCGCCTGGCGGCCAGATCGCCTGCCCAAGGACCGACCATTCGGCTTGCCGGCGTGGGGACCGCGACGCCTACCCGCCGGGTCAGTCGCCGGGAGACGGTCGAGGTGCTGCCACGCATCTGGCCCGAGCTGGCGAGACGGACATCCCTGCTCATCGATCCTCTCGACGACGGGTATCGCTACCTCGTGCGCGAGCCTTCGGAGATGGTCGAGGCGCTGTCGCTCGGGGAGCAGACCGCCCGGTACCTCGCAGTTGCGCCGGAACTCGCAGCTGCAGCGGCCGAGCGAGCCATAGTCGCGTCCGGCGATCGACGCGAGACGATCGGGCTTTTGGTCGTGGCGTCCTGCACCGGCTTCATCCTTCCTGGACTCGACGCTCATCTCATCCCGAGGCTGGGACTTCGGGCGGATGTCTTGCGGCTCCCAATGGCGCAGCTCGGCTGCGCCGGCGGTGCCGGAGGTCTAGCCCGAGCCGCCGAGTGGGCGCGCATGCACCCGGAACAGCAGGCGCTGATCGTGGCTGTCGAGTTGCCGTCGCTCACCTTCCGTCCGAGTGATCACTCCCTCGACAACTTGCTGAGTGCTTTGGTGTTCGGCGACGGCGCCGGCGCCGTTGTGCTTCAGGGGGATGGGGACCGTTCGGCACGTGGTTTCCATGTCGGCCGCGTTCGCAGTGTCCTGGTGCCACACAGCGTCAACGCGCTGGGATATGACCTCGCGGATGACGGGTTTCGTGTGATCCTATCGCGCCAGCTCCCGGCGCTCCTCGCGACTGCGCTTCCCGCTCTCGTCGACGATTTCTGCGGCACAGGTGTCGTCGGCGCTCTCGACGCAGTCGCTCTGCACCCGGGAGGACGCGCCATGGTCGATGCGATCGCTAGGTGCCTGGGGCTCCGCGATGCGCAGCTTGCTGCGACCAGGTCGGTGCTGCGTTCCACTGGAAACACATCGTCCGCGGCGATCTTCTTCGTACTCGAGGCACTTTCGGAGTCGCTCCCGTCAGAGCGCGGCCGCGGTCTAATTCTCGGTTTCGGTCCTGGCCTAACTGTGGAGCTCTTGGAGCTCACGTGGAACTGCTGAGACCACGCACTCGAACCGCGCTGGTGGCTCTCCTCGCTGCGCAGCGCCTCGCGGAGATTCACCACTCCGCCCGTAACCTCGCAGCTACAAGGGATGGCGTGGCATCGTCGCCCGGCACCTACCCAGCCATGGTGGCCGCGCACATCGCTCTCTTTGTGACCGCCGGCTGGCCGCGGCGGCCCCGCAGTGTTCCGGTGGCGGTTGAGGCCGTCGCCCTCGCAGGACTGGCCGGTGCACTGTGCTTGCGCGTGAGCGTGATCCGCACGCTCGGCGCGAGTTGGAACGTCACCGCCCATGTGTCTCCGTCAACACGGGTGGTCACCTCCGGGCCGTACCGGTGGCTCCGTCACCCGAACTACACCGCAGTCGCGCTTGAGTTCGCGTGTCTGCCGGTCGCGGTGGGCGCGGTTCGCGAGGCCGTGTGGCTCTCCCTCGCTGACGCCGTGGTGCTGTGGCCGCGCATCCGTGCGGAGGAGGCTCTGCTCGACTGCCTGCCTGGCTACCGTGAGGCCTTCGCCGGTGTTCCCAGGTTCGTACCGATGCCCGGCCGGCGCAGTCAGAACCCGGCGAGGGTGAGCCAGTCGCGCGCTGTGAGCCTGCCGAAGCCCCAGTAGCCGCAGTTGATGCCGAGCAGTGTTGCCAAGGCCTGCGGTCGCGTGGCTGCCCGCGCAACCGCCCGCCCGCTCAACCCTGGACGTCGCGCCATCATCAGCGCAAGCGCGGTGACGCGCCTGCGGTTGCGCAAGAGTTCTGCGTGGTCGCGACGGTATCGCGACTCGGCCGTTCTGCGGTCGACGCGGCCGGATAGGAGGGCGGCAACATGGATACCGAGACGTTCGGCAAGGATCAGTCCAATGCCGATGCCCTCGCCGGTGGTCGGGTCGTCATAGCCGGCTGCGTCGCCCACCAGGAACAGACCATCGGCCGCGACCGTCCGGGGACGCTGCGAGAACTGCCCGGCCGCCAGCGGCCGTACCGCGAGCTCGGCGTTCGCCAGCGCGGGGAGGGCCGCGCGCGCCGCCGCGTCGTAGTTGCGAGCCGTGATGCCGATTCGAGATCTGCCCGACAGGGTTGAGACGAGGAGAAGTTCCGGGCCGACGGGCGCCTGGTACCACTCCTGCTCTTCCGCGAACGTCACCGTGATCCGGTCGAGGCTACGGACATCGAGCTTCCAATGCCCGGCGAGGCCGTAACGACCCCCTCGTCGTATCTCACCGGTCCAGCCCGCGGCTGCCCGCACCGCTGAGTGCAGGCCGTCGGCGGCGATCACGACGTCAGCGACCACCGGCCCATCCTCGGTAGCCACTCCGGTGATCCGGCCCGACGCGTCGCGAACGACACCGGTGGCGCGCACGCCTTCCATGAGCATGACGGTCGGCGCACGGCGCAGCGCGTCGACGAGCACAGCGTCGAAGACAGTCCGGCGCACCCCCAGGCCCCATGGCTCGCTGCCGTCCGCCGGCGCTGGAAACGGGGCATACGCCTTGGTTGCATTGCGACTGTGGGCGTACATTACGCCGCGAATGCGGGGTGCTTGAGTGGCCAGCACACCGTCCAGGACACCGAGGCGGCGAAGAACAGCGACGCCTGGCGGCATCAACCCTTCGCCGCATGCCTTGTCGCGTGGGAAATGAGCGCTGTCAAGAACTGTCACCGAATGCCCTGCCCGACTGAGGACTAGCGCTGTGGCAGCACCACTCGGCCCCGCCCCCACCACGACGGCACCCGCCTGTCTCATCGCACCGATGACCTCGCCATGTGCAACATGTTCGACGCCCGCAGTCTCTCAAGGTCGTGGTGGCCAGGGCGTCGCATCATGTCCCGCCTGGGTCTCGAATGAGCGTTTCCGGGGTTAGAACGTACCAAGGGTCAGCGGCAGTTGACGCGGGCATGTCTGTTGGTTAGACCACTGCACCGCATGGGCGCCACGCCAACACGACCGGCAGGCCCAATTTGCGGTTCGGCCGGCGGGGTGGTCGGGGAGACAGGACTCGAACCTGCGACGCCGGTCCCCAGCCTAGCGCTGCAACGGAGGTTCCAGTCCGAGTTCAACAGGCGGTTCTTGGTGAACTGGTTGGGCCAGAGGCAAACGACGAGGAATTGGACGGTGCTGGAGCTGGTGGTCCGCCGGCGCTCGGGACGCGGGTTCAGGGAAACCTTGGATCCGCGGCGCGGCCACAACGCCCCGGCGGAAACACCGTCGACTGGACGCACTGCGGCGAGCAGCGCAAGATCGCCAGAACTGTCGCCTCGAGAAAGAGTTGCAGCGATGAATTTGCCGGCCCAGCGAGCCCCTTCATTAGGATGGGCTGCACTGCGCGATTTCCGTGGCGACCCTCAATGACTCCACCTTTTTTCCACCGTGCCTTCGGCGTAAACTCAACTGCGGGGTGGCGGCTCCTCCAGCGTCCGACGATACGGTGATCGACCGATCGGGGAGAAAGCGTGCTGCGGCGTTGTTCGAAGGGTGCTCTCGCCATGTTCGCGATTGCAGCCGTGCTGCTCCCCTTTCGCGTCCAAGCGACGACCTCCACGTCGCCCCCGCCTGCCCCGGCCGAAGAGGTCACGCTGGCGAGCCTTGGCCTGATGGCGCAATCGGTCCACGGTGAGTCACCGTCGCTGGACGTCCGCTTCCCTCCCCCGGTGGCGAGCCTAGCCGCCTCGGGCAGCTACGTCCGCGTCTTCTTTGGTCACAGCGCCCAGCTCAACGTCCGATCGACGCTCCAGGTTTCGGTAAACGGCCAGCTGTTGGACACCGTACCGCTCACGCTGTCAACGTCGGATGGGGCGGTCTTCGTGCTTCAGGTGCCCGTCATGATTCTTCACCCAGATCTGCCGAATCTGGTCGAGTTCGCGTTCTCGCTTGCCGCGACTGCGCCTGCTGCTGGCGCTGAGCTGTCTGCTCGGATCGACGCGGACACAGCGCTTCACTACCAGCTGGGAGCGAGTGCGGGAACGATCGAGGCCTATCCGTACGCGTTGCTGGGCGGCTCGCTGGGCGGCTCGCTTGCGGAGGTGCCGCTAGGGCTGGTCATGCCCTCCTCAGCTGATGACGAGGAGTTGGCCGCCGCCTTCGGTCTTGTGGCCGACGCCAGCAGGCGACTGCGAGGCGCCTCGCTGCGGATCAAGGTCGTTGCTCAGGGTCAGTACTCGTGGCTGCACGCGGGCGGCAGTCCCGCTCTCCTGGTCGGGCGTATCGCCGACCTGCCCGAGAGCGCTAGCCTCCTTACCGCCGCCGGCTTCACGCGCTCGCCGGGCGGCTGGACCGCTCCCGGCGCCGGGGCGCCGATCAAAGCGGGTGAGGGCGTCGTCGCCGCCGTCGTGTCGCCGTGGGACGGTCATAGCCCATTGCTCCTGGCCACCGGTGACAGCGACAGCGGAGTGGCCCTGGCGGCAGCGGCGGTCCTCGAGTCGCGACGGCTTCAGGGTAGTGGCCACGCGGCGGTGGTGCCCTGCTGTGCCAGCGCTGAACGGACCGGCGCCCCGGACATCCCCCTGCGCACATTGCTCACGGAAGCGCTTGCGATCCGCGGCGCCGGCGACCATCTCGTCGCCTTCGGCGTCCCCGTCCCAGCGATCGCGGGGTCGTTTGCTGCGACGATGCGGCTCACCCTCACCTTCGCCGGCGCGGCCGGTGCTGTCTCGCCGGATTTCAGTGTCACGGTGGCCGGGCGCGCTCTTCAGACACCCTCGTTTGCGGCTGGGCCGAGTCGAGCCGAGAGCGTGACCTTGAACATCGACAGTGAGCTCCGCCCAGGGATGAACGGCGTGACCCTGAACCTCCGGCTTCCCGACGGCGCTGGCGCTGCGCGACTGGAAACCGAACTCTCGAACTTTCGCCAGCTGCCCGCCCCGAGCGGATCTTCCGCGCTCGACGTCCTACCGGGCCCCTTCCTGGGCCGGCCCGGGGAGACGGGCGCGACGATTGCCCTCGCCGACATGGGGCCGACAACAGTGGCTGCGGCGGTTACGACGATGGTAGCCCTCGGCTCGCGGGCCGTTCTCGCGCCGGCTCCGCTGTCGGTAATCGTTCTCACCAGAGACCACGAGCTGCCGGGCAGGGCTGTCAGTGTGATCGTGGTCGGAGGCCCTGTTGGCCAGGCGCTCCGTCTTCGTGCCGGATCGTTTCGCACCGAGGTGATCTCCCCGCCGACAGCCGTTCCGAATCCTCGCTCGGGCTGGATCGCTGCGCTCGATCTTCCCAATGGTGTGTCTGCGCTGTGGGTGGGCGGTGATCCGCAGGTGCTCGCAGCGACGGCCATGGCCTTGCAGAGTGCGGACCTGCGCGGCCATCTGGCCGTTGTGCCGGCAGACGGGGTACCTCGCGACCTTCTCGGAGTCAGTGCCGGGTTGACCATCGAGCCAGTAACCATCGAGCTGGCGCGCCGATTGCCTCTCGTCGTCGGAGCTCTGCTGCTCGGGCTCTTGGCAATCGAACTGATACGCCACCGGAGCCGCATGCAGTGAACCAGACACTGCGCATCCGTGTGGTGACACTGTTCGCGGTATTCGGTGCTCTGGCCGCGGGCGCAAGTTACGTCTTCGGCGGCTCGGTCGCGGCTGCCCTGCTGGTGTCGTCCATTGCACTCGTCGCTGTGGTGTCACTCTGCCTGGGCCGACGCGTTGCCGCGGTCACGGCAGTGTTTGCCGCGGCCGCCTTTCTGTACGTGGAGCTCGCGGGTGTCGCGAGTCCTGTCTTCATCGATTTCGGGAGCGCCTCGGCGGCGGTCGACCTGCCCGCATTGCTGCGCGGTGCGAGCACGACGTGGCTGCCGACCGTTCTGGGGGTCGCAGCACTGCTGATCATAGTGCACATCGCTGGGCTGCTCCGCCAAGACCTTGACCCCAGCCCTTCGGCAGCACCGGCGTACCCGGCGGTGCTCGCGGACGCTGGCATAATTCTCCGAGCCGCCGAGGGCGCGGGCTTTCGCGTCGCAGATGAGAACTCGCCGATCGGAGCAGTCGCCGTGGCGGATGATTCCACTGAGACCGACGGCGACGCTGCGGACGCCTTTCCTCTGGCGATTCTTCGCGCGGCGTACGACGCCGGATTTCATCCCGCGAGCGACATTCTGTCAGCCCCCGATGCGGTGACGGCCCTCACCCCCTCTGAACGCGAACTGCACGCGGCCCGCTGGGCGCCTCAGGCGGCAGCCCTCGTGAGGGTTAGCCTACAACCGCCCCTCGACGACAGACCTGGCGCCCGGAGACCCGGCCAACGCCTGCTTGATATGGTGTGGTCGGAGTTGGGAGGCTGGCAGGAGACCGCTGTCGTCAAGCGGGATGCGGGCGGTGACGTGCTCATGCTTCTGCCGGGTGCTGATCAGCGGAATGCATACGCGCTGGTCCACCGGCTGGAGGAGACGGCGCACAGGCAATTTCGGCGGTCCTTGGGCTCCGTGGTGCTCGCTCTTGTAGCAGCGGGCCAGCCTGCGGAGCAAACTAGGGCGAGCGATTTGGAGATGCGCTTGGAGGGACGGCCATTCGGCGCCCGCGTGACATCGCCTGAGGCGCAAGGAGGAAGCTGATGCGAATTTTCAAGGTGCTTCCATGGGTCGCCACCTGCGCATTTTTGGCGGTGACGGCGGGAGGGACCTCGGCGAGCGCCGCTAACGACGCCCTGGTGCGGGTCGCCTACGCGTCGCCTGACGCAGCCAGAGCGGACGTCTATGTCGACACAACCCGAACGCTCTCGCGCGTGAGTTACAAGACCGTCTCGGTCTACATGGCCGTGACCGCAGGCTCGCACACCGTCGCCGTCCGACCAGCCGGGTCAAGCCCGGCGTCCGCTCCATGGGCGGAAGTCACCCAGCCCTTCGCTGCCAATGCCTACTACACTGTTGTGGTAGGGGGTCGGTTCGGTCAGCTGCAGGCGGCGGTCTTCACTGATGGATTCACCGCCCCGGGCGCGGGGCAGGCCGCTGCTCGGTTCATCCACCTGGCGCCCGACGTGCCGGCGGTTGACGTTGCAGTGAAGGGCGGTCCGGTGCTCTTTTCCAACATCTCGTTTCTGCAGGCATCGCCGTACAAGTCGCTTCCTTCCGGCACATACGACCTACAGTTGCGAGCGACCGGCACGAGCCAAGTCCTGTTCACCGCCGTTGGGGTTGTGGTCGCGGCCGGCTCCATCCATTCGGAGACAGGCATAGGCGGCGTGGGCAGCCCAGTCGAGTTGCTGCAGATCGCCGACGCCCGCGCCGCAAGCAATGCACCCGTGGGGGGAGCCAACACCGGCGGTGGAGGGTTGACGGCGCATCAGCCCGTGCCGAGTGGATTGGTCGGCACTGGACTGATCGCGTCCGTGCTTCTCGTTCTTGTTGTGACGAGGCGCCGTCGGTTGGGTGACCGCGGAAGGTGAGCGGACCCGCGTGAGCCGCATCAAGGAGAACCTGACCAGCAAATTGGCCCCCCTGGCGACTGGATTGGCGGTGATCCTTGTCGGTATCCCGTCGGTCGAGTTGGCGCAATCCCGTCCCAGTCCACCGCCTCCGGGACGAGTTCCGAGCGCAATCGCCGGGGGTGTCGGAATGCCTCTTGCCACCCCATTGCTGTCCTACCACCAGGGGCCGGGCCCTCCCGGGCTGGAGATGGCGACCGCCCGGGTGTCGCCGCCCGCGCACATTCAGATCCCGGCTATCCAGGTGGATGCCAGTCTGGGTCGGGTCGGACTCCAATCCGACGGGACCATCGCGGTGCCGTCGGATTGGAACCAACCAGCCTGGTATACGGACGGGCCTGCCCCCGGGGCTCAGGGTCCAGCGGTGATAGTGGGCCACCTCGACTCCAACACTGGCCCGGCGGTGTTCTGGCGTCTCGCGACGCTCAAGACCGGGCAGGCCATCGTTATCACGCGACAAGACGGCTCCGTGCTTCGCTACCGAGTCACTAGGGTCGGCACATTCCCCCGCGACCACTTTCCCACCGCCGAGGTGTACGGTCCCACCCCGGGCTCGGTGTTGCGCTTGATTACCTGCGGCGGCACGTTCGACTGGTCTGCCCACAAGTACTCGGATAACGTGGTCGCCTTCGCCGACGCCAGCTGACCAGATGCTCCCTCCCAACCTAGTTCTGGGTGCTTCGGCCAGGGTGGATGGTCAGCCAGGTGGCACACCGGTGGTGAATCGGTTCTGAGGCCGGGGAAGACCGGTTGTGGCACCTGAGTGAAGGGTCCGGGCCGCGGGCTTCGTCCCATGACTCGATCGGCCGCGACCTTGGTGGCGCCCACATCCGTCTCAACTGAGCTTCCTGCCACCATCCTTGCCCCACCACTCGAGCACGCGCAGCGCCCGGAGGGTCACCCATCGGGAGGGCTGACCAGCGCCGTCGTCGATGTCGAACCACACACGGCCAGGCGGGCTCCAGTCGAGCGGCCAGGTACCATCCGTTCGGCGCCTGGACCGAACGTGGTCGATCGCCTCCCTGAGCCGGAGGTCGGGGGCAGCGTCGGTCAGGGCCGCGACAGAGCGGAAGTAGTCAAGCCCCCGGAGTACGTCGTAGCGCCATCGATTCGGGTGTGCAAAGATCAGGAATCGCTCGTCGGCCGGCTCTCCAGTGCTGAGACGGCGGAAAAGCGCACGCTTCAGCAAAAACTCCTCGCCCGACCGACGCGCCGCCCACAAGTCGGCGGTCCCCCCGGTGACCCACTCGTACTCCAAGAGGCCCTCGAGCACGTTGATCGTGGTACCGAATGACGAGCGGATCGAACCCTTCTCCGTGTCGCAGTTCCAGCCACCGTCGTCGAGTCGATCCCCTAACAGCCGCTCGACGATCGGGGACATGTCTACGCCGAAGTAGGAGCCGTTGGCGACGACCGTGCCGTTGATGCAGGCTCGACCTCTCCCTCCCAGTAAGGTTGACCACCCTCGCCCCAGCGCGCATTGGCGCCGATGAGTTCGACCGCTTGCTGGCCCCGCTCCGAAGCGGGATCGAGCCCAAACTCCCGGAGCAGCGACAGTGAATGCGAGGTGGCTGTCCACGGCTGAGTGGCCATGCGACCGTCGGCCCCCCGCTGCGCCTCCTGTCCACGCCAGTCAAAATCGGCGGGGAAGTGGGCACCGCCGGCCCATTGCCCGTCCTCGTCCTCGAGTGCGAGGAGCCGAGCGCCCCACCCTTCTGCCTCCACCTTGGCCCGCTCCGCCTCCCACTCCGAGCGCGAAGTGTCGAGCAAGTCGCGCATCACCTGCCAGCGAATCGCTGGGTCGGAATGCTCCGGGTCCAGAAGCCAGGCGATTACGGCGCCCCGTTCCGTCATGTACCAACGCTACCAACGGCTGCATGCTCTGCGGAAGGTGGATCCGCCGTTGTTCCGCGTCCCCGTCGAGCCCCGCGGCGATGAATTCCAGGGAAAAGTCGAACAAATCAAGTACCAACGCTCTTCGGGCCGCCTCGGATTTCTTGTGTCCCATCGGTGAGCTCATCGTGGGGTTCTGAGGGGTGTGAAGCGAAATCGTCCGCAGCTTTCCCGCCCGTTGGATTGGTGGTCGTTGGACCACTACACCACGAGTCCGTGGCCATACCAAACGGCGACAAAACGAATTCGCAATGCGAAGCGTCGGGGAGACAGGACTCGAACCTGCGACCCCTGGTCCCCCAGCGTAGCGCTGTGAGCGAGGGTCGCGGCCGAGTTCAGACGCAGGACATTCTTGGGAAAAGTGGCTAGGCGGACGTCTAAAACGATGGGTACTTGTACGGGGTTAGACGGCATGAGCGTCTGGGGTGGCCTCTTCAGGGTCGTCCAAGGTTACCGCGACCGATCCGCCCGTGTGGCCAACAGGCCCCTTGGCATTCATCTCAGTTTGAGAGCGTGAACCCGCGTCTCAGCGGGCGAACAATCCATCAGCTCCTAGCGGTGCGCCCTCTGCCATCCTCGGCCAGTAGCGCTGGCCGAAAACGGCCGCCGTCAGCTCACGCCGGCTGCGCACACCCAACTTGTCGAAGACCGCCTTCAGGTGCTCCTGCACGGTCGAGGCCGCGACCCCCAGTTCCTCAGCAATCTCGCGAGTCGACAAGCCGCGGAGCACGCAGCTGGCAATCTGGGCTTCGCGCGCGGTGAGCTTGTAGCCCAGCAAGACCATCGGCAGCATCTCAGAGGGCCGAGCGCGCTTCACCAACAGCGCCACCGTCGCGGCCCCGTCGCGATCGCAAACGCGTGTCGCCTGGATCGTCAACCATCCGCCGCCCGATGTCGGCACCCGCGACTCTAACCACGGGTCTGGGTCGTCATTGCCCATGAGGGCAAGCTGAGCCGCCAAGGCACGAACCGCGTCGGGAATATGGTCAGTGCGCTGCTCCTCCTTACTGTGAGTCAAAGCGAGATAACGAGCGGCGCTCGGCGTGACTGCCAGTGGTCTTAGGTCGGCGTTGAGCAGCATCACGCCTGTGCCGCACTCACCTCCGTCGACTCCAGCATGCAGTGCCAAACCTAAGCGCAAGCCAGCAGCAAGCGATGGAGCCACCGAGAGCAGCAGAGTGGTCTCATCATGCGTGAACGACCGTGATTGCTCCCGGTGCAGGACCAGGAAACCCCAGCAGCAGCCGTCGGCGCGGAGAGCAACGCGGAGATCCTCGCCAATGCCGAGCGGACCGAAGATCTCGCGATAACGAGCGCTACGGTTCAAATCTCCGTCGGTGGCCTCGCTGAGCGCTCCCACTTGGCGCGGACCGCGCGCGAGGTCACGAAACTTGTTGAAGTCTTCCACCTGGTATTCGATCTCGAAGAATCGAGCGGAACGGTCGGGTGGAATGCCCTCACCGACGGCTCCGGTCACCAGGCTCGTTTCCGGATCGGCCGTCGTCCAGCACCACGCGTCGGCCGGAAGGGCTCTCCGTAGCACAGCCATCGCCTCGAAACGAAAGCTCTCGGAGTGGAGGCCGGCACGGGAGAGACGGCTGAGCTCGCCCGCCACGCGTTGCACCCCAGGTGGTCGCACGGTGATCAGCGTAGCGGAGTACCAGACTTCTGGTATGGACTGCTGCAATCGGTGCGCGGCATAGTGATGACACATGGATTCTGCCAACCCACCCGGATACGACTATGGGTCCGTCGCGCGCTCCCCGGTAGCCTGGCACGACTTCGAAGACCTGAAGCGGCTGCTCGGCTTCACCGAGCGGGACCAGCAGCTGCTGAACAGAGCGGGCGGCCTCATCGGTCCCCGGTTCGAAGAGTTGATTGGTCATTGGTTCGCACAGATCGGTCCCTGGGTGCATGCGACATTCGCCGGTGCTGACGCCGAACGTTACGGGGCCGTCGCCGGGGCACGGTTCGGGCGTGGCATCGTGGACTGCTTCGTACGCCAGTACGATCAAGAGTGGCTTGACTACCAACACGAGATCGGTCTCCGCCATCACCGCGCCCGGAAGAACTGGACCGACCACGCGAACTCGGTGCCCGTGGTCCCCCTGCGGCATCTTGTTGCCTCAGTGCAAGTACTGTCCGAGATCCCAGATGCATTCCTGGACGGTGCAACAGATGATGACATCGCTGGCATGCGCACAGCGTGGTCGAGGTCGCTCTTGCTCCAGATCGCCCTATGGAGCCGCGCCTACGTCCGAGAAGACGACTGGTAGGCCGTACTGAACCACCACGCCAGTCCTACGCGTACGGCAAGAGACTGACGTTCCTCCTCCTTGGCATCCCGCTCGCCGCCTCGGCGGGGGATGGCCGGTGCACGTGGCGACAACGTCGTGTCGGCTCAACTGAGCATGATCGACCGTGCTCGCTGTACCAACGGTGCTGCGGGAACCAAGCGGCCACAAGACGTCATTCCGAATTCGCCAGGCCAAGGGTCGGGAAGACAGGACTCGAACCTGCGACCCCTGGTCCCCCAGGGTAGTGCTCAGAGCCAGTCCCACTTCAATTGCAGGTGACTGTTGAAGAAATGGTTAGCCCCAGAGGTAAACGACGAGCAATTGGACGAAGGTGGAGCGGCCTGTCCGACGTAGGCCTTTCGCAATTCGTGAGCCGTGATGCGAGGGCTGCAGTGACTACTCGAGCGCACAGCAAACCCGCCCCCCGGACTCCGCTACCGTTGCCTTCGCGTTGCGGGCCTAGTAGTCGCAACTGTTGGCCATGCCCCTTCGCGCATGCATGCATTAGTGCCGCGGCTATAGCCGCGGC
>JALYZN010000059.1 GCA_030948845.1 Candidatus Dormiibacterota bacterium
AGCCTGTCGCGCACCGAGGGACGTCCGGCGACGGGCCACTACCCATGGATCACGCCGAGAAGGTGCAACAGCACGAGGACCACGACCACGACGGCCACGAGGACACCCACCAGCAAGCCACGCCTACTCCGATTGGGAGGCGGATCGTCGCTGTGTTCAGGATGAGTTTGCATCGCCGCTCCTTCCCCTCTTGGGTCGATCGGTCAGCCAACGTCGCGTCGAGCTGTGGTGACCACGGCAGCGGCTGTCGTCGCTGCCGCGTAGCCGGCGACGACCAACGCGCCGAGCGCCGGGCTTAGCAGGTAGGTCGACGTCTGTTCAAGGATCGCGCCGGCCATCGCGCCGGCACCAGCGCCGGGGGCGAACTTGCCGACGGACGGCAGGCTGCCGATCAGGGTCATCTCAACGAATAGTTGCCACACCACTAGCCCCACGACGGCGCCGACCAGATTCCGCACGATTGCGCCGACGCCGACCCCGATCACCGCCCAGACAGCCGCTGCAACTGCGCCACCCGCGAGCAGCTGCGCCACGTCGGCACCGCTCACTGACAGATGGATGCCACGTCCAGCCAGCGCGGCGCCGCCCACCGCCACCGCGAGGACCTCGGCGAGAAGTCCGAACGCGGCGCCGGCGATCGCGCTGGCAGCCACCTTGGCGGCAATGACCCGACCCCGCTTGGGCGTGACCAGAAAGGTGGGACGGATCAGGCCGTGGCGAATCTCTCCGGTGACCGCAATGGCGCCGAGCAGCGACGCGAACACCATGCCGAATGTGGTTCCCAGGCCGAGGATCTTGAGCTGACCCTGGCGGTCGCTGAAGTCGTGCGCCGGCAGGGTCACCATGTGCAGCACGACGACGAGCGCGATGAGGCTGACCATCGATACGAGCAGCACTGCATTCGTGCGGGTGGTGCGTTGCTTGAACAGCTCGGACCGGAGTTGCCCACTCATCGTGTGGTTGTCAGCTCAAGGTAGCGGTCCTCGAGAGAGCGTTCGCCGGCGGCGAGCTCATGCCGCTCGAGGGTCGCGACCAGGCGGCCGCGGCTGATGATCACAACCGCATCCACCGTTTGGGCGATCTCAGCGAGGACATGGCTCGAGATCAGGACGGTTCGGCCTTGGTCGGCGAACTGTCGCAGGAACCCGCGCAGCCAGTGAATGCCCTCCGGGTCGAGACCGTTCGCCGGCTCGTCGAGAAGCAACAGCTGGGGGTCGCCGAGCAACGCGCCCGCCAGCCCGAGGCGCTGGCGCATCCCCAGCGAATAGGTCCCCACCTTGCGACTCGCCGCTGTTCGCAACCCGACGAGCTCCAGCACTTCGCGCACCCGAGCGTCCTCCATCCCCATGGCCAAGGCGAGGGCACGCAGGTGATTCCGCCCCGAGCGACCGGGATCGAAGTCACCAGACTCGAGCACGGCGCCCACGTGCCGCGCGGGGTGCTCGAGCTCCTCATACCTGCGACCGAAGACGAGCGCCTCCCCAGCAGTCGGGCGGGCGAGACCGAGTAAGAGCCGCAAGGTGGTGGACTTGCCGGCCCCGTTCGGGCCGAGAAAGCCGGTGATCGTACCGGCCTCGAGCGCGAACGTCAGGTCGTCGACGGCGAGCTGGCCGCCGTACCGCTTTGTCAGTCCCTCAACGCTGACGACCGGCTCAGCCATGGTCGCCGCGGCCGTGGCCGCGGAGTGAACGAAGGCGGGATCGGAGGCCGCCCCCGTGCTCGCCCTGTCGGAGCCTGTCGAGGAGGTTGTCTGCCTCGCTGCGGGTCATGCTGCCGTCTGCGACCGCCGCGTCCAGCTTCACGCCTGCATGCCGGGCGCGGATCTCCCGGACCGCCTGATTGAACTCGTTTGCGTCGGAGGCGGTGCGCAGCCCCTCCGCTTCGCGTTCGGTGAGTCGACCGGCTTGGACCATCCGGCCGAGGGCGCCGAGGATGCGGTCCCGTCTCCCCCACTCCAGCTCCTCCCCTGCGTCGCTCTCCATGCGGCATGACTCTATCGATACATACTGTCGCTGTCAAGTTGTTGTGTCGCATGCAGCGTCGGCGCGTATACTCAAACAATGCCAAGGCTGTGGTCTGCGACGATCGAGGCCCATCGTCGCGAGGTTCACGATGCGATCCTGGACACGACGGCGACGCTGGCGGCTGAGCAAGGGCTGCTGTCGGTGACGATGTCGCAGATCGCCGAAACCACGGGGATCGGTCGGGCGACCCTCTACAAGTACTTCCCCGACGTCGAGGCCATTCTGGTTGCCTGGCATGAACGTCAGATCAGCGGTCACCTGGAACAGCTCGCCAAGGTCCGCGACCAGGGCGGCACTGCCCACCAGCGGCTCGAAGCGGTGTTGGAGCTGTACGCCAGCATTCAACACGCGCTGCGCGCCGCCCACGCCACCGACCTCGCTGCGCACCTGCATGGTGGCAAGCATGTCGCGCAGATGCGGCGGCAGCTGCTGGGCCTGGTGCGAGAGCTCATCGCCACAGCGGCTGAGGACGGCACGGTACGGGGGGACGTGACGCCGGATGAGCTGGCGACGTACTGCCTGCACGCCCTGGCTGCGGCGAGCGATCTACCGTCCAAGACCGCTATTCGCCGACTGGTGCAGGTGACGATGGCGGGCCTCCAACCCAGCGCTTAGACACACCGGAGGGAGGTGGTCAGGACGGGGCCCTTTGCAGTTGCCTCGCCGAGGCGCGGATGTCCACCACGGGTACATACCCGCTGGGGGTATTGTAGCCGGACCGCCAATGGCGAGCTGACGTCCCCAGATGCAACGGAGGTGATCGATGCCGCGCAGGTCAGCAGATGCCAGCGCAGTAGTGATTCCGGGTTACATCAACAGCAAGCCGCGCATCCAAGCCCGGCTCAGTCGTCTCGAGGGGCAGGTTCGCGGGATCAGTCACATGGTGGACGAGGAGCGCTGCTGCATCGACATCCTCACCCAGGTCAACGCGGTCAAGGCTGCTCTCGACAAGGTGGCCGTTGCCCTCCTCGACGACCACGTGCGGCACTGCGTCGCTGACGCGGTACGCGCCGGCGACGGCGACCCCAAGGTTCGTGAGCTCTCGGCCGCAATCGGCCGTTTCCTCTCCGGCTGACCGTGTTCGTTCTCCAAGAGATCGGCAAGGCGCTGAGCCTCGCCTTCGCGATGTTCTGGCAGGTGCTCTGGCCGCTGGCGCTCGGCTTCCTGCTCTCGGCGGTCGTCGAGGCGCTGGTGTCGAAGCAGACGATTTCGCGGTTGCTGGGGAAGGACCGGCCCCGCGAGGTGGCCATCGCAACCGCGTTGGGCGCAGCCTCCTCGTCATGCTCCTACGCCGCGGTTGCCGTGGGGCGGACGTTGTTCCGCAAGGGAGCGACGCTGGGCAATGCCATCATCTTTGAGTTCGCCTCAACGAACATCGTCTTCGAGTTGGGCTTGGTCCTCCTCATTCTGCTCGGATGGCAATTCCTCAGCGCCGAACTCTTGGGCGGACTGGTCATGGTCGTCATGCTCGCGATCGTCTTCAAGGTGACGCTGACCAAACGGCTCGTCAATGCGGCCCACCAGCAGGCGGAGCGGGACCTCTCCGGCCGCATGGAGGGTCACGGTGCAATGGACGTGTCGGTGACCGACGGGCCTCTGATGCAGCGCGCATTCTCTGGCCGCGCGTTCACTTCCATCGCCCACTACTTCTTCATGAACGTCTACGGCCTGTGGACGGACCTGATCCTCGGGTTCCTTATCGCCGGCGCCCTGGGTTCATGGGTTTCCAACTCGGTGTGGTCGAAGCTGTTCCTCGAGGGCCACGGCGCCCTCTCGGAGGTGTGGGGCGTGCTGATCGGGCCGTTGGTCGCCGTCGTCAGCTTCGTCTGCTCGGTGGGTAACGTGCCGCTCGCAGCGGTCCTCTGGCGCGGCGGCATCAGCTTCGGCGGTGTGATCGCCTTCATCTTCGCCGACCTCATCATCCTGCCCATCCTCAACATCTACCGCAAGTACTACGGCCGTCGCGTGGCCGTGTACCTGTTCGTGGTCTCGTACCTGACGATGGCGCTGGCCGGTCTGTTGGTCGGGCTGCTGTTCAACGCCACCGGCCGGACTCCCACGAACCGCCTCGTCACCGTCTTCGACACCACCGTCTCCTGGAATTACGACACATTCCTGAACATCGCTTTCCTTCTTCTGATGGCGGTGCTGCTCGTGCGCTTCCTGCGCACCGGAGGGGTCGAAATGCTGCGGATGATGGAGATGCCCACGAAGGCTCCTGGCCCCGAGCGCGTTGCGCCATAGCAATTCGTATGCGCATCCGCAAGAGCGACCAGGCCGGACCGTGCCGTCACCGCCGAATTGGTCGAACTCGCTGCGGCTATGCCCGGTCCACAGCGACGGCCGCCACCGGTTGAGTACCCGGGCTCGGCGTGTCTACTCTGGCCACACCCCACCGTATGAGGAGAGACCCGATGACATGGGCACCATCCCGTCCTCTGCTGAGGTGGTGGGTAGCCCCGATCTCAAGGCTGCTGCCACGTCGGTCGACCGAACTTACGTGGCCGGTACTCAGTACCTCTTCGTGCCGGACGGAGGCGGTCCACAGAGCTTTACAGACAACAGCTGTACCGCCACTCAGCCGTACACCCGAGACCTCGGCGCGTTGCGCCCCGCGAGCGCTCTGGGCGCGCCCGGGCGTAGTGCTTCGACATTTCCGCTGGCTCTGGCGATGGTCGTTCCGCTGATCGTCCTAGTGGGCGCAGGAAGCGCGCTGTTCCTGCGTCGTCGGGCTCGTACAGTCCGCTCGAGCTGATTCGCTGAGCATCCCGATCCTCGTCCGATCACGCACTTTGTGTCCAGCGTGGAGGCCCGTATGGTCAGCGTGGACCTTTATGCGGTCAGCCTGACGCCCGTGGAAGTTGGGGGTAAGTACTACTTTAGAGGCCGTGTCCGACCTCTCTCGATTACAGAATCAGAAGCATACGTTGCCAAGGTAGGCCTCGCGCGTTCGAGCTTCGCATCACGGTCCACTTATCATCAGGCTGGCGTTTCTCCGAGACGTACGAAATTGTCCGGCTCAGTCCGCGCGGCGTGAGGCGTTGGCCGGGACACCAAGCCGCGTGGTAGGGTGACCTCTGTCGTGGCTCTCTGGCGAGTTCAGAACGGGGTCGCGACGCGGACATTAGAATAGGTCGGCCCTCGGCCGATGCCTTGGTAAGGCGTAGGCCGTGGGTTCAATTCCCACCTTGGGCTCCAGCCCGCCCCGGGAACGTCCGGCCTGATGGGTATCAACCCTCGCGCGGCGAGGATCCCCGCGCGCTGCAGACTCGCAAAACGGAAACATCGGCGCTCGCATCTCGATCGGCGTAGCATTCCGCCGACACCGGGCTGCGACGACAAAGCCCGGGCGACGGAGATCCGAGCATGCGCCGGAGGCGAGTCGGGCTGGGTTCGCGAGCGCGGGCCGTCGGCGCGTTGGCCCGTGGGTCGGACCGTACCCGCGCCTTTCGACTCAGGGTGGCGGCGCTGATGGTTGCAGTGGCAGCCATCTCAGTGGGCGGCACCGTCGCGCTGACCGTGCGCCCCACGTCGGCGCCCCTCGGCGTGGTGCGAAGCTTCAGCGCCGCCCTCGCCACGCAGGGATCACAACTCAGCGCCACACCGGGCGTTGACACCACCAGCGGCGATCTGCTCGCCGCGGTCGTGAAGGTGCGCAACATCAGCGGCACCGCCGCGGTCACCGCCGTCAGCGACAGTGCCGGGAATACGTGGGCGCGGGCAACTGCCATCGCAGGAGGGAAGCAGTCCGACGACGAGCTGTGGTACGCCGCCAACGCCATGACCGTCCCTGCCTCCGGGAGCGTCACGGTGACGACGACTGCGGCGTCGGCGGTCGCCATGACCGTCTTCGAGCTGTCGGGCGTCGCCACCATCGCCCCGCTCGATGTCACCGCGGCGAAGTCGGGGACGGGCACTGCAGCGTCCACCGGGCCCACGCCGATTTCCAAGCCCAATGCGATTGCCGTTGCCAGCGTCGGATGGAACTCCGCGGTCACCCCGAGCAAACAGACTACCGGTTATCAGTTCGTTGCGCCGGTGCAGTCGCGGGTGAGTGGGGACAACACCGGGGAGCAGTCAGCCACGCAAGTGCTGAGCGCAGCCGGACCGCAGAGTTACGCGTCCACCCTGTCGTCGTCCGTGTCGTGGACGGCGGTGATCGCGACCTTCCAGGCTGCCTCGAGTTCGCCGACACCGACCCCGACGGACACATCGACACCCACTCCGACCGTCACCGCCACCCCGACAGCCACCCCCACCGCCACAGCCACTCCAACGACAAGTCCGTCACCGTCGCCATCCGGCAGCCCGATCAAGCACGTCGTCGTGCTCTACCAGGAGAACCACAGCTTCGACAACGTGCTCGGCTCATGGTGTGCGCAGAACGCTCACTGTCTCGGGCTGCCACCCACGGTGACGCTGAAGGGCGGCGTGGTGGTCAAGCCGACACAAGCGACCGACCTGGTTCCGTCCATGGGCCACTCGGTCGCTGATCAGGTGGCGGCGATCGACGGTGGCAACATGGACGGCTGGGCGGGCGTCGGGTCGTGCGCGGCGAAGAGCTCCCCGCCATACCCGTGCGTCTCCTACTACAGCGCCGCCCAGGTGCCGAACATCACGTCATTGGCCGGTGCGTTCGCCATGGACGACCACACCTTCAGCATGGCGGACAGTCCATCGTTCGGTGGACACCTCTACGCCGCTGCTGCCAGCATCGATGGGTTCAACGGTAACAACCCGCAGCCTCACGCCGGCGTGACCCCGGGGCAGGGATGGGGATGCGACAGCAACCTCGACGCGCAATGGAGCCCCTCCCTTGGTGGGGCTCTGCAGCAGGTGCCGAGCTGCGTCCCGGATCCGAGCCTCAGTCCCAGCCTCTACCCGTTTGGGGGCGCTTATCGCGCCACCCCGGTCCAGTACGTGCCGACGATCATGGGACGCCTCGACGCGGCTGGCCTTCCGTGGCGCCTCTACACGAGCGGTGTGACGACCGCGGGCGGGGCCGGCAGCGGCGGCCAGTACAGCTGGGCCGTGTGCCCTTCCTTCGCGGAGTGCCTGGACACCAGCCAGCGGATGAACATGGTCCCTGTGACCAACTTCGTCAACGACGCCAACAATGGCACGCTCCCCAGCTTCTCGATTGTCCTCCCCCAGGGCAGCGGCACAGGGCCGACGTCGCAGCACAACGGGACGTCGATGGCCATAGGTGACAATTGGATCGGCCAGGTGGCCACAGCTCTCGAGCACGGACCGGAGTGGCAGTCGACCGCGCTCTTCATCACCTACGATGATTGCGGCTGCTTCTATGACCAGGTGGCACCGGGCGTGAACCCCGACGGCACCGTTCAGGGGATCAGGGTGCCGCTGGTGATCGTCTCGCCTTACGCGAAAGCCGGCTTCAACGATACGGCGCCTGCGACGTTCGCATCCATTCTCGCCTTCACAGAGCAGACATTCGGGCTACCTGCCCTCGGCGTCAATGACGCCGGCGCCTACGCTTTCGCGAACAGCTTCGACTACACCCAGGCGCCGCTGCCCGGAGCGGCGATGGTCCAGCAACCCGCTGCCTCGGGAGCGGTCGTCGCCCAGGATCCGAACGACCCGACCTGAGGTCCGCCCCGCTCAGCCGGCGAACATGCGGCCCTGCCCGTGGTCCGCGCGATCGTCGGTCCGCCACCGGCATTGCTAATGCACAGGCTGAAGCTCTTGTTGCTGCTCAGCGCGTCTTCCTGTGCACGAGCAACCCCGTCTTCTCGACCTGAGACGCCTCAGCCCTGGCGGCGCGCCAGGAGTCGCGGCGCCGCGCCGGCGATCACCCTCCAGCCCACCGTGGTCAGCGTGGTGAACGCGTACGCCACCAGGACGAAGGCGAGTGGTGTGTCACGATGGGTGACCGCGATGCGGATGATCAGCCCCACCCCCACGCCGAGCAGGTCGGACATCGGCGTCGCGCTGCTCGGCTATGGCCTGGCGGGGCGCGTATTCCATGGACGCCTGCTGTTTGCTACCCCCGGACTGGCGGTGGTCGCCATCGTCACCGGCAATCCGCAGCGCCAGGCCGAGGCGCGCGCGGACTTCCCCGCCGCCCGGGTGTACGCGCATCCGAACGAGCTGTGGGGCGACGCCGCCGCGTTCGACCTCGCCGTGGTGGCCACGAGCACCGCGTCTCATGCCCCGCTCGCCCTCGCCGCCGTCGCCGCGCGCAGGCACGTTGTCGTCGAGAAGCCGCTGGCCACGACCGCCGCGCGGGCACGCGAGGTGGTCGACCAGGCTCGTGCGCGCGGCGTGCTCGTCGTGCCCTTCCTCAACCGGCGCTGGGACTCTGATCACCTCACTGTGCGGCGGCTTCTCCGCGACGGTTCGCTGGGCACCGTGCTCCGCTACGAGTCGCGCTTTGACCGCTGGCGTCCCACGCTCGCAGCTGGCGCGTGGCGCGAGGAGCTGCCCGCGTCGGAGGGCGGGGGCGTTCTCCTCGACCTGGGCGTCCACCTCGTCGACCAGGCGCTGACCCTCCACGGGCCTGCCAAACGCGTCTACGCGGAGATCGCGAGGCGGCGGCGCGGTAGCGCCGATGACGACGTCTTCATCGCGCTCGAGCACGCATCCGGGGTGATCTCCCACCTCTGGGCCAACGCGCTCGCGGCCGCCCCCGGCCCGCGCCTGCGCGTGCTGGGCAGTCGCGCCGCGTACGTCGTCGACGGGCTCGACTGTCAGGAGGACGCTCTGCGCGCCGGTCGCAGCCCCGATGAACCGGGCTTCGGCGCGGAGCCGCGCGCTCGCTGGGGCCGGCTCGTCACGGGCGACAACAGCCAGCCGGTCGAACCGGAGCAGGGCAGCTGGCTGCAGTTCTACCTCGCACTGGAGCGGTGCCTTCGTGGCGACAGCGACCCGCCGGTGTCCGTCGACGATGCCGTGGCCGTCCTCGATGTTCTCGACGCAGCGCGTCAAAGCGCCGACACCGGCGCCCCGGTGAGCCTCTCGCCGCAGTAGCGGCTCGGGCGTTGGCTACCGCGGCGTTGGCACGCGGCGCCGCCGAGGACGGTCACGGCCGCGTCACCTCAGCTGCCTGCGGGCTTGTCCTTGGCCACGTCGGCGCCGGGCTCGTCCTGGCCGCTGTCGACGACCTCGTTCTCGGCGAGACCGTGCGGGTGGATCGCGGCGCGCACAGCGGCCGCGATCTCCTCGAACGGGACTGCGAGCGCGCTGACCTCGCCGCCGAGCTGGCCGCTTTCCTCGGCGACCACCTCGTCGGCCGCGGCCTCAGCGGCGTCGATGCGCTCGCGAAGGCTGTGGTGGTGCTTCTCCGGAGGCGCGGTCTCGTCGCTCATGTGGGGTCATGGTAGGCGGTTGCGGACCACCTCGCGGTACACGTCGACGGTGGCGCGCGCCGTCGCCTCCCAGCTGAAGCGCTCCCGGGAGCGGCGCAGAGCCGCCTCGCTGAGCCGCGTGCGCAGCCCCGGGTCGGCGAGGAGGCAGCCAATGGCCTGCGCCAGGGCCGTGGCGTCGCCAGGCGGCACGAGCAGCGCCGTCTCCCCGCTGATGCCGGCTACCTCGGGGAGAGCACCCGCGGTGGTGGCCACCAGGGGCACCCCGGAGGCCATCGCTTGCAGCGCAGGGATGGAGAAACCCTCGTAAAGCGACGGCACCACCGCAACCTCCGCCTGGGCGTACTGCCGGGCCACCTCGGCTTCGTCGACCCCGCGCATGAAGCGGACCGTGTCGGTAAGCCCGAGCTGCTTCATGGTTCGTGCCACCGCGCCGTTGGGACGCGCCTCGCCGAGGATCACCACCTCGAGCGGACGGCGCTGCCGGATCGCCGCGACTGCGTGCAGCAGCGGGACCACCCCTTTGAGCGAGACGTCAGCGCTGGCCACCGCGAAGACGCGGCCCGGCACACGCTGCGTCGCCGGCTGGGGCGCGAACACCGTCCCGTCTACCGCGATCGGGATGACCCGGATGCGCGTCGGGTCGACTCCCATCCGCTCGACGATGTCGCGCCGCGACTGCTCGCTGACGGTGATCACCCGCTGCATCCGTCGCGCCACGCGGTCCTGCATGCGGTGGAACTGGTACCAGCGGCCCACTGTCAGCCGGCGCACCAAGTTGCGCTCGCGGGCTACCTCGAAGTCGCGATCGATCACCACCGCGTGGTGCACGCTGGCCACCACTGGGAGGCCGGCCCGACGCAAGCCGAGCATCCCCCAGCCCAGGCACTGGTTGTCGTGCACCACGTCGAAGCTGCTCGCGTGCGCGGCGAGCAGACGGCGCATCCGCAGGCTGAAGGTGAGCGGCTCGGGAAACGCCGCGGTGCATAGGTACGCGTATTCGAGGACGTCGATCCAATCCCGGAACTCGCGCAGGGCCGGGGTGCGGAAGGGGTCGTCGGCTCGGTACAGATCGAGGCTCGGCACCGGGACGAACGGGATGCCCCTCTCGAGGTGCGGATAGGGCTGTCCGGCGAAGACGGTGACCCGGTGGCCGAGACGCGTCAGCGCCGCCGACAGCTGGCGGACGTACACGCCCTGGCCGCCGGAGTACGGGTTCCCCCGATAGCTCAGCAGGGCGACGCGCAGGGCGGAGGGATCGGACACGGCGGGCGATGCTAGTCGCTGCCCGCTATCGTCGGCGCGATGGTCGAACGTCTCCACGTCACCCTGCCAGCCGGAGTAATGACCGCCGCCGACCTGGAGGCCGCGCGCGGGGCGCGTGGGTTCATGCCCGACAATGAAGGACTGCTCCTCCACCGCGCCGCCCTGCTCGCCGCACCGCGTGGTCCCATGCTCGAGGTCGGCGGCTACTGCGGCAAGTCGGCGGTGTACCTGGGCTCAGCGGCCCGCGCGCAGAGCGGCGTGCTTTTCAGCGTCGATCACCACCGCGGCTCCGAGGAGAACCAACCCGGCGAGCGGTACTGCGACGACGCAGTGCTCGACGCCTTGCGAGCGAGGGTCGACACCCTTCCACACTTCCGGCGCACCCTCGAGGCGACCGGGTTGGAGGAGTGCGTGGTGGCCGTGGTCGGCGGCTCGGCCACCGTCGCGCGCCACTGGCGCACCCCGCTCTCACTGCTCTTCATCGACGGCGGCCATTCCGAGGCGGCGGCGCAGGCCGACTACGCCGGCTTCCACGCCCACCTGTGCGAGGACGGGCTGCTGCTCATCCACGACGTCTTCCCCGACCCGGCCGACGGCGGCCAGGCGCCCTTCCACGTGTACCAGCGCGCGCTCAATGACGGCTTTCGCGAGGTGGCCGCGCAGGGCAGCCTGCGCGTGCTCAGCCGCTAACGGGTCGCGTCGAGAAGCGTCGCCACCACCCCGCCGCTGATGGCGTCGTCGGCGAGCACCACCGCCGCCGCTGTCCAGGTGGGCTGCTCGTCGGGCGGGAAGATGCAGCCGTCGGTGAAGTTGGCGCCGGTCCAGTACGCTGCGTCGTCGCCACGCAGGTGCTGCGCCCAGTCGACCAACTGGGCGGCGCGCTCGCCGTCGCCGCAGCGCACCAACGCCAGCGCCAGCTCGCACGTCTCCGCGGCGGTGATCCAGGGACGGTCCGATGTGCAGCGCACGCCGCGCTCGGGCACCACGAACTCGTCCCAGCGCGACGCCAGTCGAGCCTCCGCGTCGGCACCGGTGACCACGCCGCAGAGCACCGGGTAGTACCAGTCCATCGCCCAGAGGCGCTTGTCCTTGAAGCTGCGCGGCGCCGTACGCAGAGCGTCGCCCACCCGGAGCCGTGCCGCCTCCCACTCCGGGTGGCGCACGCCGAGGGCGTCGGCGACACGCGTCGCGCACGCCAGGCTCAGATGGATTGACGAGGACCCGGTCACCAGCGCACGCTGCCACGGCCGTCCCTTGGGGTCACGCGCCCACCAGATCGCGCCGTCCTCGGCCTGCATCGCCAGCACGAATGCCAGCGCGCTCTCGACGCACGCGAAACCGGTGCGCAGCTCCTCCTCTGGAGCGCCGCAGAGCATGTGCAGCCACAGCCCGGTGGCGACATATGCGGTCAGGTTGGTGTCGAGCGTGGCGTCGATCACGTCGCCCTCGTGGTACGCCGCGTGCCAGGCGCCGTCGGGACGCTGCTGCTCCACCAGCCAGCGGTACGCCCGCCAGGCCTCCGCCCGACGGCCACCGACGTCGAGCGCCATCGCGGCCTCGACGTGGTTCCAAGGATCGACTTGGCCGCGCTCGTACCAGGGGATGCTCCCGTCGGGCCGCTGGACTGCGGCGATGTGGTCAACGGTGGCGCTGACGTCGCTGCGCGTCAGTGGGGTGCCGATCACGCGGAGGTGCCCCCGCCAGCCGGGGCGGGTCGACGCGCGTAGAGCACAACGCTCTTGCCGAGCGTGGGATTGAGAAGTCGCTCGAGGCTGCGCGTCCAGCGTGGCCGGCGCATCAGGTCATAGACCAGGAAGCGGTGGTAGAGACGGGCAGCCACGGCCTGCTCGCGCGACATCCCCAGCGCGCAGCGCAGCCACCAGTACGGTGAGTGGAGCGCGTGGGCGTGGTGGTGCGGAGGCGCCAGCACCAGCCCTGATCGCCGCAGGCGCTCGGCGAGCTCACGGCGCCTGTAGATGCGCACGTGTCCTCCCTCGACCTCGTGGTACTCACGCGAGAGCGCCCAGCAAACTCGCTCGGGCCACCAGCGCGGCACAGTGACAGCGATGAGGCCGCCGGGACGGAGGACCCGGAACAGCTCGGCGATGGCGGTGCCGTCGTCCTGTATGTGCTCGAGCACCTCGGCGGCGATGACCACGTCGAACTCGGCGTCATCGAATGGCAGCCGCCGCGCGTCCGCGCGCACGGTGCGCAGGTTGCCACCGGCCGGCACCTCCCCTTCGAGCCTCATCGCTTCGGCCATCAGCACCACCTCGGCGAGCGCGGCCTCGTCGAGGTCGGTGGCGGCCACCTCGGCGCCACTTCGGAGCGCCTCGAAGGCGTGGCGCCCGTTGCCGCAGCCGATGTCCAGAACCCGCGTGCCCGGCACCAGGCTTAGCCGGGCGAAATCGACAGTCAGCACGGATCAATCCTGAGGGCAGCAGCCGTCGAGAGGCCGGACACGGCCGCACACGATACCGTGCGCCACGCGGGCGGCGGCGCGGTCAGGCCGCGGGCGCCGCCTGGGCGCGGGCGCGGGCGTCTCCCGAAGTACACATTGGTGGCCACGGAGGTGCCGCCGAAGAGCACGAAGAGCACCCCCGCGCTGAATACTGCGGTCGTCCCGGCGTGCACAGACGAGGACTCCGGGCGGAGCATCACCAGCGACCCCGCGAGCAGGCTGCAGCTGCAGGGGGCCGGAGCACGTGCTGTGCCGTGCATCTGCCATGGTCCCTGCACCACGGCCGCGGCCGTGTTGCCGCAATCCGCCGATGCCGCGTCGGCGCTGGCCAGGCGATGGTATGCAGGCTCGGGTCCAGCAGCGAGCGCGCCGGGAGCACCAGGGCGAGCGGGTGGTACAAGTCGATGCGTGCACGCCCAGCAGACGCCGCCCACCGCGCGGCGACCCCGGCTGCGCGGCTGGTCACACCTCGCTGCCGCAGGCCCGTGGACAGTCGGAAGCGTCGTGCTGGTGTTGCTCGCCGGCGGTCACCCCGCTCGCCAGGCGGGACTTGCCCTCTACGGCGCAGCGTCCGTGTGGCTGTTCGCCGTCAGCGGCGTGTACCACGTGGTCACGTGGTCCCCGCGACCGCGCGCCGCGCTGCGCCGCCTCGACCACGCCAACATCTTCGTGCTGGTCGCCGCCACGTACACGCCGGTGATGCTGACGCTGACGAGCCCGGCCTGGGGCGTCGCAATCGTGGCGACCGTCTGGGTGCTCGCCGCGGCCGGAATCAGCGTCTCGTTGAGCCCGGTGACCATGCCGCGCGGCGTGCTCGCCGGGCTGTACCTCCTGCTCGGTTGGGTGTCGGTGGTGGCCATACCCGTCATCGCGGCGGCTGTCGGCGTTGGTGGCCTGCTGCTCCTGCTGGGCGCCGGGCTGCTGTACTCAGCAGGCGCGGTCGCGTACGCGCTGCGCCGCCCCACGCTCGCGCCGGGGTGGTTCGGCTATCACGAGCTGTTCCATGCACTGGTGATCGC
>JALYZN010000060.1 GCA_030948845.1 Candidatus Dormiibacterota bacterium
AGACGACCGGCGGGTGCTGCCGATCGGGGAATGCGACCGCAGCGAAGGTCGCCACCTTGCCGGCCAACCGCAGCGTGGTGGAGCCGATGTGCCCACGACCGCTGTACCCGTGCGCGGTGATGCGCCCTCCGTCGACCTCGATCCATGCACGCAGTTCGTTGGCAAAGCGGATCCTATCCGCCGCGAGGAGCGCGTCGAGATCCGCGACACGATCCGGTGGCGGCTCGTCGTAGTGGGCCACCATCTCGAACGGCAGTCGGTTCATCCCCTGGATCGCCTCCGAGGGTATCCAGGACAGCGATGTCACGGACGATTCAAAGCGCATCTTGGTTACCTCCACCATCACGATGGACAAGAACCGACGGATCGTCGAGGGTGCTCGCGCGAGGTCCACGAGGGATGTCCGCCACCGGGCAGTGGGGTGCCCGCCCCACTTGCTGGCCGCGGCGCGCGCGCACCTTGTGACCTCTGTGCCAGCAGAGGCGGTCATCCGCCTCGGCTTCGCCGACGTCCGCCGCCCCCCCGCGCCATTCTGCGGTTGTGTGATAAGCGTGGAGCCCCGTGTGATCATCCTGGACGCCGGTGTTCTCACCGTGGATCCCCGTGGAAGTTGGGGGTAAGTACCGGGCTGGAGGCCATTTTCCGACTCTCACGAATACGGAATTGGAAGCGTACCTTGCCAAGGTAAGGGTCGCGAGTTCGAGCCTCGTCTCCCGCTCCACTCCGTAATTCGAATACGGAATGGCCCGGCTTTGGTCCCCGTGGACCGCGGTGGATCTCTCCGAAAGTAGCGGTCTGGGAGTTCCTAGACGCACTACCTGCAGAGAGTGCTGTTTAAGGCCAGCGAGCCGAGGCGCGTGTCGCGGCGCGCCTCGTGCTTCGGCCGCCTGCCGTGAGGTTGGTTATCACGTACTACAACACCCGCCTTTCATCCGACGGATCGGACACTTGCACCTGAATCAGTCAGTGGCGAGTTCGCGCTGAGTCCTTCCTTCGCTCCCGCCGGGCAAGTCACTTGTCCGCCTGAATCAGCGCGACGCGTCGCGAACCCTTTCGCGGCGACCGCGTACCCACGACCGATTCGCCGCAGGCAGCCAGCGCTCCGGAAGCCAGAGGACGAACGCAGACCAGCCAAGCCCGAGCAAGAAGCCGCCGATAACATCGGTCGGCCAGTGCGCTCCTGCCCAGATGCGCCCTGCACATGCCAGGAAGATGGCAAGGGCCGCCGCGACCCACAACCACGCCCGCCACTTTGGCCTCACGGCCGGCGCGATAGACGCCGCCAGCATGAAGCACAACCACGTAAAGAAGACCGCATGTCCGCTGGGATAGCTGTAGCCGCCTGACGGATCCAGGATCGCCACCAGGTCGACCGTCGGCCGGTGCCGCTGTATCGACACCTTGATGACCAGGCCGATCAGGCTGCCGATGGCGCCCAGCGCCATTAGGTAGCCCGCGCGTCTGTCCCAGAGGAACAGCGCCATCACCACCGCTGCGCCGAACAGGTCTTGGATGAGTCCACCTGTGATGTTGGTCAGCGTCATCCAGTGCGTGAGTGGACCCCACGGCAGGCGTTGAACCGCCCGCTCGACGGGGATGTCGAAGTTGGCCCGGCTATCACCGCTCAGCACAAAAGCCGTGTTGAGGGCGAACAGTACGAAGGCGGCGATGACAACCGGGCCGAGCCAGCGTCGTGTCGAAGGCCCGGGTGTACCGGCAAGTATCTCCGTGACCGCCGCCCCGGCCGGGGCGCGTCGACGGCCCTCGCCGCTAGCTTCAGTCGTCAGGCTCACGCCGAGATGATAGTGCTGTATAAGGAATCCCCTCTCCGTCGGGATCAGAGACAATCGCTGGGATGCGAGCCCCACCGACCAGCAGGATGCACCGCCTTGTCGGCGACGTCGACCCGACCTTCATGGCCATCGCGCTAACGGCAGGCGCGGTCTTCGCGGCCCTTTCCGTGCTCGTCGCGCTCCACCCAGCCCCCTTCTTCTTCGACCGTCCCCTCGCCACCGATATTCAGTCCGTGAGCTTCGGCGCCATCAATCCGTTCGACACCTTCGTCTCGTCGTTCTCTGGATTCGTGGGCATCGGCGTGGCGCTGGCGGTGATCATCGTGACCTTCTTTCTTCGCAGAGAAGCAACTCTGTTCGTTGCGTTCTCGGCGCTCTATGCCCTCCTGTACAACGGCGTCAACATCATCATCCGTCGGCCCCGACCGTCCGGGCTCGCGCATACGGCACACGAATCCATCGGGTTCAGCTTTCCAAGCGGACACGTTGCGTTCTTCTTCTGGCTCGGTACGCTGGCCATTGTCCTTGTGTCCAGAGGCCTTCCTCGTCCGCTTCGCTACACGTGGTGGGTGGTCGTCGCCGCCTTGGTCGCCGCGTCAGCCCTGAGCCGTATCTACGTCGGCGCCCATTGGCCGAGTGACGTCCTTGGTGGCTTCCTGGTCGGCGTCTTCTGGACCTTCCTCACGCTGGCGTTGAGGCGGTTCAGCGGGCCGATCCTCGCCAGCCGCCAAATATGAGAAAGATCGACCGCAATAGGGCGATGCGCCCCGCAGATGTCTTGATCGCCACACCCAGAACTTGCCGGCCGGATCGGACACGCGGCAGACGTAGTCGTGAAGCGTCCCCGGGGACCGGTCCGGCAGTGTCGTCATGCCATCCCCCATCACGACCGCCCCCGCCGTCGAATCCTGCGATGAACCGACATGAAGGTCGCGCCCCGATAACGGCTATCCGGTCGTGGACGGGTCGGCGGCGACCCGACCGCGATCCACATGACCGCTGCCATCGCACCAGCCAGAACAAGGAGGATGATCAGCCCGATCACCCTCAGAGTGTATGGCCGCCAGGGCGGTACGTCGCCCAGCGCTGACTCCCCGGCCGCCAGCGCGCGCTCAGCAGCGCGGGGCGGGCTCTACGATCGCGAGCGGAGGGTTCTGCGACCGCAGGCCCGAGCGACGCAGCTGGGAGCTGGCGGGAACTTCGAGGTTCAACGCTTCGACCCGGCGCTGAAGAAACTCCTCGGCGGGCCCACGAGCAAGACGATCGGCGTCCTGAATGACCTGAAGCGCACTTGTCCGCATCCCCAAGGCCTGTCCGATGAGAGTGCGGCCACGCTCGCGCAGCTCGGGTAGCGCCTCGAGCACCAATTCTATGTTGGGTTCGGTCTGCCAGAGCCGCAGCTGACCATCCAAGCCGGCGGCCAGGCGCTCCATCGGGGGCAGCAGCTCGCGGATCGATGCAGGCACGGAGCCCTTCGCGCCCGGCTGGCGCAGCACACGCTGGGTTTGAGCCACGTTGTCGTGCACCGCCAGGCGCATCTTGACGATCTCGCGTCGCGGACCCGTCGGCATCACCAGCGCACGCGCCCGCAGCACGGTACGCTCCCAGCGCCACTGACCCCGATTGATGCGACGCTTCATGAAACGCCAGGACCACCAGGCAGCTGCGGCAAGGACGAGCAGCCCGACGACGCCACCGGCGACCGCGCCGACGGACAGACCCGTGAAGAGATCCCCTGTGAGCGCCAAAGAGCCAAGCACGGTCATGGTCTGTCCTCTACGGTGACTGTCGATTGAAACGTCAGCCGCGTCGGTCCTCCGTCCAGCAGGCGGCCGAAGCGGTCGGGAATGTTCATGCGCTTGCGGCCGTCTCGCCGGACTCCGACGGCATGGGAGGCGGCCCGGGCGGAGGCTCCACCGCCGCATCGGCAAGCCTGTCGGCGGCGCTGCGCAGCCCTACGCGGGCGGCATCGACCAAGCGGTGGATCTCGGCCCGCTCCTTGAGGTCGCGCACTCGTTGTGCCCGCTGCGCCAAGTCGTCGAGTTGCTCCTCGTAGCCACCGGTGGCTTCTCCCAGGCGAGCCCTGGCGCGGCGCAGGCCCGCCTTGGTGGCTGTCCTGACTCGAGTCCGCACCGGCCCGGTGGGGCTGATGACCTCCTCGCGGCCGAGAACGTCACGGAACTGGACCCGCGCGCGATCGAGCATGGCGTCGAACTTCTCGATGCGGTTCTGCGCCGCCACATACCCGCGGATTGCTCGGAGCACGAGGTCGTTGATGCTCGTCTCCTCGACAAACGCAAGGGTCCGCAGGGCCTCGTGCTGGGCTTCGGGCAGACGCAGGGTGATCGCGCGGATTTGGCCACTGTCGTCAGGCATGGTGCGATGATACCACCGCATCACGGTTGCGTGGTGTACCCTGCCGAAGGTCCTCACTATCTCCTTGGGCCACCCGCCAATGCTCCTCGCCACCAGCTTCATCGATCGTTTCCTCGGCCAGTTTGGCTATGCGGCTGTGTTCGGATTTGTAGGCATCGAGAGTCTTGGCATCCCCTTCCCGGGTGAAACCATGCTCATCTCCGCGGCGCTCTACGCGGGCGCGACCCACAACCTGAGCATCGTCGGCGTCATCCTGGCGGCCGCCGCGGGAGCGATCGTCGGCGACAACATTGGCTTCGGGGTTGGCCACTGGGGCGGCTACCGCCTGCTCCTCCGCTACGGCCGCTACATCCGGCTCCACGAGGGCCGGGTGAAACTGGCGCGCTACCTGTTTCAGCAGCACGGTCGTCGCGATGTCGCCGACGCTCCAGCCAAGAACCGTGTACGGCTGCGGTGACACCTTTCTGACGGCGATCACCCGCAATTGAGTCCCGCCGGCGTCGAACGCGGACGCGTATACGTCCTCTTCGATGATGCGAAGACCGAGGATAGCCCCGTAGAAGTGGCGCGCGCGGGTCATGTCGGCAGTCGCCACGAACGCGACGACCGGGGTCGACGCAAGCATTACGACAGGCTATCAGCTCGTACCGAAGCCCCTTCTCGGCCGCGCTAGCTCGCCCGTCCGCATGGCGTGCCAACTTCGACTAAGGCGGCTAGCGGACGCTGGGCCGATGCCCGGTGGAGTTGGGTGTGAGTGCTCGTATTGCGGCGGAACTTCGGCCCTTCCGAATGCGGAATTCGAGGCCTGCCTTGCCAAGGGTTAAGAGTCGCGAGTTGGATCCCTCCGCCCCAGGCTTGAGGGCTATATAGAGTGCGGCCGCGGAGGGCGGGCGCGACCAAGTCATCGTTGCTCCAGTCAACCAGCCCGCCACTTGATCGCGCTTGAGTCCGAAGTCTCCTGAATCCAAAGTCACCATAGCGGTCGCCGGGTCGATTAACTGGATCCTGGAAACTGTGATCTCGGTGCGGATACGACCCCACGCGGAGCCCAGCCGGTCAGCTGGAAGCCGCGGTCACCACCAGGTGGGCGACGCCGGCGGGATCCCTGCGCTGAACAAGCTCAGCCCCAAGGTGGAGTTGAGCGTGAGGTCGGCCGTGACGGCGCCGATCGATCGCCCCGGCCTCAACATACCCCTCGACCCGGTCGAGGTCGACCATCGCCGTCAGGTCAGGATGTCAGTGCATCCGGACCGGCGCGCGGCGCCGTGGCGTCCTCGGCCCGCCGCCGCCGGAACGGCACGACACCGCCCAGGCCGGGCAGTCCCGGGGTGAGCATGAGGATGCCCAACAGCACCACGTCGTACAGGTAGTCGTACGTCCATCCACCGGCGCCGAGGTCCCAGACGAACAGGGCCGAGGCCATCAGGAACCCGCCCAAGGCAGCGAGCCGTCCGAAGATCCCAACCAGCAGCCCCACGCCGACGCCGAGCTCACCCGCGGTCACGACCCAGCCGATGACGTCCCAGTGGGGAAGGACGAAGCCACGTGCGAAGTCCTTCGCGATCGGAATTCCATAGTTGGCGTTGTGGATGTTGAAGGCGAGAATTCCACGGGCCCCGGGGCGATCGATGAGGTACTGGGTCCACGGGCCGATGGTGAAGTGGCTGAAGCTGAGGAGCTTGGCAAGCCCGTTGGTGAAATAGATGACACCGAGGAACGTTCGCAGCGCAACGAGGGCCCACCGCCAGCTCGCGGTCGGCACGATGGCGAACCGTGTCAGGCGCACGGGAACACCATGGCCGCGGACGCCTGACGTTGCGCGTACTCCTCGAACAACTCGACGACGCGATCGATCCTCGCAGCCAAGGGGAATACCTCCGTGTCGATGAGCATGTCGACGTCGTCGGCTCCGACAGGGTGCCAATAGACACCGGTGGCGGTCACCGTCACCTCGGGCACCATGGTGGCCTGCTCCAGCACGAGCCCGGAATCGGCGAATCCTCGCAGCGCCACCGGCCGCGTCAGCTGATCCTCCTCGGCGATGCCCAACTCGTCGAGGAGGTCGGAGAGGCGATCCGCTTCGCGAAGCGCCTCTGGATCGTTCTGCTCGATGGTGGCAGCGACGCGCACGCGGAATCCGAGGCGCACCGCGGTGGCGATGCCATCCATGGCGCGTGACCACGACCCTTCCCCCCGATTGCGGTCGTGACGGTCCGCCGTCGCCGAGTCGAGGCTGATCTGCAACGCGAGGTCCTCGCGCGGCAGGGCGGCCAGGGTGTCAAGTCGGCGGCCTTTGAAGAGCATGCCGTTGGTGAGCACCGTCGTGGGGCGATGCCGTACGCACGCGCAGATGCTCTGACCGATGTCGGGCAGGATGAAGGGCTCTCCTCCAGTGAGATAGAGCTCAGCCACGCCCCATTCCGCAGCCTCTGCCGCGAGCTGTGCGATCCGTTCGTGCCCAAGCGCGCGGCGTGGGGCGCGCGGCGACGAGCGCACGCAGCAGTAGGCGCACGCCAGGTTGCAGTCGAAGTTCGTGTACATCCACAGGCGCACTCCCGGCCGGCGGCTCGGGGGCAGCAATTGGGCAGCGGCAGCGGGCCGGCCGCGGCGGACCTCGATCAAGCCGCCGTTACTGCCGACCAGCGTGTTGCCGGTGAGCGCGCACCAGGTCCGGGCGAGCTCGACCTCGGCCTCATCACGTGCCGGTAGGCGGACGGTCATGCCCTGGGCGATTGGAGCCAGTTGCTCAACGAGGTCGAGGATCACCATCGCAACGGAACCGCCTGCTCATCGACGGCGTCGAACAGTGACCCGTAGCCGTCGAGTTGGGGACGAACCCAGCGCCGCTGCAGCCCTTCCATCTCCATGATCCGCCGCTGTTCGGGATTCGCCCAGTCCATGGCGACCAGGTTGCGGGTCCACTCCTCGGCAACCTGCGCGTCGAGGTCGATCACCGTGAAGTTGCAGTGACAGTACTCAGGCGTTTCCCAGAAGGCCTCAACCCCGTTCATCAGCTGGTCGCGTCCGAGGCTCGTCCAGGTGGTGATCCCGATCGCGGTGGCGTCAGCCTCACCGTCGAGCATGGCGCGAAGGCAGTCCATCTCGCTGCGCCCGGTGTCGCCATGCTTGCCCTGGTCGCGGTCGTAGCGAGTGATGGTCACCTGGTCGTGGACACCGGCCTGGCGAAGGAAGTGCAACGGCAGGATCGCGGCCTGCGTGGAGTCACGAGAGCCCAACGCGAGCCGCCGCCCGCGAAGGTCGTCGAGGCTGGCGATTGTGTCTCCTGACCGCTTGACGAAGACGCTGCGAAAGGTGAGGTCGATGTCGCGCATTGCCAAGGCGCGGCAGCGGCCGTCGGTCAATTTGACGGTTCGCACCCACGCGAGGTTGGTGTTCCACGCGATGTCGATCCTGCCGTCCAGCAGTGACTGCACCTGACGCTCATAGTTGGAGAACAGGACGAAGTCGATTGGGGTGGTGGTGTCGCGGAAGTACTCACGCAGGCCATCCCAGATGGGCACGACGTTCGCGGTGTACGCGACAGCGCCAACCACGAGAGCGTCGGGCATTTGCGCCAAACCCCCAATCTCGTCAGAACAGCGGCTGGCCCGTGATCGCCTTGCCGTAGAAGTCATACAGGACGTCGGCGGTCGGGGCCATCACGTGCCCGGCTCTGGCATCGCGGAAGTAACGGTCGATCGCGAGGTGCTGCGAAAAAGCCGCGCCACCGCACACGCGCATCGCCATGTCGGTTACCTCCAAGGCTGCGTCGTTCGCGTACGCCTTGCTCGCGAGCACCCGGAGCTGGG
>JALYZN010000082.1 GCA_030948845.1 Candidatus Dormiibacterota bacterium
CGCCAGCAAAGCAGCGCCCATGGCCGCACGCGCGCCGCCCCGCCCCGCCATCCGCCTGGGTGCGCGGTCATGCGACATCCAAGGTTCCCGACCCCCCTTCCCTGAGCGTCCCGATGGGAGGCAACAGGATAGCTGGAGGTACACCTTGTCGGTCAGCGGGACGGCCACCGCCGCGCCCCCGGGCCACGTGGCAGAGTTGGCGAGTCATCGCCGGGGTGGCGGAACGGTAGACGCAGCGGTCTCAAAAACCGCCGGGGGCAACCCCGTGTGGGTTCGACTCCCACTCCCGGCACGTTGGCACGTGTCAGCCGGCGGCGGTGTCCTCGGCGAATAGACCGAAGGTGTTGCCCTCGGTGTCGCGGCATGTGGCGAACCAGCCCATATTTGGGATCGGCGACTTGCCCAGGACGACGCTGCCACCTGCGGCGGTGACCTTCTCCAGCCCCTCCTCGATGGAATCGACGCTCACCGTCACCGAGGTCGCAGAGTCAGCGCTGCGCTGGAAGAACCCACCGTTGATCCCAGGCTCGCTATCAGGCCCGGTGGTCACCATGCCGTAGTACGACGGGGCACCGTCAAAGGACTGAACGGTCCATCCGAAGACGTCGCGGTAGAAGGACTGCGCGCGGGCAGGATCGTCGACGGGCATCTCGAAATGGCTCGGTCGGGGCATGGTGCGATTCCTCCTCGGGGGGCCTACGGCGATGTTAGAGCAGCGCCAGCTGTGCCACCCGGGCTGCCGCGGGGTCAGCGCCCAGCACTGTGGCTCGCTCGGTGAACGAGCAGAGCGCGTTGGCCAGCGGGATCTGCGCCGCGGTCGTGCAGGCGACACGGAGCAGGTCCGGCGAGCACACGAGGATGGCCAGGCAGCGCGCGCGTGACACGGCCACATTCATGCGGTGACGCGAATACAGGAACTCCATGCCCCGGGGCACGTCCTCGGCGAGCGAGGTGGCCATCGAGTAGATGACCACCGCGGCCTCCTGGCCCTGGACGCGGTCCACGGTGCCGATCGTCACGCCCTCAGGGACAGCACGCCGCACGGCGGCGACCTGGGCGTTGTAGGGCGCGACCACGAGGACGTCGGCGGCGCTCAGCGGACGCTCGACGCCGTCGCGGTCGACCCAGCGCCGTCCGAGCAGGCTGGCCACCAGCCGGGCCACCGCGGCCGCCTCCTGCTCGGATGACGAACGGTTGCCGGAATGCTCGACCGGCAGCCAGCGCAGCCCCGTCCCAGCGGGCTCGCCCCCTCCGAGGACTCGCTGGCTCGCGGTCTCGGGACTGGAGCGCAGCCGCGAATCGTAGAAGTTGTCAGAGATGTAGCTGCAGACGTCGGGGTGGAGCCGCCAGCTGATGTCGAGGAAAAGCCCGCGATCTGGCGCGATGGTCTCCTCGCCGGCGAGCAGGTGGCCGAGCGCCGAAGCCTCAGCCCCGGGCGGATGCGTGCCCTGCGAGGGCTGCTCGAGCTGCTGCGGGTCGCCGAGGAGCACCACGTTGCGCGCGCACGGCGCCACCGCAAGGACGTTGGCCACCGACAGCTGGCCGGCCTCGTCGACCACCAGCGTGTCGAACCGGCCGCTCAACTCCTCGCGCGCCAGCAACCACGCCGTCCCCGCAACGACATCAACGGTTCCCTCGTGGAGCGCGTCGACGATCGGCGCGTGCGAGCCGACGCACTCCACCTGGGGGTCGTCACAACCGCGGTCGTCGCTGCGCTGCATCACCCGGATGGTCACGCCTCGCCGCCGCGCCTCCGCGCACACGCGACTCACCAGGTGGGTGATGGCGCGATGGGACAGCGCGGTCACCGCGACCGGCCGCCTGGGGACGGCCGTGACGAGGTCGAGGATCGCGGCCGCGCCGGTGTGCGTCTTGCCCGAGCCGGGCGGCCCCTGCACCGGGAGGCAGGTGCTGTCGGCATCGCGCACGCAGCGACCCGCCGCTGCGACGATGTTTTCGCCAGGGCGGCGCAGCGGTTCACCGGGGGCGATGCCCGTGATCCGCGGACGGAGGCGAAGCAGCAGGTCGCGGCTGGCTCGGTACGGACCCGGACCTTCGATGCCGTGGTCGCGCACCCATTCGCCCATCCGTAGCAGCGAATCGCGCAGAATCGACGTCTCCGGCTGTGCCACGGTGATCAGAGCCGTCGGCATCGGTGGCAACAGCTCCGAGCGCTTGAGCACCAGGAAGCCGCGAGTGGTGTCGATCTCGTGGATCGAGCCGGCCCGTCGCGTCACCACGGCGCCGGACTCGCTGAGCACCGTTCGCGGATCCTCGACGCTGTCTCCAGCCTTGAGCTTGGTCTCCTGCACAGGGAAGCTGAACCGATACAGGCGCGAGCGGCCCGATGTACCCGCCTCACCCTCGAACACCAGGCCGCCGATAGGCCCGCTGTCCTCGATGAGATCGTCATCGGACGCCTTGCGGCGCGCAAAGTACTCCCACCACGCGGGCTTGGCTTCGCGTCGGTGCCAGTCGAGCAACGCCGCCAGCAGCGCCAGCCCCTGCTGCTCCGCCGTGCGACGGCTCGGATCCGCGGGGATCCCCTTGGTGAGCTCGCCGGCGAGCCGTTCCGCGGCGGCGGTCCCGGCCGACACCGCCTCGGAAGCGGTGCCCTCGCTGAGCGGCATCCGCCGCAGCTCCCCAACCCGGCTTTGCAGCTCGCTTCGCCGCGCCTCGAGCCAGGCGCGCAGGCCCACCAGCGAGCGACAGTCCTCCTCGTTGTACTGGCGGATCGATTCGAGGATGGTGTCGTGGCGCTCGTCGAGCCACATCTCGTACTGCACAACGCTGGTGCCCGCATCGGTGATCGGCGCGGCGCGGGCACCTGTGTACAGGGGCTCGAGCTTCTTGATCGAGTAGGACTCGACGCCAACGCGCACGCCCTGCCTGACAACGCGATAGAGATCAACGAAGACCTCGCCGCGCAGCAGCGTGTCCACCTCCTCCTCGCGGGTGGCGTAGCGGCCCATGAGTCTCTTGATGCGCACCGGCTCGTACGGCGCGTAGTGGTAGACGTGCATGGCCGGGTCGCGGCGGCGGGCCGCCATGACCGTGTCGATGAACCTCTCGAACGCGGCCTTCTCCGCCGCAGCGTCGTGCGCCCACAGCGCGCGGAACTGGGCGCCGGGAGCGTCCCCTTCGACCCACCCGAAGAGGTACTCCCGCCCGTACGGGCCGGCGAACTGGTCGCCCTCCATGTCGAAAAAGATGTCCTCGGCCGAGGGCGCGGGCAGGGTGGCGAGGCCGCGGTGCGGCGCGTCGGGGTCGGGCTCGATGAGCTCCCACGAGAGCACCCCGGCGCGGGCCGACGCCACCTGCAGGCGCGCCTGCTCGTGCAGCGCCGCAACGGCCGGGCCACGCAGCCGGTCCACCTCGGCACCCGGGACCAGCTCGGCGAGCGCCGCGCGCGTGGTGATGCCGGCGGCGACCAGGCGCGTGCGCTGGTCGCGCCGGGCCCCGGCCACCAGCGAGAGGTGGTCGTCCTCGCGCCATTGGGCGGCGCAACGATCCTTCCAGTCGCAGTAGGAGCAGAGCGCGACCGGCTCGGGTGCCGTGGCGGCCAGGCCGCTGTCGACTGCCGCCTCGAAGCGCAGCCGCACCGTCTCCAGGTAGGCGGAGATGTCGGCGAAGAGGAACGCCTCGACGGTGCCGTCACCGAGCACAACGTGGAGCGACCTGGGCGCGCGCCCCTGCAGCCGGGCCAGCTGGCGCGAGTACTCCCCGAGCTGGAGCAGCGTGCCCGCCCTGGCGGTGCGCGCCAGCTTGGTGTCGTGCGGCTCGTAGCTCCAGGAGCCGACCAGGCTCGGCGCGTCGACGCGGCGCAGGAAGTCGGCGTGGCCTCGCCAGCGACCGTCGAAGAAGCTGGCCTGGTAGATCACCTCGGCGCCGCCATGCATGGCCGCCAGCGTCTGCGCCTCGGCCTCGTGGAGGCCCGCCAGGGTGCCGTCCGGCCGATCGATCTCCACAACGATAATCCCCTCGGCACGCATGGCCTCCAGGTACCTGGCCTCGTGCATCAGGCCGTGCTTGCGGAGCACGTCGTTGAAGGGGTCGTCGCGGCGCGGGCGGTCGAGCACCCCGCGGGCGGCGAGGCGGTCCAGGTGGGAGCGGTGCTCGCAGCCGGTGAACGCAACCAGGTCGGTGGGGCTGAGGACGAGCACGTTCTCGATGGTCTGCACGACTGCAATGGTGACCACACCCAGCGACAGTTGGCTGTCGCACAGCGGACTCACAGGTTGGCATCAGGAAGCCGTAAGGCGACGCGCGTACCCTGTCTGCGTGAAGCAGTCCTCCCCGGCCGCCCGCGACCGCGCCCAGCGCCGCGTACGCTCGATCACCATCGCCTCGGCGGCCGGCGCCGGCGTGCTCACCGTGGCCGGCATCGCCGTCACCGCGGGGACGTTTGCCGGGCGCACGGTGGCACAGGCCGCCCCAGCCACGCAGGTAGCGCCCTCGGACAGCCAGCCTCTGCCCACCCAAGATCCGTCAGGTGGACTGCAGCAGCCTGTCCAGCAGCCGACGGTCGGCACCCCGGTCGACCCCAACGCCAGCAACGGGGGCGCGCCGATCGTGTCGGGAGGGTCGTAGTGGCAGGGGAGCCGGCGGCGTGATCCTGGCCTCCGGCCCCACTGCGCTGTGGTACGCCGCGCGGAGCACCGGGTACGTCAGCCTGCTCATGCTCACCGCCATCCTGGTGCTAGGCATCGTCACCGCGATGCGCTGGGACAGCCGCGAGTGGCCACGCTTCCTCAGCCAGGCGGTGCATCGCAACCTGGCGCTCCTGGTGCTCGTCTTCCTGGGCGTTCACATCGTCACCTCGATCGTCGACCCGTTCGCAGGGATCGCCGTGCTCAACACCGCGGTTCCGTTCACCGGCTCGTACCGCCCGTTGTGGCTCGGCCTCGGCGTCCTCTCCATGGAACTCCTCGCCGCCCTTGTGATCAGCAGCCTGCTGCGCCAGCGCATCAACTTCACCGCATGGCGGGTCGTGCACTGGGCCGCCTACGCGTGCTGGCCCTTGGCGCTCCTGCACACCCTGGGGACGGGGAGTGACGTGCGCTCACCGTGGGCAGTGCTGGTCAGCCTCGGCTGTGTTGCGGCCGTGATCGTCGCGATCGTCTGGCGGCTCACCAGCGATCGGGCCCGCGTGCCGCCTGCGGTCCGTGCACTCGGCCTTGTGGCGACGGCGGCGGCAACGTTCGCGCTTCTCGGCTTCGCCGCCGTCGGGCCGTTCCACAGCGGCTGGGCCAAGGCGGCCGGCACTCCCGAACGGCTCCTCGCCGTGGCGGCCGGCGCCACCCGGGCCACCACCAGCCCGGCGCCGACGGCAGCACCGGCGCTGGCGAAAGGGCTCAGCGACAAGCTGACCGGCACGGCCGCGCAGAGCGGACAGCTTCTCCGCATCTTTCTGACTGACGGCCGCGACGCCAACCTCCGTCTGGTCATCTCCGTGGCCCAGCAGGCGTCCTCGGGACAGCTGGTGATCACCAACGCCGGGGCCACGGTGTGCGACGTCACCGCCGCAGCGGCCCAGGATGTGCAGGCGCGCTGCGGTCAGACGGCTGTCGACATAACCCTGACCCGGCAGGCGGACGGAAGCATCACCGGACAGATGGTCACCAAGGCGGTGGGAAGTTGATCGCATCGGCGGCGACTGCGCGGCTGCTCGACGGGCCCGCAATCGACGCGGGTGCGGAGTCGTTCATGGCGCACCGCAATCGTCTCGGTCCGCTGCCGCGATTCGTCCGTGGCCGGCTCATCGACGTTGTCGAGGAGGCCGGACTCCGTGGCCGGGGCGGGGGCGCGTACCCGACCGCGCGCAAGTGGGCGGCCACCCGCGGACGGTCCGGGGGCAGGGCCGTGGTGGTCGGCAACGGCGCGGAGACCGAGCCCATGAGCCTCAAGGACCGCACCCTCATGGCCGGTCGCCCCCAGCTGGTGCTCGACGGCATCCTGCTCGCCGCCGAGGCGGTCAGCGCCGAGCGCGCCGTCCTGTATGTCAGCCGCGCCCACGACGATGCCGCCGCCGCCGTCAGCCGCGCCATCGACGAGCGCGACGCGGCCGGGGAGCTCGCGGTGCCGGTGACCGTGGTGCGTGCACCCCACCGCTACGTCGCCGGCGAGGAGACGGCCGCCATCGCCCACCTCAACGGCGGCGCGGCCCGGCCCAGCGTGGTACCACCTCGTCCCTTTGAGAGAGGCGTCGACGGCCGTCCCACGGTGATCCAGAACATCGAGACACTGGCCCACGCGGCCCTCATCGCGCGCACGGGGGCGGAGGCGTACCGCAGCGCCGGCGTGGACGACGCCACCGGGACGGTGCTGGTCACCATGGCCGGCGCCGTCCACTCCGCCGGGGTGTACGAGCTGGCCGGCGGGTCGACGATCGCGCAGGCGGTGAGCGCGGCCGGGGGCGCCACCGCGTCGGTCGCCGCCATTCTCGTCGGCGGCTACTTCGGGCGCTGGGTGACCGCCGACGACGGCTGGGACCTGCGCCCGGGCATCGACCTGCCTCTCGGCAGCGGGGTGGTCGCGGTCTTCCCGCACGGTCACTGCGGCCTCGCCCAGGCAGCAGCGCTGGTCGGCTTTTTGGCCCGCGAGAGTGCGCGCCAGTGTGGACCCTGCAAGCACGGTCTCGCCGCTCTCGCCAGCACTGCTTCGCAGCTCGCCGCCGGCGGAGCCAAGCCGCGCGACGCAGAGTGCCTGCAGCGCTGGATTGCCCAGATCGCCGGCCGCGGCGCCTGCCACCACCCCGACGGCGCCCTGGTGCTGCTCGCCAGCGCCCTGCGCGTGTTCAGCGGCGACGTGTCGACCCACCTCCGGCGGGGCCGCTGCGATCGCAATCCGGCGCTGCTGCTGCCGGCCCCGGACTGGACGAGGAAGGGCCGGTGAGCAAGCTGCGGGTCAACCCGATCCGCTGCGATGGATTCGGCATGTGCGCTGAGCTGCTCCCCGAGCGGATAACGCTCGACGACTGGGGTTACCCGATCATCGAGGTCCGGCCGATGACCCCAGCGCTCATGGAGCTGGCCCGGCGTGCGGTCGCGGCGTGCCCCACGGCGGCGCTGCAGCTGGTGCCCGACGACGCGTCGGGTCGTTAGCGACCGTCCCCCGTCAACTGGGCGCGCACCTCGGCGGGGTGGCCCAGGACACCATCGATCAACTCGAGGAGCTCGGTGACCCGCGCCGGCTTGGTGAGGAAGGCGAGCGCGCCGGCGCTGAGCAGGCGCCGAACCTGCGGCTCGGTAGCATCAGCGCTGTAGATCACCACGGGGATGCTGGCCGTTCGCTTGTCATGGCGCAGACGTCGGAGCACCTCGTCACCGTTGAGGTCGGGCAGGTGCAGGTCGAGGATGACCAGGTCGGGACAGTGTTCGCGGGCGAGGTCGACGGCCAGGCCGCCCTGCATTGCGGTGAGCAGCCGGACGTTGGGACGCAACGCGAAGATGGACTCGACCAGAGAGATCGTGGCCAGGTTGTCTTCGACGTACAGCACGGTGCGCTCGGACACCGCGTCGCGGAGGACGGGCGGCCCCGCCGCGGCGATGACCGTGGCCGCGTCTGTGCCCGTGGCCTGCTGCAAGCGGACCGTGAAGGTCGCCCCGTCACCCTTGCTGCTGCGCAGTGCCAGCGTGCCGCCCATGGCAACGGTGAGCTGGCGCGCCAGCGCGAGGCCGAGCCCGGTGCCCTGGATATTGCCGCGCTCTGCGCCGAGCCGCTCGAACGGCTGGAACAACCGCTGCTGCTCGGTCTCGTCAAGGCCCGGGCCGTCGTCGATGACGTCGATCTCCACCGCGCCGTCCCTGGCAGCGGCTCCGGCGATCACATGGCCACCTTCGGTGCCGTACTTGATGGCGTTGGTGAGCAGGTTGAGCAGCACCTGAACGAGGCGCTGTCGATCCGCGCGGACGTAGATCCGATCAGGGCCGTCGATGCGCATGCTGAGGGTCATGCGCCGCTCGTTGGCGGTCTGCGTGACCAGGCCCACGCACTCCTCGAGGACGGCGCGGACATCCTGGGGTTGCAGCGACAGCGTCTCCCGCCCGGCTTCGATGCGCGCGATGTCGAGCACGTCGTTGACCAGGCTGAGAAGGTGTGAACCGGCCCGCTGGATCGCATCGATGGCGGACAGCTGGTCCTCGCGCGGCTCGCGCATCTCCAGGAGGTCGCTGAAGCCGAGCATTGCCGCCAGCGGGGTGCGCAGCTCGTGGCTCATCCGCGAGAGGTATTCGCTCTTCGCGTTGCTTGCCTGCTCAGCCGCGTCGCGGGCATGGCGGAGCTCGTCCGCGGCGCGCTTCTCATTGCTGATGTCGCGGTTGATCTCGAGCACCGCCGCCGGTCTGCCGTTGGTGTCGCGCTGCACGGCCCAGCGCGCGCTGATATCCAGGACGCGGCCATCCTTGGTGACCTGGCGCAGCTCGCCCTCCCAATGGTTGTTCTCGCGCAGCGCGGCGACGATCGCCTCGAGGGGTATTGAGTACTCCGACTGCAGCAACGGCAGCGGGTCCTTGCCCCTTGCCTCGTCCCGGCTGTACCCGTACAGCTGGGATGCGGCGCGATTCCAGTACTGGATCTCACGCGTATCGAAGTCCCAGGTGAACACTGCGTCGTACGCGAGGTCGAGAAGCTCAGCGTTGCGGCGCATTCCCACCACGAGGTGAACCCGGTCCAGCGCCACGGTGATCGACACTGCGTACTGACCGAGGCGGGCGAGCTCCTCGTCGCCGAACAGAGGTGTGAACGGGCCCGCGAGGACCGCTAGGTAGCCGTCGCCCGCCTGGGCGTGGAGCGGCACCACCGCCGCGGCCCCGAGGGCGCTCGTGAACGAGAGACCGCCAGAGTTGCGCATCCCCTGGAGCTCGCGATGGAGGCGGTCGCCGTCGGCCTCGCTGATCCCGTTCAGCGCCAGCACACGGCCATCAAGCGCGAGCATCGCCGCGCCGCCGCCGAGCAGGCGTGCCGCCCATTCGAGAGCGCGCGCCGCCAGGGTCTCCTCGTCGGGGGAGAACAACAGCAGGTTGTTGAGCGCGTGGCGCAGCTGGATCTCCTCGGACTCGCGCCAAACACGACGCAGCCAGCCGGGAGGCGAGAGTGCTACAGCGAGCAGCGGCATGCTCAGGAGCACCACGCTCTCGACCGCGATCTGCAGCGCGAGGCTGCTCAAGCCGACGGTGGCGATGACCCCGAGAATCGCCAGGATCAACCCGGCGAAGCCCGCGTTCAGGGAGCGGAGTCGTGCCCGCTGCACCCTCGGCAGGCCGCCGGACACCCTCCAGAGACGCCAGATCGCCGCCCCCACCACCACACACCACGAGAACAGCAGCGCGATGTCAATCGCCACCGCGAACGGCGGTGGATTGGTGCTGGTCGTCGGGTCAAGGTTGACGGCGATGGCGACGGCCGTGACAACCCCCACGCCCGCGACACAGGCCGACAGCGCCCAGCGTCGCATCGGGATCAGGCTGTGCCGGAAGAGCGCGAAGCCCAGCGCCGACGCCATCAGCAGGAAGATGCTGACCGCCCCCAGGATCACCGCCGCGACTCCGGAGAGCCGACCGGCCCGGCCGAGCAGCGCGATGATGCCCAGGAACCCGACTGCGGCCGCCAAGTACCGCCGCGTCCGACCGCGGTGGCGCAGCCAGTCGACGACTGTCAGCATGCCGAGCACGAAGAGCGCGACGGCCACTGTCCATTGAAGCGCCGCGAGGGCCTGGGTCACAGGCGCGAGTATGACCACGGGTGCTGCAATTTACCGCGATTCGTTGCCATTCCTTCACCATGCTTTATGAGCCGTTTCGCCCGAGGGCGGCAGGCTGATCGGCGCGTTTGTGCCCACAATCCGCGCCGTGCCCCACTACTTCGACCGCGAGCCTGCGGCGCCGTCTCGGCCACGACAGGTGCCGCTGCGACTTCCCGACATCAGCCTCTCGCTGGCAAGCGACGCGGGGGTGTTCGGACACGGCCGGGTCGACAGCGGCACGCTGTTCCTGCTGCGCCGCGCCCCCGCCCCACCGGCCGAGGGCGACCTGCTCGACCTCGGCACCGGCTACGGACCGATCGCGGTGACCCTCGGCCTGAGGTCGCGGCTAGCCCGAGTGTGGGCCGTCGACGTCAACCAGCGAGCCCTCGAGCTGACCGCGCGAAACGCCGCCGCCGCCGGTGTAGCCAACGTGATCGCAGCCGCACCCGAGGACATCCCCGCCGACGTGCGCTTCGCCGCTATCTACAGCAACCCACCGGTCCGCGTCGGCCTGGCCGTGCTCCATCCGCTGCTGACGGAATGGCTCGACCGGCTCGAGGAAGGGGGTACCGCCCACCTTGTCGTCCATCGCCACCTCGGTTCCGATTCGCTGGCGCGCTGGCTGGGTGCGGAGGGGTTCCCCGTCGAGAGGATCGCCTCGCACGACGGCTTTCGCATCCTGCGCGTGCAGGCCCGTCAGGCCGTCGGGGATGATCGCTGAATGGTCGTCGCTGCGCTCCACAACGCCCTCGCAACCTTTCGCGTCGACATCGATCCCGTCATCCACATCGGCACCCTGGCGGTGCACTGGTACGGCGTCATGTACGCGGTGGCGTTCCTCGTCGCCTTTCGCTACGGCGTTCTCCCCCACGTGGTGCCCCGGGGAGTCAGCCGCGGCACCGCCGAGCGCGCGCTCGTTTGGACGATCATCTTCGGCCTGCTCGGAGGCCGTCTCTACTACGTCGTGCAGCAGCCCGATCTCGTCAACGGCTACCTGCGCAACCCCGTCCGCATCATCGCCGTCTGGGAAGGCGGGATGGCCTTCTTCGGCGCCATCATCGCCGGGTTGACGTGCGCCGGGATATTCGCCTGGCGCAACCGCATCTCGGTATGGTTGATGTGGGACGCGGCGGTGATCTTCGCGGTCATCGGCCAGCCCATCGGACGCATCGGAAACGTCATCAACGGCGACATCCTCGGCGCCCGCAGCACTCTGCCCTGGGCGACCGGCTACGCCAACCCGCACGCCGTGCTGCAACCCGGCTTCCACCTTGTGGACTACCAGCCGGGTGCGCCGTGGTACTACCAGCCCGCCGCGGTGTATGAGGCCCTCGGCACCATCGTCGTCGGGGTGATCCTCTTCGCGATGCGTCGGCGCGGGGTGCGCGATGGCGCGCTGGCCGTGGCCTACATCCCCCTGTATGCGATCAGCCAGCTCGTCCTCTTCCAGTTCCGCGCCAGCGAGCCCGTCATCGGCCTGGGACTCCACCAGGCCCAGTGGACGGCTATCGTGGTGCTGGTGGTGGTGACTCCGCTTGTCTATCTCGCGTGGCGGCGCCATCTCCACACGGTGCCGGCGCCGACATGACGCTGAACACCGGGCCGCTGGCGTCGGCTGTCGACTTCGCTTTCACCCTGCTCGAGCTGATTGTCTTCGCGCGGGTGATGCTGTCCTGGCTGCCGATCAGCCCTTGGAACCCGCTCGCCCGCTGGTTGCGGCGCATCGCCGACCCCATCCTGCGACCGTTCCAACGGGTCCTGCCCAGTTTCAGTGGCATCGACTTCTCGCCGTTGCTCGCTCTGGCCACGCTGTACGTGCTCTCGCAGGTCGTCCACTCACTGCTCGTCACCGGGTCGGTGTCGCCCGGCTACGCGCTGCTCAGCGTGCTCCGTCAGGTCGTCCTGGGGATCACCATCTTCTTCTGCATCGTGCTCCTGGTGCGGCTGCTGTTCTCCCTCTTCCACGCCGATCCGTGGCATCCGATCGTGGTGATGGTGCGGCGTTTCACCGACCCGCTGGTGCGTCCCTTCACGGGCGTGGTGCCGCGCGGCGCCGCCATCGACGGTGGTGCGGCCATCGCGTTCCTGTTGTTCCTGGTGCTGTACTTCGCAGGCCGCGCGCTCTTCGACGCCCTGGCCGTGTACTAGGTGCGCCGACCGGCGCCCCACGTCTCGCGCTCAGGAGCACGCTCGCGCCGCGTCTCCAGCCGGTAGGAGCCGGGACCGAGCAGCGCCTCGACTGTGCGCTCGAGGCCGGGGCCGGGCTCCACAGTGAACCCCTCGTGAAGCGCGATGTCGTCGATCGACTCGACGCTCTCCACGTGGATCACCGCCGGTGCGTCACCGCGATGCTCGGCGATCGCCTGGTGCAGAGGACCGACAAGGTGGTGCTGGTCGGGGGAAAGGCGGAAATGCACCGTGCTGTTGCGCCGCCATGCCACCAGCCGCGCATCGTCCATCGCGAAGATTGCGTCGGCACGGATCTTCGACGGTTCGCTCTCACGCTCCTCATCGTCGATGGCCGCGTTCGGTGAGGGTCTGCCGGATTCCACCTTGCCGCGGATCACCACGACCGCGTCGGGGCGGAGAAGCTCAGCCACCTCCTCGAACACCCGGTTGAAGACGACAACCTCGCAGCTGCCGGTGAGGTCCTCGATCTGCAGGAAGGCCATGCGCTGGCCGGTGGTGCTCTTGCGCGGCACGAAGGCACGCACGTCGCGGATGCACCCGCCCACCTGCACGATGAGCCCGTCGAGGTGCGCGCCCAGCTCGTTGATCGAGGTGTCGACACGGGTCTGGAGCGTCGCGGCGATCCGGCGCAGAGGATGGTCGCTGAGGTACATGCCGAGCAGGTCGCGCTCCCACGCCAGCCACGAGTCGTCGCTCTTGCCGGGACCGGTGTCGCCCTCGGACGACGCCACGTGCGGAACGAGCGTCCCGATGATGTCGACCGCGTCACCGAACAGCGCGGTCTGCCCGAGGTCGCGCTCGCGGCGCACGGCCGCCGCGTGGTCCATCGCCGAGTCCAGCTGCCGCAGCAGCGCGTGACGGTCGCCGAGGGTGTCGAGAGCGCCGCATTGGATGAGCGACTCGAGCACGCGCCGGTTGAGGTCGCGGCTGTCGACGCGCAGGCACAGGTCCAACAGCCCGGTGAATGGGCCGCCGTCGTCTCGGGCCGCGATGACCGCGTGCGTCACGCTCTCCCCCACGTTCTTGACGTGCTGTAGCCCGAAGAGGATCTCGCCGACGGCCGCGTCGCCGACGGTGAAGCCGGCGCCGCTGCGGTTGATGTCCGGCTTGTGCACGACAAGTCCGTGCGCATGGGCGTCGAGGATGGTCTGCTTCAGCTTGTCGAAGTCCCCGCCCCGGCTGTTGAGCAGCGCGGCCAAGAATTCGATGGGGTAGTTAGCCTTCAGATAGGCGGTCTGATACGAGATCAGTCCATAGGCAACGCTGTGTGACTTGTTGAAGCCGTAGCCGGCGAAGAACGCGATCAGATCGAAGAGCTCGATGGCGCGTTCCTCAGCGACTCCGCGTGCTGCCGCACCAGCGAGGAACTTCTCTCGCTGCTTCGCCATCTTCACCTTGTCCTTCTTGCCCATGGCGGCGCGAAGGACGTCTGCCTCGCCGAGGGTGAAGCCGGCCACCGCCTGGGCGATCTTCATGACCTGGTCCTGATAGACGATCGTGCCGTGCGTCTCCTCGAGCACCGGCCGAAGCAGCTCCTCGAGACCCACGGGGTACTCAACGGGCAGCTCGCCCCGCTTGCGCTTGATGTATTGGGCAGTGGCCCCGCCCTCGATCGGTCCCGGACGGTTCAGCGCACCGGCCAGCGCGACGTCCTCCAAGCTGCGCGGCTGCATGTCGATCAGGATGCGCTTGGCGAATGTCGCCTCCAACTGGAAGATCCCGTGCGTGTCTGCTTTCGACAGCAACGCGTATGTCGCGGCGTCGTCCAGAGGGATCCGGTCGATGTCGATGACGGCCCCCGTGGAGGCCTCGATCATCTGCAGAGCTTCCTCGATGACGGTTAGGTTGGTCAGGCCGAGGAAGTCGACCTTGAGCAGGCCCACCGCTGAGACCCCCTCCATGTCGAACATGGTTACCGAGGTGCTGCGGTCTCCCATTGTCGACCGCTGGAGGGGGACGATATTGGTCAGGGGCTCGGCGCCGATCACCACGCCGGCCGCGTGCGTCGATGCGTTGCGGCAGATTCCCTCCAGACGACGAGCATTGTCGATGTCCTGCCGCGCCCAGCCCTCGCTCTCGTACAGCGCGCGTAGTTCTCTGCTCTCGTCGAGCGCCCTGTCGAGGGTGATCTTCACGCTCAGCGGGACCAGCTTGGCGAGGCGGTCGACATCGGGCAGCGGGACGTTGAGCGCGCGGCCGACATCGCGGATCGCCGCCCGAGCCGCCATGGTGCCGAACGTGATGATCTGCGCCACGCGGTCCTCGCCGTACTTGCCCTGCAC
>JALYZN010000112.1 GCA_030948845.1 Candidatus Dormiibacterota bacterium
GCGAAGTTGTCCACGTAGCGGCGTACGTCCGCCTCGCTGTGCTGCACCGACAACGTCCAGTTCTCCTCGGCGCCCGGTGCCATCAGCACGCCGCGGTTGCTCTGGTACAGCCACGAGAGGTACGGCACCGCCTTGTCGATGTCCAGGTAGTCGCGGTAGTTGCGCACCCTGTCCTTGCGGTAGGTCACGCATCCGCGCGCGGCAAGAGTGAGCACGTGGAACGGCAGCTCGTGCTCGCTGATGACGCCGTCGAGTCCACCTTGGAGCTCCTCGGCGAGCGCATCGAAATGCGCGTAGGCGCCGGGCGTCAGCACCTCGAGGAGGGTGGCGCGCGACGCTGCCATGGTGAGCGGGTTGCCGTTGAAGGTGCCCATCTGCGCGACTCGGCCATCGGTGATCGTGGCCATCACGTCCTCCCGACCACCGATGGCGCCACACGGAAGGCCACCGCCGATCGCCTTGGCGAGGCACACGATGTCGGGGGTGACCCCGTACCGCTCCGACGCTCCCCCGGGAGCGATGGTCACCCCCGTCTTCACCTCGTCGAAGATGAGCACGGCGCCGTGCCGGTGGGCCATGTCGCGCACCGCGGCAAGGTAACCGTCGTCCGGGACGACGATACCGAGGTTCATCATCACCGGTTCCACCACCACCGCGGCGATGTCGTCGTGGCTGGTGAAGGCGCGCTCCAGCGCTTCGAGGTCGTTGAAGGGCACCACGGTGACTAGCTCGACGGTGGCGCGGGGGATCCCCTCGCAGTACGGAACGGAGTTGGGGTGGTCGACCGGCCCCATGAGGTCTCGCGCCGGCTCGACGCTGACCATCAGCGAGTCGTGGTGTCCGTGGTACGAGGCCTCGATCTTGACGAGACGCTCGCGGCCGGTGAACCCCCGTGCCAGGCGCACCGCGTCGAGCGTCGACTCGGTGCCGCTGTTGGTGAACCGCCACTGCGGTTGCGAGAAGCGTCGGGCGAGCTCCTCGGCGACGGCGACGTCCTCGGCGACGGGCTGGGCGAAGTGCGAGCCACGAGCGATGCGGTCATTGACCGCCGCGACCACCGCGGGGTGGGCATGGCCGACGACCATCACCCCGAACCCGTTGTGGAAGTCGACGTACTCGTTGCCGTCGACGTCCCAGACGTGGCTCCCCTTGCCGCGATCGATGAACACGGGCTGCGGCGGCGCGTCCTGGAACGATGAGGGCACCCCGCGGGGCATGGAGCGGGTGGCCTCCTGCCAGAGCTCGCGTGATCGCTGTCGCGTGGCCAGGAAGTCACGTTCCTCCCGCTCGGTCAGCTCAGCGACACGCTTGGGGTCTACGGTGGTGGTGGTGGCGTCAGTGGGCATGCTCGCTCCTGGTGAGGGTCGCCGCGACCGCGGCGGTGGTGGCCGCGGCGGCTTGGACTGATTGCTCGAGGACGTCGAGCCCCGTGGCGAGCTCGTCGTCGGTGATGGTCAGGGGCATGAGCAGCCGGATCACATTGTCGTGAAGGCCGGCGCGGAGCAGCGCCAGGCCACGACTGTGCGCCTCGCGCAGCACCGCGAGTGCCAGCGCGGGAGCAGGCTCACGGCTGGAACGGCTCCCCACCAGCTCCATCGCCGTCATCGCCCCGATGCCACGCACATCGCCGATGCAGTCGTGGCGCTACTTAATATAAAACAAAAACTCGATGGCAACGTCGCCGATATGGCGGGCACGGGCACAGACGTCATCGCGCTCGATGACCTGCAGCACCGCCAGGGCGGCCGCACAGGCGACCGGGTTGCCTCCGAACGTGCCGCCGAGGCCACCGGGCTCGGGTGCGTCCATCAGGTCGGCGCGGCCCACGACAGCGGCGAGGGGAAGCCCGCCGCCGAGCGACTTGGCGAGGAGCACGAGGTCAGGCTCGACACCCCAGTGGTTCACCGCGAACAGTTCACCGCTGCGCCCAAGCCCAGTCTGGATCTCGTCTGCGATCAGCGGGATGCCGAGTTCATGGAGCAGGCGTGCGAGCCGGGGCAGGAAGTCATCGGGGGGCACCACGAAGCCGCCCTCACCCTGCACGGGCTCCACGATCACCCCGGCGACGCGGTCGGGTGGCACCTGCGAGGCGAAGAGCGCGGTGAGCGTCTCCAAGCTCGCGTCCGCCGTCTGGTCATGATACGCATAGGGGTACGCTGCCTGGTACACCTCGGTTGCGTACGGCCCGAAGTTCTGCTTGTACGGGTGCACCTTCCCCGTCAGGCTCATCGCCATCAGCGTGCGACCATGAAAGCTGTTCTGGAAGCTGATGATCGCCGGCCTGCCCGTGGCCGCCCGCACCACCTTCACCGCGTTCTCGACGGCCTCTGCGCCGCTGTTGACCAGCAGTGCCCGGGCTGGCTTCGGCACCGGAGCCAGCGCGCAGAGTCGCTCGCACAGCTCGACATAGACGTCCGGCATCATCACCGGGCCGCCAGAGTTGATCAGCAGATCCACCTGGCGGTGGATGGCCGCGACGATGTCCGGGTGGCCGTGACCGAGGTTGGTGACGCTGATGCCGCTGGCGAAGTCGAGGAACCGCCTGCCGTCGGAGTCGACGAGGGTGGCGCCGGCCGCGGAGTGAGCGAACCCGGCCATGCTCGAGCCCATGCCACGCGCAACCGAACGCTCTCTCCCCTTCTGCAGCTCAGCGTTGGGCATGGTGCTTCATGAGCACAGGGCCTAGTTGAGGGAAGCCGAAGGCGCCGCCGTCAGCCTGCCGTCAACCATGACGTAGGAGACGGTCTTCTCGCGGAAGAATCCGGAGCGATTCGTGACCACCGCCAGGATCAGGAGCGGGACGCCCAGGGCCATGGCCACCAGCACCGGCATCGCTGTGGTGATGTCGGTCGTCCACGACTGGTACACGATGAAACCGCTCAGCGCGAGCAGTGCCACGCCACCGATGAACGGCAGCAGCCCGGCGAAGAGAAACATCTTGGCTCCGGTGCCGAGCACCTTGCGGAATGCCCAGGTGCACGCAATCCCGGTGACGCCGTAGTACACGGCAACCAAGACGCCGATGTTCAGGATCAGGTTGGCGAAGACAGTGCTCACGCTGTCCGACAGCAGCGTCACCACGATGACCACCAGCGAGAAGATGGCCGTGATGATCGTGCCGACCCAGGGGGTCAGCCAGCTCTTGTGCACGCGTGCGAAGGGTTGTGGGAACACGCCGTCACGTGCCATCGAGAAGCTGAGCCGGCTCGAGGGCAGGAGCGTCGTCTGCATGGTCGCCACCGTTGAGGAGACCACCGCCAGGATCATGAGGTAGGTCAGCGGCGAGCTGGCTAGCTGCTGCGCGAAGTAATAGAGGATGTTGGTCGAGTTGTTCGGGTCGGCAAAGGCGTCCTGGCTGATGACAAGCTGCATCGCGATGGCCGCGATCAGAAAGATGAAGAGCAGAACGAACATGCTGATGATCCCGGCGCGGCCGGGATTCTCGTTGGCAGACTTGGACTCCTCATTCACATTGGCCGCGGTGTCCCATCCCCAGAAGAAGAACACGCCAAGCGCCAGACTGCTGGCGAGTGCCCCAAAGCCGACCGAGCCGGGGTTGAACCAGTCGGATGTGACCGTGTTGGAGGCGTGCTGACCACCGACCACCTTGATGATCGCTGCAAGAGCGAACCCGAGGACGATCAGGTACTCGATGGCAACCAGGACCCATTGGAAGTTCGCGGTGATCCGGATCCCCCGGACGACCATGAACGTCACGAGCGCGAGCCACGCGACCCCGACGCCGGCGATCCAGTACTTGTTGGCGGCGGCGTCGGCGCTGATCTGGCCAGGGAAGACGCTGTTGAGCAGCTGCATGGTGTAGGCACCGGCCACGATCGGTGCCGAGGCGCAGAAGAGGACATTGGCGGCGAGCTGGACCCATCCCGAGAACCACCCGATGTACGGGTTCAGCGTGCGGCTCACCCACGAGTACGAGGCGCCGCAGTTCGGGTCCATCCGGTTGAGGTAGTAGTACGCCACCGCGATGAACAGGACGGGGATGAAGCTCACCAGGATCGCCGCCGGCGATGCGAGCCCGACGAAGGCGAAGACCAGCGCAACCGACGCGGCCAGGCTGTACGCGGGTGCCACGCTCGAGGTGGCGATCACCGTCGTGTCGAAGAGGTTGAGGGTGTTGGTCTTGAGCGGCGAGGGAACCCGCTGCTCGTGAACTACCGGCTCCGCGACCGTGGCCATCCACCCACCTCCGACCTGCGTAGGGACCATCTTGCAGAACATCTGCAAGGGCCAGCGCACACCCTAAGCGGCGGATGCTAGGCTCGTCAAGTGGGTCCACGGCGATGTGGGAGATGGTGGTGAGCACCCCAGCAGCGGTGCGCTACTCGGTGAGCGAGGTGGCCCGAATGGTCGGTGTCAGCCCCTCCACCCTGCGAGCCTGGGAGCAGCACGGCCTGGTCCGTTCATCCCGCAGCTCCGCAGGGTGGCGCCGATACGACTCGACCGACGTGACCCGTGCCCGCGAGGTGCACCGGCTGCGCGAGGTGGAGGGGCTCGCCGTTCACGCGATCGCACGGCGGTTGCGTGCGGGGCCGGCGCGAACGACGCGCCGCGCACCGCGACTCGCATCGTCCGATGCGGGCCGTGGCCTGGGTGAGAGGTTGCGCACCAGGCGTACCGAGAAAGGAATGTCCCTGCGAGCCCTGGCGGCAGCCGCCAGGGTCTCTCCGTCGCTGGTGTCCGAGATCGAGCGCGGTGTCGTGCAACCATCGGTCGCCTCGGTGCAGAAGCTGAGCGCCGCGCTGGGGACCACCGTCACCGCGCTCGTCGCCGTGCCTGCGCCGGCGTGCCGCGTTCTCGGTGGCGAGCTGGCGCCGATGGACATCCCCATCCCCGGCGTCCGCATCGAGGACCTCTCCGGAGCCGCCCAACTTCTCGAGCCGCAGCGGTTCAGCGTCGAGCCCGGCCACGGCAGCGGCGGCGAGTACGCGCACGAGGGCGAGGAGTGGCTCTACGTGCTCGAGGGAACGCTCTCGATCACACTCGACCGGCGTGATCAGTTCGACGTCGAGGCGGGGATGTCGCTCTGCTTCGAGTCGACGCGCCGGCACCGCTGGTGGAACCCGGGCCACGTGGTCACCCGGGTGCTTTGGATCAACACGCCGCGCACCTTCTGACGCGGCCACTACACATCGGGGGTTCGAACATGGCTGTGACGGTCGAGACGGTGCGCAACGTGGTCAACGGCGAGTCGGTGGAGACAAGGGACGGCGGCACGCTTTCGATCGTCGATCCAGCCACCGGCGAGGTGTTCGCCCAGTCACCGCTGTCGAGCGCGGAGGACGTCGACGCCGCCTACCGGGCAGCAGCGGACGCCTTTCCCGCCTGGCGTGACGCGACCCCCAAGGAGCGCAGCCTGGCTCTGCTCCGCTTCGCCGACATCCTCGAGGCCCACGGCCGCGAGCTGGTCGAGCTGGAGTGCCGCAACACCGGCAAGCCGCTCGCGTTGACCGAGAGTGAGGAGCTGCCCCAGCTCCACGACACGGTGCGCTTCATGGCAGGGGCAGCGCGTTGCCTCGAGGGCCGGGCGTCGACCGAATACATGACCGGGCACACCAGCTGGATCCGGCGCGAGCCGGTCGGCGTCTGCGGCCAGGTGACGCCGTGGAACTACCCGATGCTCATGGCCGCGTGGAAGTTCGCCCCGGCGCTTGCCGCCGGCAACACGGTGGTGCTCAAGCCATCGGACACGACGCCATTGACGACCGTGCGCATGGCCGAGCTGGCTCGCGAGGTGCTGCCGCCCGGCGTCTTCAATGTCGTCTGCGGCGATCGCACCACCGGGGCCGCGATGGTGTCCCACAGGATCCCGGCAATGGTGTCGATCACCGGCAGCGTGCGCGCGGGACGCGAGGTTGCCCAGGCGGCGGCGCTCGACCTGAAGCGAGTCCACCTCGAGCTCGGCGGCAAGGCGCCCGTCATCGTCTTCGACGACGCCGACGTCGAGCTGGCCGCTGAGGGAATTGCCGGCGCGGCGTACTTCAACGCAGGCCAGGATTGCACGGCAGCCACCCGGGTGCTCGCCGGGCCGCGCGTTCACGACGACTTCCTCGCCGCCATCAGCGAGCAGGCGCGGGTCACCCACACCGGGCCGCCCGACGACGCCGACGCGGCGTACGGCCCGCTCAACAACCGCGATCAGCTCGCCCGCGTCCGAGGGTTCCTCGATCGGATCCCCAGGCACGCCTCCGTCGCGGTGGGCGGCGCGGCGGCGCCGGGACCCGGCTTCTTCCAGGAGGCAACGGTGATCGCAGGATTGCGCCAAGACGACGAGCTCATCCAGCAGGAGATCTTCGGGCCGGTGGTCACCGTGCAGCGCTTCACCGACGAGGAGGAGGCGCTGCGCTGGGCGAACAGCGTCGAGTACGGGCTGGCGTCGAGTGTCTGGACGCGCGACCATGGCCGGGCGATGCGGATGTCCCGCCTGCTCGACTTCGGATGCGTGTGGATCAACACGCATATCCCGCTGGTCTCGGAGATGCCGCACGGCGGCTTCAAGCACTCCGGCTACGGCAAGGACCTGTCCCTGTACGGGCTCGAGGACTACACGCGCATCAAGCACGTGATGTCCAACATCGGGGCGTGACGGTCGCCGGCGCGCAGAGGTACCGCGGGCTGAGCCTCTGGCTCGACACCGTTGCGGACGACCTCACCCCGCGTGCGCCGCTCGACGGTGACCAGGAGGTCGACGTGGCCATCGTCGGCGCGGGTTTCACGGGTTTGTGGACAGCGTATGCGCTCCTGCAGAAAGACCCGACGCTCTCCGTTCTGCTACTGGAGCGCGAGATCGCCGGTTTTGGCGCCAGCGGCCGCAATGGCGGCTGGTGCAGCGATCTGTTCCCGGTTCGCTGGGATCGTCTCGCCCGCCGCCAAGGACGCGCGGCCGCGACCGCCATGCACCGCGCCATGGTCGACGGCATCAACGACATCGGCGCCGCCATCGACCGCGAGGGGATCGACGCCGACATGCTGCGCGGCGGCCAGCTCACCGTCGCGCGCACGGCGCTGCAGGAGGCTGAGCTGCGCGACGAAGTGGCCCGGTCGCAGCGGCGCGAAGAAGCGGACCTCGCCCTGCGCTGGCTCGACGCCGGCGACGTGGCGGAGCGCGTCCGGGTGACCCAGTGCCGGGGCGCCGCCTACACCCCGAACTGCGCACGCATCCACCCCGCCAAGCTGGTGCGCGGCCTGGCGCTAGCGGTCGAGAGATCGGGCGGGCGCATCGCCGAGCAGACCGCCGTCCTGGAGGTGCAGCCGCACCGCGCTGTCACCTCACGGGGAACGGTGCGAGCGAAGGTGGTGGTGCGCGCCACCGAAGCGTACACCGCGACCCTGCGCGGTGAGCGGCGAGCGCTCCTGCCCCTCTACTCCCTGATGATCGCCACCGCGCCGCTGCCCGCCCAGGCGTGGGCGCAGATCGGCTGGTCGCGAGGCGAGACCATCAATGACGGCCGCCACCTGCTCATCTATGCACAGCGGACCGCCGACGGTCGCATCGCCTTTGGCGGCCGTGGCGCGCCGTACCACTTCGGCTCACGCATCTGCGACGAGTTCGACCGCGAACCCGCCGTCTTCGACGCGCTCGAGGACGCGCTGCACGACCTGGTTCCTCAGACCCGCGGGGTTGCTGTGACGCATCGGTGGGGGGGCCCCGTCGGGGTGGCCAGGGACTGGAATCCCTCCGTGGGCATCGACCGTTCCACCGGCCTGGCCTGGGCGGGCGGCTATGTCGGCGACGGTGTGACCGCGGCCAACGTCGCCGGGCGCACGCTCGCCGACCTGATCCTCGGCCGGGAGTCGCTACTGACCGGGTTGCCTTGGGTGCAGCACCACTCGCGGCGATGGGAGCCGGAGCCACTGCGCTGGCTGGGCGTCAACGTCAGCGTTCGCGCCATGCGCGGCGCCGACGTGGTCGAACGGCGCACCGGGCGGCGCTCCTGGCGCGCCCGGGCGGTGACGCGGCTGCAGGGACGCTGACATGGTCGACGTGCTCCGCTACACCGCGTTCTCCGACGACCCTCAAGGCGGAAACCCAGCCGGGGTGGTGCTCGACGCCAACGGTCTCGACGACGCGACGATGCTGCAGATCGCACACGACGTCGGCTACAGCGAGACGGCGTTCCTGTGGCCGCTGCCGCGTCGTGGTGACTACACGATCCGCTATTTCAGCCCGGTCGCCGAGGTTCCGTTCTGTGGCCACGCGACGATCGCGTCGGCGGTCGCGCTCGCCGACCACGGCGGCGCTGGCGAGCTGCGTCTCCACACACCGGCAGGCGAGGTGGCCGTGGTCGTGCACGCGGATGCGAATGGGCCGACCGTCGCAACGCTCACCAGCGTCACGCCTGCGGTGAGCGAGACGTCGGCGGCGATTGTGGTCGAAGCCCTTGCGGCGCTTGGCTGGCGAGAGGACGACATCGACCCGCAATTGCCAGCGCGCATCGCCTTCGCAGGCGCGCATCACCTCGTGTTCGGGGTGCGTTCGCGCGAGCTGCTGTCGAGGCTGTCCTATGACTTTGAACGGCTGCGCCTGCTCATGACCGCCGAGGGTTGGACCACCATCCAGCTGGTCTGGCGCGAGGGCCCTGCGATCTTTCATTCGCGCGTGCCGTTCCCCGTTGGCGGCGTCGTCGAGGATCCTGCGACCGGTGCCGCCGCCGCCGCCCTTGGCGCCTACCTGCGCGAGCTCGGCGCGGTTCAGCCGCCGGCGACGATCACCATTCACCAGGGCGACGACATGGGCCGCCCCAGCCTGCTCACTGTGGAGATCGATCGCGGCAAGGGCGGGATCCGGGTAGCGGGCGCCGCCGTGCCCATTCCCGCCTGAGCTACCGCAGCCCGGTGAGCACCGCCTCCGCGATAGCGGGCAGCTTCGGTGAGAGCGCGTAGAAAGCCCAGATGCCGTGCTTGGCGCTGGTGACCAGCC
>JALYZN010000066.1 GCA_030948845.1 Candidatus Dormiibacterota bacterium
GGGTGACGTTGCTGGGCTTGCCGCGCTCCGCGGCGGAGCTGGCGGCGAGCGCCAGCCACAGCCCGCCGAACGCCGCGCTGCCGAAGGCGCGCCCGCGCGCGTTGCGGAACATCTCGCCACGCTGGGCGAGGAAGAGCGCGGTGTCGCCGGCGCCGGCGAGCGCCGCGCGGGTGGTCAGCTGCATGGCTATCTCCTGTCTCAGGTGGTGGGGACGCGCAGGAACGACTCGGCGCTGCGTCCCTCTCCGAGGTGGTTCTGCTCCGCATTCAGGCGCGCCCACTCCCGCAGGCGCGCGGCGAGGTCCTCAAAGTTGTCGTACTGGCTGGCGTGGCAGCGCAGCGCCTCGAGCTTGAGGTCGATGGTGTCGGTGATGTCGACCACGGTGTCGCCCTGCATCATCGCCATCAGGTACACGTCCTCCACGGTGTGCGGCTCGAGCCCCTCCTGTTCGAGCAGCTCCATGTGGGCGAAGGGGTTGCGCGAATCGGGGTACACCGCGCAGAGCGCCGCCTCCCCGGCGGCGAGGTGGTCCGGGTGGCTCGCGAAAATTCGCTGATAGTTGCGCTCCGGCGACTGCGTGACCACCCGCTGCGGCTTGCGCTGGCGGATCACCCGGGTGATGTCGCGACGCAGCTCGATGCTCGACTGCACCTTGCCGTCGGCGTAGCCGAGAAAGGCGATGTGCGATACCCCGACTACGGCGGCGGCGGCGGTCTGCTCGCGGCGGCGCAGCTGCGCGACCTCGGCGCGGGTCACGCTCCGATCCGAGCCGCCCGCGTCCCCGTCGGTGACGATGCAGTAGCTGACCTCACGGCCCTCTGACGTCCAGCGAGCCGTGCTGCCGGCGCAGCCGAAGTCGCAATCGTCAGGGTGCGCGACGACCACGAGGATGCGTTGGACGGAGTCGTCTCCCTCAGGCACGGTCCTCGATGGTAGCTGAGGGTCCTCTGCGAGGACCCCGACCTACACTGGCCCGGTGAGACGCGTGGCCTGGCTGGGAGCGCTGGTCGTCGCCGCTGCGCTCGCCGCCTGCAGCGACGTCGACAACGCCGCGTTCGACTCCGCGTACCAGTCTGGGAACTCCGCCGAGGTGACCGTGCGCGCGACCGTTACGATGCTGCTGCCGGACGCCGCCGCGGGAGCCGACGGCGCCCACGAGCGTTTCGACGTCACCGTTGACGGAACCACCGTGGAGATCGACCACAACCTCTCGCTCGCACCGCGCGTGCCCGTCGCCGCCGGGCAGACGGTGGTAATCCATGGCCAGTTCGAGCCCGACCCTGGGCACCCGGTGATTCACTACACACACCACGCCACGGGCTCTCACGAGGGTGGCTGGATCCAGCTGAACGGCTCGACGTACGAGTGAGCCGTATGCTGGATTGATGGCACTCCTCCCGCTTCCCCGCCTGCCGGCCGGTGGACGGCTGCTGCGCATCCCGGGCTCGGCCGACGTGGCCGCTGCGATGCGCACGCTGATGCCCGCACGCAAGAGGCGCTTCCCGATCCGTGACACCGGGCCCGATCCCGGTCTCTTCGGCCCCGGCTCCGTGACCTGGCGGGTCATGGCCGAACCGGTGCTCATGCTCGGCGCAGGGCGCGCCCTGCTGATGCAGGCGGCGCATCCGCTCGTCGCCGAGGGAGCCATCGAGCACAGCACGTACCGCACCGACCCGTACGGCCGTTTCGAGCGCACCGTGGAGTGGGTCACCGTGGTCTGTTTCGGTACCACCGCCGAGGCGCGGCGCGCCTGTCGGCAGGTGAACCGGCTGCACTCCGCCGTCGAGGGCCGGCTCCGGCGCACGCACGCCACCGCCACCGTCGCGCGCGAGTCGGCGTACAGCGGTCGCGACGCCGAGCTGCTGCGCTGGGTGCTGGCGACCTTTGTCGACACCATGCTGGTTGCCCACGACGCCTTCGTCGGTGACCTCGATGAGACGGACCGCGACCGCTTCGTGCGCGAGTGGCACGCGGTTGCCGCGCTCATGGGCATGCCCACTGGGTCGCTCTGGACGACGCGCGCGGAGCTGAGCGAGTATGTCGCCGCGCAGCTCGAGGCCGGTTCGGGCGCGGCGATCCCGGGCGCGGGGTCGCGGCTGGTGGCGGAGACCGTGCTCAACCCGCCGGTGACCTCGGCGGCGATGCGGCCCGGATGGGCGGTGGTCACCTTCACCACGGTGGGCCTCCTGCCCCCCTCCACGCGGCGCGCCTATGGCATCCGCTGGACGCCAGCCCACGCGGCCGCGCACCGGGCCATCACGCTCTGGCTGCGCGCCGGCCGGCTGGCGGTGCCCCGACGACTCAAGGTGTCGCCAGTCCACGACCACGCGCTGGCGCGGGCGGAGGGCCGCCTCCAGGGTGCGGGAGCCCGGGAACTCGCCTAGAGCCTCGACTACGTCTCTATCGGATGCCTTACAATGAAATCTGATAGCCGAGTTGTCATGAGCGACCCGGCGCAGGAGGGGTTGTTGCCTCGCTGGTGAGGATGTCCGCAGTTGGAGGTGTCAGCGATGGACCCGATCGAAGTCCACGAGGAGCGCGTCTCGACGACCACTCCTGCCGTCCCCGCAACGCCTGTGGTGCCGGAAGCCCCCGGCGTCCCCGCGGCCGACGCGGCTCCCGCTGAGCGCGGATTCCCTGTGCACGGCACGGAGGCCACAACGCCTGTCGAGGAGGTCCCTGCAGCGGCCCCTGTGGCAGCCGCACCTGTCGTGGCCGCACCCGTTGCTACACCACCGGTTGCGGGGGCACCCGTGGCAGCCGCTCCGGTGGCGGCCGCTCCGGTGGCCCCAGCGGCAGGAACGAGCGTGTACAGCAGCCGCGTCGGCGTGTACCCGATCGGCTACCGCGCCATCCAGCTCATCTGGCTGATCGCCGCTGTCGTCGACATCATCCTCGCGCTCAACTTCATCTTCCGGGCGGCGAACGCCAACAACACCGGTTTCGCCCACTACATCCGCCGCCTCGGCGGCTGGCTGGCAGCGCCGTTCAACGGCATCTTCAACAACACCGCGACCAACGGCACCGTTCTCCGCTGGAGCGACGTGCTCGCGATCGCGGTGTACACCGTCGCCGCGTGGATCGTCACCAAGCTGGTGAGGATCAGCGCCACGCCGCGCTCCGGCGTGAACACCGTCTGACCCAGCCCCCTTCCTTGAGACCCGGCCGTCACGTGCAGCCGGGTCTTCTTCTTCCCGCACAGTCGGCGACATCGCAGTGAAGGGAGGTCTCGGCATGGATGACACGGCGGTCGTGGTCAGCGGCGCGTCCACCGGCATCGGCAGGGCGACTGCGCTTCACCTGGACTCCCTCGGCCTGCGCGTCTTCGCGGGCGTGCGCCGCGACGAGGACGCGGAGAGCCTGCGCCGCGACGGCAGCAACCGGCTCACGCCGATCCGTCTCGACGTCACCGACGCCGAGCAGGTCGCCGCGGCGGCCCGGCAGCTGTCCGAGGCGGTGCAGGACTCGCGGCTGGCCGGAATCGTCAACAACGCCGGCATCGCCGTCGCCGGTCCGGTGGAGTTCGTGCCGCTCGACCTGTGGCGCACCCAGCTGGAGATCAATGTGCTCGGCGTCGTCTCCATGGTGCAGGCGTTCACTCCGCTGCTCCGCGAGAGCCGCGGGCGCATCGTCACCGTGGGATCACTCGGTGGACGGCTCGCGCAGCCGATGGCCGCGCCGTACTGCGCCAGCAAGCATGCGCTCGAGGCGATCAGCGACGCGTTGCGGCTCGAGCTGCGTCCCTGGGGGATCTCGGTGTCCCTGATCCAGCCCGGGGCGGTGAAGACGCCGATCTGGGACAAGGGGCTGCGCGCCGGCAGTGAGCTGCTGCGCAACGCGCCTCCCGAGCTGCGCACGCTCTACGGAGCGGCGGTCGACATCGCCACCAAGATAACCATCCACGAGAACGAGACAGGGGTCGAGCCGAACGAGGTTGCCCGCGCCGTGGAGCACGCGCTGCTGTCGTCACGGCCGCGGACGCGCTACCCGGTGGGCCGGCAGGCCAAGCTGCTCATCCCGCTGTCGCGGCTGCTGCCCGACCGGCTCAAGGACGAGCTTCTGCTGCGCGTCAGCGGCCTGCCCCGCACCGCGGACGCGACCGCCAGCTCGTCCGCCCAGCGCGCCGAGGTCCCCGCCCACGCCTGACCGGTTGGACAACTCTGTCCGCAACCGCGAGGATGGTGTGGTGCGTCAGCGTCGCGGAACGTTCAGCGGGGTTCGCGGTGTGCCCATCGCGCACCGCGAATGGCTGCCCGACCGCGAGGCTCGCGGCACTGTGGTCATCGCCCACGGGATCAACGAGCATGGGGGCCGCTACGCACACGTCGCCGAACGTCTGGTGCGCGACGGCTGGATGGTGGGCGCGCCCGACCACCGTGGTCATGGCCTCTCCGGCGGACGTCGGGCGGCGGTGGAGCGCTTCGACGATTGGGTCACCGACCTCGACAGCTACATCCGCGGAGTGCTCACCGCCGCACCTCACCCGTTCTTCCTGTTGGGTCACAGCCTCGGCGGCCTGGTCGCCACGGTGTACGCGCTGCGCCACCAGGACGCGCTCGACGGCCTGATCCTCTCGTCGCCGAGTGTCCTGCCGCCTGCCGAGATGTCTGAACGGACCCTGCGCGCCGGGCGTTTCCTGTCCCGATGGGCCTCCAACCTCCCAGTGCTGGCGCTGCGGCTCGACGCGGTGAGCCGGGACCAGGCGGTGGTCGACGCTTACCGCGCCGATCCCCTGGTGCACCTCGGCAAGGTCCGCGCCCGCACCGGCGCGGAGATCCTCAGGGCGATCGCTGAGGTGCAGCGCGACATCGCGCAGCTCCATCTCCCCGTGCTCGCCGTCCAGGGCACCGTTGACCGGCTCGTCGATCCCGGCGCGGCGCGGTGGGTCGACGGCCACGTCGGCTCAGACGACCATACCCTGCACATCTACCGCGGCCTCTATCACGAGGTGTTCAACGAGCCCGAACGCGACGCCGTGCTCGACGACCTGGCGCGCTGGCTCGAGGCCCACGCCACCGTGGCCGCCGCCACCGGCTGACTCCCCGGTCAGGACGCGGCGGTCCTCCGCGCGGGCGGCAGGTGTGCGAGCAGGTGGCGCGTCGACGACGTGACCTCCTCGACCGCAGCGTCGAAGGCGTCGCGGTTGGCGGCTGAGGGGAAGCGGTACCCGCTCACCTTGCGAACGAACTGGAGAGCGGCGGCGTGCATCTCGTCGTCGGTGACCTGCTCCTGGGTGCGCAGTGTCTTGATGCTTCGGCACATGGACGCAGTGTAGATTCTGCCGCGTGATGGCCGGCGCGCCCCGACGCCCGCCGCGACGTTGGGCGCCGGGCTCGGACGTGCCCCCCGTGCACCTGGTCGCGCTGCTCGCGTTCGTCGGCGTGCTCGCCGCCGAGCTGCCCCCGTTGACCGAGCAGCTGCGCGCCAATAGCGACGTCGCCGCGGTCCTGCTCGTCGGCCACAGCCTGACGGGCGGCGAATCGCTGCGGCCGATCGAGGTGGGGCAGCCCGCGTACGCCTGGTTGGTGGCCGCGCTGGGCGGCCTGGGGCACGAGACCGTGCTGTGGTCGGTGCTGCCGCTGCTGATCACCTGGCTCGGGCTGGCGGCCATCGTTCTGGCGGTGCGACGCCTGGCAGGTGGCTGGGCGGCGTCGCTGGCGCTCGCGCTCGGCGTCGGAGCCGCCCCGGCCGTGCTGCTCACCGAGGTGGCGCCGGCGTTTCACGGCATGGCCTGGGCAGCCTCCGGACTCCTCGGCTGGTACGCGGTGTCATTGGCGCGCCGATGGGGTGACGATGCTGATCTCGCGACGCCGCGGCGGACGGTTGCCATCTCCGCAGGAGCCGGAGTGCTGGCCGGCGTCGTGGCGGCCAGTGATGCGCTGGTCGTGGTGGCCGCCCTGGTGCCGTTCGTCCTTGTGGCTGGGTTGCTCTGGGCCCGCACCCGCCGTCGCACGGTCCTCACCCACTTCGGCGCGCTGATGATCGGGGCGCTCATCTCCTTCACGATGGTTCACCTGGCGATGGCCCGGGCCGGATACAGCAGCGGGCTCGGTGGGGGAACGACGCGAGGCGTCGGCGTTGATGCGGTGGCCGCAAACGCGCGGGTGGTGGGACGCGGCCTGCTCGACATGGCCAACGGTCTGCCGATGGAGCCAGGTGCCGGTCTGTCGCCCCTGCCCCTACTGCTGGCCATTGTGCTGATCGGTCTCGCACTCGCGGGCGTGTGTGTCGTGACGGCGCGCGACACCTGGCAGCTGCAGGCGAGGCCCACGCAGCTCGCCAGGGAGGCGCACGTCGCCTACTGGGTGACCAGCGCGCTTGCCCTGCTCGGCGCGCTCATCCTCAGCAACGTGATCATGCCCGGCGCCGACGCGCCTCCTGCCGACCGGCTGGTGTCGTCGCAGCGTTACGTGACGGGAGTGTTTTTTGCGGTGGTGGCGCTGGTGCCGCTCTGGCCTCGGATGCGCGCCGGACGGGTCGCCGCCACTGCGGCGGTGACGGTGCTCGTTGCCGCCTCGGCGGTGCGACTGGTCGCCGCGGAGTCGAATGCTGACTTCCAGCCGGCGGCGTCACGGTCCCTGCCGGTGCTCGCCGGAGCCCTGCACGCGCACGGGCTGTCCCGCGGCTACGCGTCGTACTGGGACGCTGATGTGCTGCGACTCTCGTCGGGGGGTGCGCTGGATGTGCTGCCCGCGGCTGAGGGGAGCCCGTGCGGTGCCGGGCCCACCTCGTTCTGCCGCGACCTGCTCAACTCGGCGGGCGGCTGGTTCACCGCGCGCGCTGGACGCAGCTTCGTGGTGGTCGATCCGGACGACACATTCATCCCCGCGCCGCCCCCGGCGTCGCTGGGCACCCCGGAGCAGACCTTTTCCGTCGACCGCTTCACGGTCTTTGTCTATGGCAGCGACGTGGTGACCCGGTTCTCGGCATCCTGCGCGGGCAGGGCCGACCATAATTGCGCGGGATGATACCGGCGGTGCAGGTGGACGGATGAAGGGCTGGAAGCGGGGCATATCGCGTGTGCTCGGGACCGGATCGGCGTTGTACGGCCTCAGCGTGCTGATGGCGCCCGGCAGCTTGGCCAGGCAGTGCCGGCTCGACAACCCCGGCGACCCATCCACCCGCCTGCTGGCGGTCACCTTCGGCGTGCGCGACGTGGTGTCCGGCGTTTCCATCCTGCGCGCTCGCAACCGCGACGCGCTACGCACCGCGCTGCTCGTGCGCGGCTTCCTGGACGCCGGCGACGCTGTCGCCTGCACGCTGCTCCTCAAGGACCGGCGCGCTCGCGTCCTCGTCGCCGGTGTGGCGGGATCCTGGGCTACGACGTCCTTCGCGCTAGCGGCTGCGCTCTGACCTGCCAATGGCACCCGGCGCCGGCGACCGCACCACGCTGACCGTCGACGAATGGCTGGTGCGGCTGCGCGTCGAGGGCGAGCGTCTCGGCGAGGTCGCCGCGGCGACGGCCCTGGACGCCGCCGTGCCCGGCTGCCCCGGCTGGGACGTCGACGCGCTGGTGCGCCACATGGGCGACGTGCACCGCTGGGCCGGCACCATCGTGCGCGACCGGGTGCAGGAGCGGGTGCGCCTCGACTCCGTTGGTCCCGACGACCGCGACGGATTGCTGGCGTGGTACCGCGACGGTCATCGGCAGCTGCTCGATGCGCTCTCGTCAGCCACACCCGACGCCCGCTTCTGGGCGTGGGGCGAAGCACCGAGCCCACTGGCGTTCTGGGCGCGGCGGCAGGCGCATGAGACCGCCATCCACCGTCTCGATGTCGAGCAGGCCGCCGGCCTTTCGCAAACGCCGTTCCCCGTGCGCGCCGCCACGGATGGCATCGATGAGTGGCTGCTGCTCGCCCCCGCCCGCTGCCGGGTCACCGGCGGAAGCGGCGGATCGCTGTCGATCGCCCCCAGCGACGTGCAGGACCGCTGGCTTGTCGGGCTGCGCACCGAGCGCATCACGGTGGAGCGGGATGGAGCGCAGGGTGAGTGCTCGGTGAGGGCGCCAGCGAGCGACCTCTTCGCGCTGCTGATGAACCGCCGGGGCGTCGACGGGATCGGCGTCGACGGCGACGCGGAGGTCCTTCAGACCTGGCGCGAATCGATGCGCTTTGTCTAGGGACTGCCGCGCCCGCTGACGTCGAGCGACAGCAGGTCGTGGGCGAGGATTGCCCCGGCGATGGGACCGCGCGTGCGCAGGTGGCTGAGCACGAAGCGGGTATCCGGGTATTCGGCGATCAGCTGTTCCAGTTCACCACGCCAGAGGTGTCCGCCCTCTGTGGGACCGTCCCAGCCGGTGCATTCGCACACCATCACGTCCGCCGACGCGACGGCGCGGCGCAAGCCGGGACAGAGTGTCGTGTCGCCGCTGAAGCCGATGAGGGCGGCAGCGTCGCGCTGCACCGTGTAGGCCAGCGACGGACCAGTGCTGTGTACGACGGCGTGGGCGCGCACCCGGTATCCCGCCACAACTTCGTCGGCGCCGTCCTGGAGCACCACCCACTCGAGGTGGAGGCTCTCCTCGATGAGCCCGACTAGGTGGCGCCCGTAGCCGGTGCTGAGCAGGCGGAGCACGTACTCCTTCGTCCCGGGCGGGCCGCCGATGACCAGCCCGCCCCGCGGCTCGCCGGTGAAAGCGCGCGATCCCAGCAGCATCGGCAGCATGAAGGTGTGGTCGGCGTGGAAGTGCGTGATCAGCACGAGGTCGATGGAGGCCGCGCTCATGCCCGCGCGCGGCAGCAGCGCGTGCACGGGAGCGCCGCAGTCGACGAGCACGCGCTCGTCGACAAGGTAGGCGGCATTGCAACCGGAGCCGCTGAAAGCGTCGCCGCTGCCGACCACGGTCAGGCGCGTGCTCCCGACCGACCCGGCAGCTCTCTCAGCCATGCGGCGACGGCGCAGCGCTCGGGGTCGGGGTGGGCAGCGTCGACGGCAGCCCCTCCTGCACGAACCCCCAGTCGAGCAGGCGGCGCGACTGGCTGTAGCTGTACGGGGCGTTGAGCAGCACGGAGATCAGCCGGTGGCCGTCGCGCACCGCCATCGCCACCTCGCAATACCCGGCGTCGCCGGTCCAGCCCGGCTTGATGCCGGTGGCCGGGGGATACATGGCGAGGAGCAAGTTGATGGACTGCAGGAAGAACTCGGGATGACCAGGTGCGGCGGCGAGATCGGCTGTGCGCATCGCCACGATGTCGCGGAACAACGGGTACGTGCGCACCGCGGCGGTGCCGATCGCCGCCAGGTCGTACGCCGAAGAGTACTGCTGGGGATCGTCCAGCCCCACCGGGCTGGTGAAATGCGAGTCGTGGAGGCCGAGTGCGTCCACCTGCGCGTTCATGGCGCCGACGAAACGCTCCATGCCGACGGTGCCGAGGGCGACCCCGTTGGCGGCGTCGTTACCGCTGACCAGGAGCATGCCGATGAGCAGCTCCCGAACGGTCAGCGTCTGCCCGGCGGACAGGCCCATGCGGGTCTCGTCCCAGGCCAGCTGCACCGCCTGCGGTGTGAGAGTGACCTTGCGGTCCGGGTTGAAATTGGCCAGCGCGACCAGCGCGGTGAGGATCTTGGTCGTGCTGGCAGGCGGCAGGTGAGCGTGTGGGTCGAGCTGCCAGAGGACGGCGTTGGAGTCGATGTCGACGAGGATCCCGGAGCGAACGTGCAGGACAGGGGGTGCCGGCCGGGTGGCCGCGACGACGAACTGCACGGGCTGGCGGACCAGGCTCATGCCGAACCACGCGGGCCGGCCCAGGTCGGCGGCGGCGCTGGCGACGGCTGCCCGAGCGCCGATAGCCGTGCCCGGACCCCCCCGAGCGCTGACCACGGCTACGGCGCACGTCGTCGCCAGCAGGAGGGGGACCGCGAGGAGGCTGGGGCGGCGGGGGACGAACGGCATCGCGACGAGCCGCATGGTACGCCAGGATCGGGCCGCGAACCTGCGTTCGCGAAACCGTCGCGCCACGGATTCGTCAGCGCCCTGGTGCGGTATGAAGTGTCCGTGCGACTCGACCGATTCACCGAACGCTCCCAGGAAGCGCTGCAGGCGGCACAGCAGGCGGCGACGGCGATGCAGCACGCCCGGGTCGAGCCCGAGCACCTCCTGCTCGCCCTGCTCCGCCAGGAGGACGGACTGGTCCCGTCGCTGTTGCAGCGCCTCGAAGTGCCCGCGCAGCCTCTGGCAGCGCGCATCGAGAGCGGGCTCGAATCCCGTCCCAAGCAGTACGGCGGGGGTGAGCCGGCCGTCGGCGAGGCGCTCCGCGAGGTGCTCATGGCCGCCTTCGACGAGATGTCACGCCTGCGGGACGAGTACGTCTCCACCGAGCACCTGCTCCTCGCATTGAATGGCCGCAAGGGCGGCGAGGCGTACCGCCTGCTCAAGGGCGCCGGGGTCACCTCCGACCGCATCTACGCAACCCTGGCCTCGGTGCGCGGCTCGCAGAGGGTCACCGACCCCAACCCCGAGGACAAGTACGACGCTCTCGGCAAGTACGGCCGCGACCTCACCGACGCCGCCCGCACAGGCAAGCTCGATCCCGTCATCGGCCGCGATGAGGAGATCCGCCGGGTGATCCAGGTGCTCAGCCGGCGCACCAAGAACAACCCGGTGCTGATTGGCGAGCCCGGCGTCGGCAAGACCGCCATCGCCGAGGGTCTCGCCCAGCGCATCGCCGCCGGTGACGTTCCCGAAGGGCTCCGCGACCGTCGAGTCGTGGCCCTCGACCTCGGCGCCATGGTCGCCGGAGCCAAGTACCGCGGCGAGTTCGAGGACCGGCTCAAGGCCGTGCTCGCCGAGGTGACCGGCTCCGACGGCAGGATCATCCTGTTCATCGACGAACTGCACACACTCGTTGGTGTGGGCGCGGCCGAGGGTGCCATGGACGCCGGCAACATGCTCAAGCCGGCGCTTGCCCGCGGCGAGCTGCGCTGCATCGGCGCCACCACTCTCGACGAGTACCGCAAGTACATCGAGAAAGACGCCGCGCTGGAGCGCAGGTTCCAGCCCATCGTCGTCGACCAGCCCAGCGTCGAGGACACCATCAGCATCCTGCGCGGGCTCAAAGAGCGCTACGAGGTGCACCACGGGGTGCGCATCAAGGACTCCGCGATCGTCGCCGCCGCGGTGCTGTCCGATCGCTACATCAGCGATCGATTTCTCCCCGACAAGGCCATCGACCTCATCGACGAGGCAGCGAGCAAATTGCGCATCGAGATCGACTCCCTGCCCACCGAGCTGGACACCATCGAGCGCGACATCCGCCAGCTCGAGGTCGAGCGCGAGGCGCTGCGCAAGGAGACCGACGCAGCCTCACGCGACCGGCTCGCCACCCTCGAGCGCGAGCTCGCCAATCTCCAGGAGCGTGCCAAGGAGATGCGCGAGCGCTGGGAGCGGGAGAAGGGCGCCATCGGTGCCATCCGCGACATCAAGAAGCGAATCGAGGAGCGGCGGCACGAGGCCGAGCGCGCCGAGCTCGCCGCCGACTTCGGCCGCGCCGCCGAGCTGCGCTACGGGACACTCGCCGAGCTGGAAAGCGCCCTGGCGGCAGAGCAGGAACGGTTGGGCGAGCTGCAGGGTGACCGACCGCTGCTCAAGGAGGAGGTCGACGAGGACGACATCGCCGCGGTGGTGGCTCGCTGGACCGGCATCCCGGTCAGCCGCATGCTCGAGGGAGAGACCCAGAAGCTGCTGCAGGTCGAGGAGCGTCTGCACGAGCGCGTTGTCGGACAGGATGACGCAGTGGCGGCGGTGGCCGCAGCGGTGCGGCGTGGTCGCGCCGGGCTCAGCGATCCCAACCGGCCGATCGGCTCGTTCATCTTCCTCGGCCCCACCGGGGTGGGCAAGACCGAGCTGGCCCGCGCCCTGGCCGCGTTCCTCTTCGACAGCGAGCAGGCGATGGTGCGCATCGACATGTCCGAATACATGGAGCGCCACAGCGTGGCGCGTCTGGTCGGGGCGCCCCCCGGGTACGTCGGCTATGACGAGGGCGGACAGCTCACTGAGGCGGTGCGCCGCCATCCGTATAGCGTGCTGCTTCTCGACGAGATCGAGAAAGCGCACCAGGACGTGTTCAACATCCTTCTGCAGCTGCTCGACGACGGCCGCCTCACCGACGGCCAGGGCCGCACCGTCGACTTCCGCAACACCGTCGTGATCATGACCAGCAACCTCGGTTCGCACATCATCGCGGAAATGCCGCCGAACGCCGCTGTCGAGGAGCTTGAGCGCGTCCGCGACGAGGTGCTCGCCGTGCTTCGCCAGCACTTCCGGCCCGAGTTCCTCAACCGCGTTGACGACGTCATCGTCTTCTCGCGGTTGGATCGCGAGCAGCTGCGCCGCATCGTCGAGATCCAGCTCCAGAGCCTGCGCTCCCGGCTCGCGCAGCGATCGATCAGCCTCGACGTCGACGAGGCAGGCCTTGACCTGATCGCCGAGGAGGGCTACGACCCAACCTACGGCGCGCGCCCTCTCAAGCGGGTGATCCAGCGACGCCTCCAGGACCCGCTGGCCATGGCCATCCTCGAAGGCCGGCTGCGGGACGGCGATCGCGCTCACGTCGAGGTGCGCGACGGCGAGCTGGTCATCGCGACGCCCGCGCACACCGACGCTCTCCCGGTCGGCTGACTGGCCCGCGCGCCGTCAGCGGGTACGCTTGCGCCCATGCCCGCCATCTCGCTGCGCACCGCCGCAGGACTGCTGGCGCTCGCTGCGTACATCGCGGTGATCTTCGCCGCCAACTGGGCAGTGCAGGCTTATGGCCTCGTGCCCGTGGGCTTCGGGCTCCGCGCTCCAGCGGCGGTGTACTTCGTCGGACTGGCCTTCACGCTGCGCGACCTGGTGCAGAACATCCTCGGTCGATGGGTATCGGTGGCGGCCATCGCCGCCGGCGCGCTTGTGTCGGCCGCTGTCTCGCCTGCGCTCGCGCTGGCCAGCGGGCTCGCCTTCTTCACCTCGGAGCTCGCTGACTTCCTCGTCTACACGCCGCTGCTGCGCCGTGGCTGGATCATGGCGCTCGTTCCCGCCAACCTGGTCGGCTGCGTGGTCGACTCATTCGTGTTCCTCAGCATCGCGTTCGGATCGCTCTCGCTGCTCGGCGGCCAGGTGCTCGGCAAGGCGTGGATGACCGCTCTCGCCGTGCTGCTGCTCGCCCCGGTGCGGCACTGGTACGTGCTTACTCCGCGCCGCGACAGCGGCCGATTCGCAGGTGCAGCGGCATGAGCGAGAACGCGAAGCCGCGAAGCCTTCTCGAGTCGTTCGACAACCGCAGCGCCGAGCGCGACTACACCATTCAATTCACCCTGCCCGAGTTCACCTGCCTGTGTCCACGCAGCGGGTTTCCCGACTTCGCGGTCGTGCACGTGCGCTACGTTCCCGGTCCGCGCTGCGTCGAACTGAAGTCGCTGAAGATGTACGTCAACGCGTTTCGCAACGTCGGCGTGTTCCACGAGGACGTCGTCAACGGGATCCTCAGTGACCTCATCTCGCTGCTGGCACCGCGCTACTGCGAGGTGGTCGGCGACTTCAACGTCCGCGGCAACATCAAGACCGTTGTGCGCGCCACCCATCGTGACCCCGGCTTTGGCGGCGAGCCCGACGGTTGGTGGACGCCACGTGATGAGCACTCCGCCACGTTCTGACAGGGCGGGGCAGATCCAGCTGTCAGCTGAGTTGCAGCAAGTCGTCACCGGGCGCAAGGAAGACGCGCACCAGCGGCTCGTCCCGCCGGTCAGCCCTGATGCGCAGGTACAGCTGGTCGCCCTCAGCGTCCAGCGCCTCGCCGAACTCGGTGGCCAGGAACAGCGCCACGCGTGGATCGACCGCGCCGGCGCCGCGGAAGACGGGCAGCGGCATGGCCAGTCCGTACGCACGAGCCAGGTCAGGCGCGCGCCGGTTCCAGGTCGCGCCGGGGACCCTGACCAGCTCGACCCCGAGCATCGAGCCGAGGATCGCGGCCAGGGCGGCGATACGCGACCGCGCCGGCTCGGGCACGCCGTCCCACAGCGCCCGCTCGTGGACCATGCCGTCGAGCACATCGCGGGCGCGGTCGACGACGGCATCCGGCGGGATGGCCACCCAGGTGCCGGAGCTGCCGGTCCGGGCGCACCAGCCGTCGACGCGCGCGATCGCTCCCGGGCTGCGCGCGGCCGCCGCCACACAGGCCGCCGCGCGACCATCCGCCAGGCGCCGACCCGGAAGTAGCGACGTCTCCTCGTCCCACGACCGCGTCGCCTTGTGCACGACGCTGTCGCGCACCAGCGCGAGCGGCAGAGAGAGTCGGTTGAGCCCGGTCTCCAGGGACGCGCTGCGCAGGCCGTCGGCGCGTTCGACCGGCGGATACAGCGCAGCGCCGATCGAATCGGCGGCGATTCGAGCGAACCCCAGTCCCCACCGCTGCCGGTCGGCGCGACGGCGCGCTGTGGCGGCAGCCGGGGCGCCGTTCGAACCCTGCCACTCCACCGCGAACGCGTGGCGGCCGGCGCGGAGCGCAACAGATTCGGCGCGGTCGTGCCGCTCGGCGTTGGTGGCGAGCTGGACGAGCACCAGCGCCGCGACTGGCGGCGCCAGCACGGCGAATGGTTCATCGTCCTCCACAGCGACCTGCAGCGCGGTGCGCGACGCGATGCCGGCGACGGCGTGTTCGATGACGTCGGCGCTGGTTCCTGCAGCATTCAGCTCACGGCCGGCGACGATGCGCAGCGACGCGGCGAGCATGCGGACGCGCAGCGCCTGGCGCCGAGCCAGCGTCGCGGCGGTGGCGTCGATCTCATCGAGGAGCGCGGCGAGAATCGGTGCGCACATCGGGTGGATGTCGTCGGTGCTCACCACCAGCCTCGCCTGGCGGACGCGGTATGTGACGGCACCGGGTCCAGAGCGATCCCACTCCGGCGTGTGCGCCACCACCTCCTCCCCGTCGAGCAGTGCCGCGGCCAGGGGTAGCTCCGCCACCTCGCCGATGCTGAGGTTCACGGGCGCGGGGCCAGCCGGTACTTGCGGTTCCCGTGGCTCACCACGGCCACCCGGGACCCATTTGCGGTCAGCCACTCCCCGAACCGGCGCACGGCCTGGGTGGCGGTGTCCGAGTGAAACGTGACCATCTCGGGGTAATGCACCACCAGCCGCACCGCCTCGCGGTGATGGTGCTCGGCCATCGTGGGCAGGTGGAGCACCACTGAGCCGTCCTTGATGCGCAGATCCTCGACGGTCGCGTCGAGCATGCGCTCGACCTCTCGATGAGCGAGAGGCCACCGTCCCGCTTGTCGTGCAACCACGCACGCGGATGGGCGCGATGGATCTCGCTGCGCACTCGGAACGAGTCGATGTTGGCTGAGTAAACGATGGTCAGGCAGTCCGACAGCTCGCGCGCCAGCAAAGCGAGCACGTCGCTGCTGGTCAGCGTCTGGTCGGGCGCCTTGGAGAGATCCCAGTCGACCACGGCCAGAACCGGTCGCGTCGACTCGGCGTTGTTGCGCAGCGCCGCCACCGCATGCGCGGCACTGCGGGTGGCGAGCGGGTGGAAACGCTTGCGCGAGAAATGCGCGCGCAGCTCCTCGAGAGTCTCCGGGTCGTCCTCGACGATGAGCACTTCGGCGTTGGCGCGCATCACGCGGCCCGATTGTCGAGGCACACGCCGCCGGCGGCAGTGCGTGTGACGTGCAGCGGAACGGCGTGGGCGTCCAACGTGGCGTCCACCGTGCGGAAGTGATGCGCAGCGGCGAACACCGGCCAGGGGTGGCTGGCCACCAGCACCTCGAGCGCTGCGCCGGCGTGGTGCCGGCCGTCCGGCATGGTGACGCCGGCACCGGGGGCCAGGTGGATGCCGCCCACCTCGGCGCCGAGCGCCGCCTCCGCCGCGGCGGCCAGCTCTGAGAAGAGCCGCAGTTGCCGGGTGTGGGCGGGCAGTCCCGCAGGAGGCGCGCCGCGCCACAGCAGCAGGGTCGGGTACCGCCCCAGCAGTTTCACGGCGGCCTGGGCGAGTCCGGCGCCGTCGCCGATGACCATCCACGGCCCGCGATGGCACCCCCGCACCGCTGCCTCGGCCTCTGCGGTGCCGACGTCGCACACCGTCACGTAGGCGCGGTCAAGCCGGTCGCGGAGCGCCACAGCGAGTTCGATGTCCTCGCTGACCACCAGCACCGTACGGCCGTCCCCGCTCGAGCCCTCCCCCCGCATGGGCGTGGATCTTAGGGCGCAGCCCGCGGACGTTCGACGGACAGTGGTCGAGTGGGGCACTGCGTTCCCCCTCGGGCACCCCCCAGTTCAGCGTAGTCAGCTCCGGCGACGTGAAGTCGCCTACCCTGACGACGGCGAGGTGGCGAGGGGAGCTGACGCTCAGATGTCGGCGGTGTCCCCGGTGTCGGCCTCGTCGATGTCGTCGAGGAAGTCAACGATCTCGGCATCGTAGTTCTCGCGGGCCTGGTGGAGCACCCCGCCGACCACCTCGACGGCTCCCGGCGTCCATTCGAGAGCGGCCGCCAGCTCCAGGGTTGTCGGCTCGCGCTCCAGGCGTCGGCGCAGCAGCACCTCAGCGGCTTCGAGGAGCTTGACCTGCTCGAGGAGCATGGTGTCCGCCAGCTGCTGCGCCGCCTCGCGCTTGATGTGGTCGTCGAGGAAGGTCTCCACGACGCGCGTCACATAGGCGCGCAGTCCGCCCGCCGCGCCGCCGCGGCCGGCGAACTCGCCGACGGCGACGGTGGCCGCGATCGACCCCTCCTGGTAGAGGTCCATGAGGTCGACGCTCTGGCCGCGCCGCGCCAGCACGGCGTCGAGCACGGCGCCGAGCTGCTGCTCCACCAGCTGTCCCGTGGCCGGTCCTGTCGGCGACCGTCGTGCGTCGTCGAGGAGCCGGCTCAGCTCCACCGCCGCCATCGGCGCGAAGGCACGCACCTGGGCGGCGATTGCGTCGAGCTCGGTGTCGTCCGGGAAGCGGGTGGTCATTTCCGCCGTGCTGAGGCCGCGTCCTCGCGCCCGAACCGGGCGGCCAGCTGTTCCACCGCCCGGGCCACCTCGCGACGCGCCGCCGGCTGGCTGGCGCGCTCGACGGCCCCGCCGAACGGGCCGCCGACGGAGTACCGGGCCTCGACGCGCAGCTTGCTGCCCGACCTGGCGGGGGTCACGTCGATGGTGATGGTGAGATCGAGGCCCTCCTCCAGCACTAGCACCATCCGATGCGGCTCGTCCATCTCCTTGACAAGGAGCACACCGCGGAGATGCCGTCCCACCATCCCGGCCTCCACCTCGAAGCGCGCGCCCACACCACGCTTCGGGCCACCGAGGTGACGGACGCCGCGCACGGCTGGCAACCAGTCGGCGTTGGAGATGTCACTCACCACGGCGAATGCCTGGTTGGGGGGAACCGGCAGTGTCGCGGTGGCGCTTGCCTCGATCATCGCGGCCTCATCCTCAGTACATCACGGTGGCGAACTCGCCCTGATGCTCGAATCCGACCCGACCGTACGCGCGCAGTGCTGCCTGGTTGTAGCCGTTGACATAGAGAGCCACCAGGGGCACCTCATCGAGGAGCAGCGAGCACAGAGCGATCATCCCGGCGGTGGCCACACCGCGCCCGCGCCGCGACGGGCCCGTGAAGACGCCCTGGATCTGCACGACGTCAGGCGTCCAGGCGCTGAGCTCGGCTTTGAACACCACCTGGCCGCCTTCGATCCAGGCCCAGCTCCAGCCTCGGTCGACGAGCTGGCTCATCCGCGCCTTCCAGGCAGTTGCATCGGGCGGCGCGCTGTCCGCGCTCATCTCCTCGCGGTGCATCATCGCCGCCGCAACGGCGAGCGCGTCCACGTCGCGCTTGGTGCTGCGCCGGATCGGCGCGGGCGGCAGGACGCGCAGCCTCTGGCGGTCGATCACCATCACCGGCTGCGGATCGTGGATCTCCCGCGCCGGTCGGCGCGGCTCCAGGCACGCGTGCAGGGCGCGCACGGCATCACGCGGACCGACCATCAGATGAGGCGGGGTATGCGCGCGCGTTGCCTCGGCCAGTCGGGGGGCGTCGCCCGGGTCGGGAAGGTACGGCACGGTCAGCGCGCCGGCGAGCACCACGGCGCGCAGCTCATGGCCGTCGGTCACGCACCACCACGGCGCCGCTGTGCCGAGCAGGCGCAGCTCGCTGCGCAGGTAGACGTTGTGCACCGGGTTGGAGTCGAGCAGCCTCCGAAGCCCTGCCACCTCGGTGGCCCCGACGCGCGCAACGGTCAGCTGGGTCACGGTTCGATTGTGGCGGGTGTCGCAATCCCGGCAGCGTGCGCCGGCGTTCTCCGGCGGCGCGACACTAGACTGGGCGGCCGCGCCCGAGCCACACGAGGTCCGCCGAGTGATCCGAGCCCGCCACGCCATCGCCTTCCTGGCGGTGTGCTGCGGGCTCCTCACCGCCTGCGGATCACCCGGGACCCCCGTCACCGGTTCCGTGACCCCGGCGACACCCTCGCCGTCGCCTCTGACCGGAACGCCGCTGGCCGCCGCCGGCTTCACGACCATCCTCCCCAACGGCTGGGCCAACCGGGTCTCTGACGCGGCCGAGGTCCGCAAGTTCAGCGCCAATGGCAAGGTGGAGGTGCTCATCGAGGAGGGACCGCCCGGACAGCTGCAGCAGAACATCAACGACGTCACCGCCAACATCAACGTCCTGCTCCTCAGCTCGCCGGTCCCGGATGACCAGGTGGCCGGTTACCTGCAGAGCGTATCCAGCAACGGTGCCACCAACCTCAGCACGCCGAAGTCCTTCACCGTCGACGGCGCCACCGGTCAGTACGTCACCTACGATCGCGACATCCAAGGGACACCAGGCGAGAGCGAGGACATGATCGTAAGCCACGGCACCAGCACATACGACATCGTGCTCAACACCTCGCAATTCGCCTTCAGCCAGCAGCAGTCCGGGCTGTTGGCCGTGCTCACGGCATGGCGGTGGACGAGCTGACGTGCTGATCATGATGAGCGCGCAGGCCACCCCTGCCGAGGTCGCCAACGTGATGCAGCACGTGCGCGATCGTGGCTACAAGCCGATCGAGCTGCCGGGCGCGGACCGGCTCGCCATCGGCGTGCTCGGCAGCAACCCCTCGGCCATCCGCGACGCGGTTGTGGCTCTTCCCGGAGTCGTGGCGGCAATCCCTGTGAGCAAGCCCTACAAGTTGGTCGGGCTGGAGTGGCACCCAGAGCGTTCAGTCATCAACGTGGGCGGCGTGCGCATCGGCGACGGCTCGCTGGTTGTCGCCGCGGGCCCCTGCGCGGTGGAGAGCGAGGCGCAGCTGCTCGAGACCGCCAGCGGCGTCGCCGCCGCGGGGGCCGGGCTGCTGCGCGGCGGCGCCTACAAGCCGCGCAGCTCGCCCTACTCCTTCCGCGGCCTGGGCGCCCAGGGGCTTGAGCACCTGCGCGCGGCGCGGGAGGTGACCGGCCTGCCGGTGGTGACCGAGGTGCTGACGCCGTCCGACGTCGCGGTTGTGGCCGAGGCGGCCGACATGCTCCAGGTGGGCACCCGCAACGCCCAGAACTTCAGCCTGCTCGAGGCGGTTGGCGAGGCGCGCAAGCCAGTGCTGCTCAAGCGCGGCCTCAGCAACACCGTCGAGGAGTGGCTGCTCAGCGCGGAGTATATCGTGGCCCACGGCAACAACGACGTGGTGCTGTGCGAGCGTGGGATTCGCACATTCGAGAGCAGCACGCGCAACACGCTCGACCTCTCCGCGGTGCCACTGGTGAAGTCGCTCTCGCACCTGCCGATCCTGGTCGACCCCTCACACGCCACCGGGCACCGCCACCTGGTTCCCAGCATGGCCCTGGCGGCGGTGGCGGCCGGAGCCGACGGGCTCCTCATCGAGGTGCATCCGTCGCCAGACGACGCGCTCAGTGACGGTCCGCAGTCGCTGACGCTTGAGCAGTTCGCGTCGCTCATGGACGATGTGCGCCGCCTCGTCACCGCATTGCGACACGACCTTGTTGGCGTGCCGTCACACGAGGCGCGGTAGGATCAAGGCGCGCCAGCTGGCGTGCACCATGCCATTGTTCAAACGCCGCCCCACCGAATTCGCCGCACCGGTTGGCACGCTGCCGTGCACCGATCAGGACTGCAAGAACGAGACGGCAATCACGTGCTCGTACCGGGATCGCCGTGGGCGCGCCTGTGAGATGGCGTTCTGTCCCGAGCACTGGTCGATGGTCGGTGGCATCGTGTACTGCCGGCGCCACGCCGGCACCATCAGCGCGATGGGCCCGGGCACCGAGCTGGGCGCGCTTCCCGAGCTGGAAAACCGCGGGCCTTCGCTGGTGAGCTGGGTCGCTGACGAGATCGGGCCGGAGGTCGAGGAGTTGCTGCGCGGGGTTGCGCGGAGCACCGAGACGGTGAAGACGGAGTCCGGGGTGAAGGTGGTGTTCGACCACAAGCGCCGCCGCCGCTGGGAACGCAGCTGGAAGTTGCTCGAGCCCACCGGCATCAGTCTCAAGGTGGCACTCACCGTCAATGAGGACGAGGACGACGCGCTCGTCGACGTGCGCGTCAACTCCAACGTCATCGCGCGGGGCGTGCCCCCGTGGATCGCGCGGCGCCGCGCCGGCCTCGGCGTCGGTGGCCAGGTGGACAAGGATCAGCGCGAGCTCTTCCACCGCTTTTTCATCAATCACATCGCCGCAGAGATCACCGCCCAACGCATTGCGGACGCCAGCCTCAGCGCTTGAGGCGAAGCCGGACTTCGTTCCCGCGCGAAGGAACTGCGTTCCCGCGCGAAGGGGGAACTGCGTTCCCTCTCGAAGCCGCCGTCCGCGGGGTCAGCTCAGGCGAAATCGACTCGCCTGCGCTGACGGCTATGGGTTGGATTGAAGCCCGGCTACGGGCACTCCGATGACGTCGAGGAGCGGGCCCATCAGCTGCGCCGCGCTCACCTCGGCACCGGTGGTTCGACGGGGCAATGTGGGGCGCCCGGCCACCTCGTCGAGGATGGCCAGCGCACCGGGAGTGTCGAGGTCATCGTCGATGCAGGCCATGAAATCGTCATAGACGGCCTGCGCGTCAGTGGCGGTGAACATGGCCTTGCTGCTCAACGCTGTTCGGTAGCTGTTCCATCGCGCTTGCGCGCGATTGAGCTCGGCCTCGTCGTACTCCCACGCCACGCGATGGTGATGAGCGCAGAGCAGTAGCCTGATCACCGCCGCGGGGACGCGGTCGAGCAGGTCACGGACGAACACCAGGTTGCCGAGCGACTTGCTCATCTTCTCGCCCTGGTAACCCACCATGGCCACGTGCACCCAGTGACGCACGTACGACCGCACACCACCCGCCACGGCCTGGGCGATCTCGGACTCGTGGTGGGGAAAGATGAGGTCGTCGCCGCCACCGTGGATGTCGACCGGGAGGGTCAGTTCGGCGGCCGCCATCACCGTGCACTCGATGTGCCAGCCGGGGCGGCCGGGGCTCCACGGCGACGGCCAGCGTGGCTCGTCCGGCAGTGAGGGCTGCCAGAGAACGAAGTCGAGGGGATTGCGCTTGCGCGGGTCGTCCGGGTCACCGCCGCGCTTGCGTGACAGCGCCACCATGCTCGCAGTGTCGAGGCCGCTGAACGCGCCGTACCGCGGGAAGCGCGCCACATCGAAGTACACCCAACCCTTCGCCTCGTAGGCGGAACCTCGTCCGATGAGGCGGGTGATCCACTCCACCATCTCGGGGACGCGATTGCTCGCGCGCGGGCCTGCGTCCACGTCGAGCAGGCCGAGGTCCGCCATGTCCCGGTCGAAGCGAAGCGTCTCGCGATCACCGAGCACGCGGTAGTCGATTCCGCGCTCACGGGCAACGCGCAGGATGTCGTCGTCGACATCGGTCACGTTGCGGACGCTGCGCACGTCAACTCCGTCGGCCCAGAGGCGGCGGGCGATGACGTCGAAGGTGTGATACGTGAAGGCATGACCGAGATGGCCGCCGGCGTACGGAGTGATGCCGCACACGTACATCCCAACGCGTCCGTCGCGCGGGGTCAGCGTGGCGAGCGCTTCGCTCGCGGTGTCGAAGAGTTGCACGTGGTTCGATTGTAGGGAGGCGGCGGTGGCGCTCCGTCAGCGCTGCAGAGCGGCGAGCGCGGTTCGAGCCGCGGACAGCGCAGTGTTGGTGTCTTTGAAGCTGGCGCGGGCGCCAGCCTCGTCCATGCTCAGCCACTCCACCTCGTCGATCTCGCCGGCCTGCGGGCTGACCTCCGTGCCCGCCGGTGTGGTGACGAGGAAGTGCTCAACCACCTTGAACGTCAGTGTGCCGGCGCGGCGATAGGCGTACTCAGACGACGGCAACCGGCTGACCATCGTCAGTGACTTGACCGCAACGCCGCACTCCTCTGAGATTTCGCGCAGCGCGGCCTGTGCCGCGCTTTCCCCGGCCTCAAGGTGGCCCTTGGGAAGGCCCCAGTGGCGCCCGACGCGCACCATGCACACCTCCCATCCCTCTACCGCCGGACGCGCGAGCACACCACCGGCAGAGTTCTCAACGGGACGACGGCGCGGCATGAGAGCAGCGTAGCGGCGCGGCGGGTCGGGCCAAACCCCGATGCTATGATCCGCTCTCCGCGGCCCCGTGGTGTAGCCTGGTTTAACACGCCACCCTGTCAAGGTGGAGATCGTCGGTTCAAATCCGATCGGGGTCGCCACCTTCGGCCCCCGGGGCTACGGCCACTCCTGCGCCACGAGGAGGCGGCGCAGGCGATCGATCCGTCTCTCGTCGAGGCCGATGCCCGCCAGGTAACGGGCGGCGCCACCGTGGTCAGACTCGATGCGCTCCACCGTTTCCACCATAGCTTCGCGCCGCACGGTGAACAGGCGCGCCGCCCGCACCGCGTCCATGCCTCGCTCCACCGCGCTGAACCGGTCGCGCGCCAGCATGTCGGCAAGTTGCACGCCGCTGAGCGTGTAGTCGTCGGCGATCGCGTCGACACCGACGCCGGCGAGCAGCAGCGCCAGCGCGACCACGACGCCGGTGCGGTCCTTGCCGGCGTGACAATGGACGAGGACCGGCGCAGATGTCGCGTCGGCCATCGCTGCCATCGCCGCCTTGATGCCGACGCCGAGGTCGCTCAGCCACCAGCAGTACACGTCGGTGGCCGTCGTCAAGCCGTTTGGGAACTCATCGTCGTCGTTAAAGATCGGCGCGTTGACGCACTGCATCTTTCCGACGCTGACAAGAAGATTGGGCCGCTCCTGCCGCTCCGACGCGGTGCGCAGGTCGACAACCGTGGCGACGCCCGCCTCCGCGAGAGTGCGCGTGGCGGTCTCATCCATCTGGTGCGGTGAATCGCTGCGCAGCAGCCGGCCGAATCGCGTCTCTCCACCCGCCTCGATGGGCAACCCGCCGAGGTCACGCAGGTTGAGGAGTCCCTCGATATGGAGCGCGTCGGACTGTCCTGTGACCACGCTCCTACCCTACCCGACCGGTGACGATTCGCGACCTGACTCCTGCGCCACCGGCAGTCGGAGTCAGACGCCAACGGCACGGCTGCCACTCATCGCCGGCGCTTGACGCATGGGGTCAACGCATGACGCGTGATCCCGCACGCTGCGGGCGGATCAGCCCGCCGGTTCAGCGCCCCGGACGCGGCCGAGGTGGGGCGCCACTCTCGCCGCCCGCCGCCACGCGCGTCTCAGGCCCGTCAGCTCGTCGGACCGCGCGCTCGGCGGCGAGTAGAACGTGCGATCGCTGATCGCCGCGATGTCGCGCAGCGCATCGGCGAGGCGTAGCGGCCACGGAGGTTTCTCTGCGCCGGGATGGACGCCCCCGGAGGCGCGTGAGTCAATGGGCAGGGCGGCGGTGAGACGGTCGACGTACTCGTCGAACGTGAGCGCCCGGTCACGGCGCACCCCCAACAACCGGCCGATGATGCCCACCCGCCGCCACACCCCGCGAACATTGCGGGGTCTCAAGAACCACGTTGCGAACAGCGCCATCACCAGGATCACCGCGGCCGCGACTGCCCCGATGCCCACCAGCAGCCCGCGCCCGCCACTCGATTGCGGCGTGTTGGGGTTGGTTGGCGTTGCGACGTCGCGGGGCGCGGGCTTCGGGGTCGGCGTCGCCACGGGGCCACCGCTGCTCGGCACCGACCTGCTGGTAGCTATCGGTCCGCGGGTGAAGGGCTGATAGGCGCCGGCGACGGACGTGGGAGTCGGCTCGAAGGGGATCCATCCGTAGCCGGGAAAGTACGCCTCGACCCAGGTGTGGGCATCGTTGCTGGATACCGTCCAGGCCGTCTCGTTGAGCGTGCCGCGAGAGGCGGCCTCGCTTCGGGGGGCACTGCCCGGCCCGTAGCCGTTGATGATCCGCGCCGGGATCCCGACCGCCCGCAGCATGGCGCCCATGGCGGCGGCGAAGTACTGGCAGTACCCGTTGTGCGTCACAGTCAGGAAGTACGTGAGCGGCCACATGCCACCGACCGGTGGCTGTGTCGGATTGAGCGTGTAGTGAAACAACTGCGGGTTGCGCAGCATGGTCTCGATCGTGGTGGCCTTGTCGTACGGGGTGGCCGAGGTCGCCGTCCACTGCTGGGCGATCGCGCGGATCGCAGCCGCCCCGCCAGTCGTGTCCTCGTGGAGGTCGAGGAAGTTGCGGCTGACAAACGACGGGTACTCAGTGCCGGCCTGGCGCAGCTGAGCGGCGACGGCGGTCGATTGCGTGGCGGTGGTGGTGAAAGTGGTCCCGAGCACCTGGCGGATCGACTCCACCGTGTCGACGGTGAGCAGCTGGCCGTTCGCCTCGGGCCGGGTGAGGCCATCGACACGGACTCCCACGCTGCTGGCGTCGGGTTCGCCGCCGTACGGCAGCGTGTTGGTGTCCGACGTGTCGTCGATCATCGTCGCGGTCACCGAGACCGGCTGCTGCAGGGCGCCGATACCGCCGTCCGGCAGGCGCCGGTCGCGCGGGATGGTGCCAGCGCTCACGACCTCCTGGGCGTCGTCGCCGTTGAGGTTGGTACTGGCGGCGGGGAGGAAGTTGCCGCTGTCGAAAACGCTGTCCGTGGCCATGCGCAGGTACACACCGGCGGAGATGCTGGTGTGGTAGGTGAGCACCTGCGTGCTCGAGAGCGTCAGGGCGCCCCCCGGGATGGTGGAGTTGCTAAAGCGCACGGTGACGCCGCTGCCCGAGCCGCTGCCGGTGGCACCGCGGCCACTGCCGCTGCCTGAGGCGGTTCTGCCGCCGCCGAAGAGCCGGCCGGAGATGTCGGTGCTGCTCAATGGTGGGACAACCTGGGCGAGCACCACGATGAACGCCCCGCCGATGAGCGCGGCGGTAGCGAATCGTCCCCCTGTCCCCGGCAGCACGCTGACTCGGCGCTGCCGCCAGCTGTCATTCAGCCTGTCGAGGTGCACGGCGGCGATCAGCATCAGCGCCGCCGCGGCGGTCAGAGCGGCGGGCAGGGTGACCGCGCCTGGCGACGGCGCGTTGATGACGGTGACAGCAATAACTGCCCAGCACGGCCCGGTGGCCACCGCGCCGCGACGGTCCCGGAGCGCGAACCAGGCGGCCCATGCGCCGCAGACCCAGAGCAGGGCACCTAGAGAGACGTTGAACTCCCACGAGGCGTTGCCGAGCAGTCCCGAGAACGCCGCGCCGGCGTACTGGGCAACAAGGTGGCCGAACCCGCTCACCGCGCCAAGCGGCCGCGTGCCGGCGTTGGTGGGCAGGAGGCTGACGAAGAGCAGCACCGGCGCCAGCAGCAGGGCGAGGAGGCGGGGCACGCGCAGCCGCGCCAGCACTGCGCCCTCGAGAACCCCGGCGAGCCCGACCAGCACAACCCCAGGAGTGCTGTCGCTCCAGCCGCCGGCGAGAACCGCCCAGCCGGTGGCGGCGAGGAGGAGCGCTGCGAGCAGCGCAGCCGCCGGTCGGCGCGGCGACAGGGGCGGAGCGCCGATCGTTGCAGTGGCGACACCCATGGCTCAGTCCCCGGCGGCGCGCGCCCTCTCGCCGCTGCCCAGCGCGTCGCCGCGGCGCACCAGCCACCAATCCAGGGCCAGCCGCCAAGCCGCCGGGATGCGCATCGGCGGGCCGGCGGCGCCGAACGACGATGTCTCCAGGAGCACCGCGAGGTGGCGCTGCCCGCGCGTGCCGGAGTCGACGAGAGCCTCGACCCAGGCCGGGTCGCGGTCTCCGCTCACCACCACCATCCCGCCCCGTCCGCGCCAGCCCTCTCCGTGCCGGCTCACCACGTGCGCGAGGGGAGCGGTGCCGTTGTCGCGCGCGGTGGCCAGGTAGTCCAGGAGCCGCATCCGCTGCGCCTCTCCCCTGCCGGCTCCGAAGGCGCGCATCTCGGCGTCGTTGGTGATCAGTCCCACCGCCTGGCCACGGCGCGCCACCGCGTTGACGATCGACGCTGCGATGGACACCGCGTACTCCAGGGACGACTCCGGCGCCTGGCCGGAGTGAACACCGGCGCGAAGGTCGAGGATCACCAGCAGGTCGGCGCTGTAGCGCGTGTCGTAGGTGCGGCTCATCAGCCGTCCGGTGCGCGCGGTCGATGCCCAGTGGATGCGGCTCATGCCGTCGCTGGAATCGTAATCCCGCACCGAGGACACCTCGGGGGCGACGTCGACCGGCTTGCCGCGGCGCATGTCGCCGGCCCCGTCACCGCTCCACAGCGGGCCCATATCCTCGAGCGGGTGTAGAGCCGGGTAGACGGTCACCTCGCTGCGCGCGGCCAGACGCACCGTCCTGCTGAAGAGGCCGAACGGGTCACCGATGCGCGCCTCCACGGGGCCGAAGCGATGGCGACCGCGCGCGGTGAAGTGACCGCGCGCCGTCCATGAGACGCTGTCACCAGCGCCCAGCGCGCACGCCCTGCCGGCGGCGTAGCCAGGTATCTCGCTACGGTCGTGGACCTCGCAATACGGCACCCACAGAAGGCTGCGGTTGTGGATGGTGAAATGCTCGCTGAACGGTTCACCGACCGAGTAGGAGCCCTCCGGCGAGGTGCGGTCCACGCTAATCCGCCGCGCGATCGCGCGCGTCCAGATGAACGCCAGGATGAGCAGCGCGACCAGCACGTACGTCAGCGTGTAGGCGAGATGGATTCCCGTGATGCCGGCGAAGAAGCTGAGCGCCGCGATCCCGGCGAGTAGGGGAACCCGCGAGCTCACGACCCCTCGCCGGCCATCAGCTGTCGCTCGGCGGGAACGACCTCGCTGGCGAGAACGTCATCAACCACCTGTGCGGTGGTGATGCCGCGCAGCTCAGCGTTGGCACGGAGGACGATGCGATGACCGAGCACGCGTTGGGCGACCTCCTTGATGTCGTCCGGGGTAACGAAATCGCGGCCCTTGGCGGCCGCGCGCGCCTGCGCGGCGTGGAGCAATCCGAGGCTGCCGCGCGGCGACGCGCCGAGCGCGACGTCGGTGTTCTCGCGGGTGCGCTGCACGATGCGTACGCAGTACTCCTTGAGGGAGTGGTGGCAGAACACGCTCTGCAGCTCCTGGCGGCACGACTCGATCTCAGCGGCGTCGGTGACCGCGGCCAGCGCGTCGAGTGGCGAATCGCGCTGAAAGCGGTCGAGCATAGCCACCTCGTCGGACAGCTCGAGGTAGCCGAGGTTGACCTTGACGAGGAAGCGGTCCACCTGCGCTTCGGGGAGTGGGAAGGTGCCACCCATCTCGATGGGGTTCTGGGTGGCCAGGACGATGAAAGGAGATGGAAGCGGGTGGGTGACCCCGTCGACCGTGACCTGCCCCTCCTCCATCGCCTCGAGCAGCGCGGACTGCGTCTTGGGGGTGGCCCGGTTGATCTCGTCGGCGAGAAGCACCTGGGCGAAGATCGGCCCCTTGCGGAACTCGAACTCGGTGGTCTTCATGTTGAAGACGGAAACGCCGGTGACGTCGCCGGGGAGCAGGTCGGGGGTGAACTGGAGGCGCTCGAAATTGCAGCCCGTGGCCCTGGCCATCGCCTTGGCGAGCATGGTCTTGCCCACCCCCGGCACGTCCTCGATCAGGACGTGGCCTCCGCAGAGGAGAGCGAGCACGCAGAGCTCGACCTCCTGCTCCTTGCCCACGATGACGGTGCCGACGCTCGAGACGAGGCGACGGACCACACCTTGGACGAGACCCATGACAGCTCCCCTGAGATCCAGACCCGAGCTCCGCTGAGTATACGGACGGCTCGCTTGGTTCGATTGTCCCCGAACTGGTGTAGAGTTCACAGAAACGTGACAAGCGCACCAAAGGTGGTGTATACAGTGGACTTGGAGAACTGGGGGGCGAACCCCTTGGAGCCAGGGCGGGCTCTGATTTCAGGAGGGATGTGAATGGCCGCGACGCAGGAACAGATTCTGACCACCGGCGAGGCTGCTGCACTGTGCGGGGTCTCGAGGTCCACGCTGCGCCGCGCCGTGGCCCAGGGTCACCTCCAGGCCTGGCACACGCCCGGAAAGCATCTCCGCTTCGCCCGCTCCGCCTGCCTCGAGTTCGCCCGCTCGCTGGGTAGGGTCGACCTGGTCGGGACCGCTTACGGCCGGGAGGTGGCCGGCACCCCAGCCGGCGACCGCGTCGGCGAGAACGTCCCGCGCTGACCGCGTCAGCGACGCCGGGAGAACAGTCCGCCGATTGAACCGCCGACCAGCGCGAGCATGTCGCCGCTGATCAGGTTGCCCATGCTCATGGGGCCGAGGTCGACCAACGTATGCGTACCGCTGGCCAGTGAGCTGTGGACCACGGACGCCTCCATCCCCAACTGGACGAGTGCCCCCACGGCGATGAAGCCGGCCCCGACGACCACCCCCTGGTAGAGGCCGGAGCGCCCCGCCAGCCGGGCCGCCAGGTAGCCGCCGAAGAAGACGGCGAGGAAGGTGGAGACACCGACGATCCCGCCGTCCGCGGTTCGAAAACCGGCGCTGCCGAAGGCGGCGTTGGCGATCCCCAGCGCGATGTTGCTGATCAGGAACAGAAGCATTTCACCGGCGACCAACCCGACCAGGCACGGCCACCACGAGACCTGGCCGCGCTCCGGCTGCGCGACGACCGCGGCGCGCTGCGGCAGCGGGCGTGCCGGTCGTGACGCCGAGGTGCGTGTAGGGCGCTTGGCCATCGCCGCGAGTATAGGAGCCGGCCAACCCAGACCCGCCTCGCACGGCCCGGAGCCGCGCCGAAGCCGCTCAGGCGGTCTTGGATCCCTCGGGCGCCTGGTTGGTGTGGCAGGCGTAGAACTTCTTGATCTCGTTCAGGTTCAGCGTCGACCCGAGTGGGTCGAACCAGTCCCAGGCTAGGACGTCGAACTTCTCCTTCTGCGCGGAGTCGGGCACTGCGATGAACTTCGCGTAGGGCACCGCGCCGCCGGCGTCGGGTGGCAGCGTCAGGAACCAGGCCTGCAGGGCCTGGAGGTCGGCCGTGCAGCCGCTCGGGCAGTTGAACGTGACCACGATGTAGCCGTGCTCGAGGTTGTGGACCCAGTATTCCGGCGTCAGCTTGCTGTTGGTGGCCGGGTAGATGCCCGGCTTCAGCGGCGCCGCGCCGCCCCCGATGCTGTAGTGGCAGCCGCTCGTGGGTGGGTTGTGCATGTAGTTGATCTTTGTGCCTTCGACCACGTGGTAGTGGGGCATCTCGTCGATCGCCTGGCCCACCGGCGCGGTGTTGGTGTTGGGCGGCGACGGCGAGTACGGGCTCTGCCCGGAGGTGTCACACGTGCTGTTGCCGACGAAGTTGACAGTGATCCCGGGGGGAGCGCTGCTGTCGCAGGCGGTGAGCAGACCGACAAGCGCGAGCAGCACGAGAGGAAGGCGACGCATGCGTGGGCACTGTAGCAGGGGACATTTGTCCTGCCGCCGCGTCGCGATGGCGGTGTAGGGTGCGGCGATGCGGTTCATCGGTCTGACCGGCGGAATCGCCACAGGCAAATCGACCGTTGCCGGGATGCTGGCCTCGCGCGGCGCCGCCGTGGTCGACGCCGACGCCATCGCTCATGAGGTGCTCATGCCCGGGGCTGCCGCCTTCGATGACGTGGTGCGCCGCTTCGGCGCGGCCGCGCTCGACGGGGACGGCGCCATCGACAGGGCGGCCCTCGCTGGCATCGTGTTCGCCGACCCGGAGCTCCGCGCCGAGCTCGAGCGCATCACGCACCCGAGAATCAACGCGCTCATGCAGGAACGCCTCCTCGCAGTCCTGCAGTCGGACGCACCGCTAGTGGTGGCCGACATCCCGTTGCTGTTCGAGCACGAGGGCGAGGACGCGTTCGAGGGCACCATGCTGGTGTACGCGCCGCCCTCCACCCAGCTGCTGCGCATCCGCGAGCGTGACGGTCTCGACAACACCGCCGCGCAGCGGCGCCTGGACGCGCAGTTGCCCATTGACGAGAAGCGAGCCCGCGCCACCTGGGTGATCGACAATCAGGGCAGCCGCGAGTCCACTGCTGCCCAGGTCGGCGAGTGGTGGCGGGCGGTGGTCGAAGCTGCCTGACCCGCGGCTACGCGCCGGCGGCGCTCATGCCATCGAGGAGCAGCGAGAGAAGCTGTTGCTCGTCGCGCGCGAACGCCTCCTGGTCCGCGCGTGGAAGGCTACCGATGACGTAGCCGGTGAGCACCATCTCGGCGACGCCGAGCACCACATACGTGGCCAGCTTGGCGTCGAGGTCGGCGCGCACCTCACCGTTGTCACGACCCTGCGCGATGATCCGCTCGATGGGGTCGAAGGCGACCAGCACGGCAGTGATGTCGTGTGATTCCAAGAACTCGTACGAGCGGGTGATCTCGTTGATCATGACGGCCATGAGGTCCGGCTCCTGGCGATAGGTCTCCACCCAGAAATGGATGAGCCGCCCCATGCGCTCGCGAAACGAGAGCGGCATGCGTGCCACCTCCTCGAGGTAGGCCACGTACTGGGCCCAGCGCTCCGCGAAGATGGCGGTGAGAATCTCCTCCTTGTTGCGGAAGTGGTGGTAAACGAGTCCGTACGCAATACCGGCACGCTCGGCGATGTCGGCGACGCGCGTGCCGTGCACACCGCGGCGCGCGAACACCTCAGTTGCGGCCTCGATGATCCGCTCACGAGTGCGGGCGCTTCGCCGCGTCGGCCGCGCCGCCGGGCGGGTGGTCACGCGGTCACGCGATCGTTGACCAGCTGCGCCCATTCGGCATCGCCGACACCGATCTCGGCGAGCAGGGCGCGACTGTCGGCGCCGTACCGGGGTGCGGGACCGGTGGGGGCATGCGGCTGCTCGCCGACGCGGAACGGGAACCAGACCGGCGATCCGCCCGCGTCCTGGGCGCGATGGCGCACCTGGGGGTCGTCGAGCAACTCGGCGATGGTGAGCACCGGCTCGCAGCAGGCGTCCTCAACGCCGAGCCTCTCGCGCCACTGAGTGCGCGTCGCGGCCAAGAACACGCTCTCCAACCGCTCGACCGCATGGTCTGCCTCTGCCCCGGTGGCGAAGGCGCTGTCGCGCAGGTCCTCGACGCCGAGCAGCTCGCACAGGCGTGCCCAGAATTTCGGCTCCAGTGCCGCGACCGTGATCCACCCATCCGCGCAGCGGTACACGTGGTAGCAGGGGTGGGCACCGTTGAGCAACATCGTCGACGGCCCCGCGGCGCTTCCCGCCTGCGCGGCGGCGATGTGCGGGGACATCCAGCTGAGCATGCCGTCGAGCATCGACACGTCGCAATGGCTCCCGGTGCCGGTCTGTTCAGCGCGGCGCAACGCCGCGAGCACCGCGATCACCGCGCTCTGCGCACCACCGCCGAGGTCGGCCATCTGCACGCCGGCGATGGCTGGCGCGGCCTGTGGGGTGCCGCTGATCGAGAGCACACCCCCGCGCGCCAGGTAGTTGAGGTCGTGCCCTGCGCGCAAACAATCCGGCCCATTCTGTCCAAAACCGGAGATGCTGCAGATCACCAGCCGCGGGTTGCGCGCGTGGAGCGCGGCGGGCCCCAGCGCGAGTCGGTCCATCACACCGGGTCGGAAGCTCTCGAGCACGACGTGCGAGCTCGCCACCAGGTCGAGGAAGAGCTCGCGGCCGCGCGCCGACTTGAGGTCGAGGCGCAGCGACCTCTTGTCACGGTTGATGGCGGTGAACATCGCGGCGGTGCCGTCCTGCAACGGCGGCATCCAGCGCATGTAGTCGCCGCCGTCGAGGTCCTCCACCTTGATCACCTCGGCGCCGAGGCCGGCGAGGATCATGGTGGCAAACGGCCCCGGCAGGAGACGGCTCAGGTCGAGGACGCGCACACCGTTCAGGGGCATCGGACAAGCGAGTGTAGTGAAGCGCTGGCTCGGCCGATTGCCCACTGTCGGAGATTCGAAGTCCAGTCGCATGGTGAGCAGCGCCGATGTCGGATGGACGCCGGGAGTGGATCGCCGATCTTCTCGAGATCCGCGGCGAGAACACGTGGCATGAGTACGATCTGTTCCGCATTGGTGACGGCGCAGGCGTCACCGGCGAAACTGAGGACGATGTCCATGCGGCTTTGGGGTTACCCTGGATCCCACCGCAACGCCGCGAGGACCCGACCGAGATCGACACCGTCGCGCTGATCCCGGTCGCAACGGAGGTGTGAGCATGGACGAGCTGGTGATCAAGGTCCCCTCGCCCTTCAGCGGGGTGGACGACGTCGGCTTCAGCGCGCGCTACCCGGCGCAGGCGTGGAACGAGCGCCTCCGCGACGTGCCCTTCATCGTCGAGGGTCCCCCGCGACCGATGCGCCGACTCGTCGAGCGACTCAGCCTCTTCACCGCCAAAGACTCTTTGATCACGCTGCGCGGTGACGACGAGGCCTACAGCTGGACAGCTCCGGTCCAGCTCACCGATGAGGTGTGCGTGCTTGCCTTTCGCGACCACAGCCTCCGCGAGGTGACTGGCGACGACGACGCCCAGGCGGGCCGCCAGTACATCTGGAACCTGGTCCGTCCTCTCGCCTTCACCTTCTTGCGCGACTGTGTCCGCCTAGGCGGCCTGCGCCTCGCGGACAGCATCGCCGTCGTCCTCGACGCCGGCCATCCCCCGCTGGTGGACCTCGAGCTGAAGCGCACCGCGATCAGCGCGGAGAACGGGACGCTGCTTCTCGCCGCCTGAGCTGGCCTGGTCTACGGCGTTTTCGTCGGCGACGGTGTCGGCGTGGCCGGCGGCAGTGTGTTGAAGATGGACGTCGGCGTCGGCGTGGGCACCGGGGTGGGCGTGGGCGCGGGCGTTGGGGTGGGCCTGGGCGTCGGGCCGCCCGGGGACACCGAGACGGTCGGCGTGGCTGGCGGACGGGCCGGCGCCGTCGGGCAGTTGGCCAGCGCCGGGTTGAAGGCCGTCGCGCTGGGCGTGGGGACCAGCGTGGTGGGCGACGGCGTGGCCGAGGCACTGGCACTGGGGCTGGCGCTGGCTTTGGGAGACGGAGACGGAGACGGCGTCGCGGTCGCGGACGGCGTGGGCGTGACCACGTAGGGGGTGTACGAGGGGCACGGCGCCAAGGACGGGACCGGCGGCTGATGAGAGCCCGTGACCACCAGGGAGATCGCCACAGCGACGGCGCCCACGAGCACGGTGAGGACGAAGGTGATCGCGCCCCACTCCCTGCGGAAGATGGTCATCGTGCGGTCACTTCAATGGCGGCGCGCAGGGCGCTGGCCAGGGTCGGATCGTCCATGGCGAGCCGCGCGTTGGTGGCCAGCCAGCCGGCCGGCGTGCCGACGTCGAGGAGCTCACCGGTGAACTCGACGCCGTGCACCGCGCCCGCATCCAGCAGCGCCGCGATGCCATCGGTGAGCTGGATCTCACCGCCCGCGCCGGGCTGAGTGCTGCGCAGGGCCTCGAAGATGTTGGGCGTCAGCACGTACCGGCCCATGATGGCCATGTCGCCGGGCGCGTCTTCGGCCTTGGGCTTCTCCACCACCGCGCTGACCCGGTGGACACGCCCGTGGGACTCGGCGACGGCCGCGCATCCGTAGCGAGAGATCTGGTGGCGGGGGACGCGCATCAGCGCCAGGATCGGCGTCTGGTGCTCGCGGTAGGCGTCGACGAGCTGGCGCAGCACCGGGTCGGGGCCGTAGGAGAGGTCGTCCGGAAGCATGCAGAGGAAGGGCTGGTCGCCGACGGCGTCTGCGGCGCAGAGCACGGCGTGGCCGAGGCCGAGCGGCTCGTCCTGGTGGACCCAGGTGAATGACGCCAGGTGTTCGCTGGCGCGCACGGCCTCGAGCTCGGCCAGCTTGCCGCGCTTCTCGAGCAGCGCCTCGAGCTCGGGCTGAACACTGAAGTGCTCCTGGATCAGCTCCTTGCCCTCGCTGATCACCACGACGATCTCGCCGGCGCCCGCCGCGACCGCCTCCTCGACGCCCCACTGGATCACGGGTCGGTCGAGAACAGGCAGCAACTCCTTGGGGAGAGCCTTGGTGGCGGGAAGGAATCGCGTCCCCAAGCCGGCGGCAGGGATGACGCAATGGCGGAGATCCACGGCGGCGCATTGTCGCCCGTGGGCCTCTTGCTGTGCTCTCTGACGACCAGTTCGGCAGTGACCACTACACTGGCGCCTCCTTGACAATCTCGACGGAGGCAGCGGTGCCGGACGCGCAGTTGGTGGCCACCGCGGTGAGGGGTGAGCTCGCCGCCGCCCTCGACAGAGCGGTTGCCGCGGGAGCGCTGCCACGGTCCGAGGTGCGCACCGACATCGTCGTGGAGAAGCCCAAGGACCCGAGCCACGGCGACGTCGCCACCAACCTGCCGATGCGACTGGCCAAGGTGCTGGGACTGGCGCCGCGCGGGATCGCCGAGCTGCTGCGCGAGCACCTCGGCGGCGGCGAGATTATCGAGTCTGTCGAGGTGGCCGGCCCCGGCTTCATCAACATGCGGCTGGCGCCGGCGTGGCTGGCCGCACAACTCCGCGGCATCATCAGCGCCGGTGAGCGGTGGGGAGAGGTGCCTCTCGGCGACGGCGACGGCCGGTGCGTTCAGGTCGAGTTCGTCAGCGCCAACCCGACCGGTCCGGTGACGCTGGGCGCCACGCGCGGCGCCACCGTCGGCGACGCGCTCGCCAACGTACTCGCCGCCACCGGCCACCGCGTCGAGCGCGAGTACTACGTCAACGACGCGGGCAGCCGCATGCACACCTTCGCGGTCAACTGCGCGTGGTTCTACCGGCGCCGCTGCGGGATCGACGAACCTGTGCCGGCTGAGCCGTATCCGGCGGCGGAGCACGCCGCCGAGCTGCTCTTCGCCGAGCACGGCGACGGGCTTCGCGACGTGCCTGCCGACGCATTCGGCGAGAACGCGCTGGCTGCGCAACTAGCCGAGATCCGCGAGGACCTGGAGCACCTCGGCGTGCACTTCGACGGCTGGTTTCATGAACAGGCGCTGTTCGACAGCGGAGCCGTGGATCGAATGCTGCAGCGCCTGCGCGACGCGGGTTGCGTGGTCGAGCGGGACGGCGCGGTGTGGTTCGAGGCGACCCAGCTGGGTAGTGAGAAGGACGAGGTGCTGATTCGCAGCAACGGGTTGCCCACGTACTTCATGACCGACATCGCCTACCACCTCGACAAGCTCGAGCAGCGCGCGTTCGACCGCGCCGTCGACGTCGTCGGCGCCGACCACGCCGGACACCTGCCGCGCATGTTCGCTGCGTTACGCGTCCTCGGCATCGACGACATGCGCCTGCGCATCGTGGTCACCCAGCTGATCACCGTCGCCGGCACCAAGATGAAGAAGGCGTCAGGCAACTATGTGACCCTGCGCGAGATCCTCGACCAGGTAGGCGGCGACGCCATCCGCTACTTTCTGATCAGCCGCGCCTCGGGCTCGACCATCGATTTCGACCTCGACCTCGCCACCAAGGAGGGCAACGAGAACCCCGTGTACTACGTGAAGATGGCCCACGCGCGCTGCGCCGGAGTCTTCCGCCAGGCAGAACTCGACGGGGTGCCTCTCGAGGACCCGGATCTCAGCCTTCTCGGCCGCGACGAGTCAGCGCTCATCCAGCTGCTCCTCGACCTTCCCGAGGTCGTGCGCAGCGTTGCCCACGACCTCGAGCCGCACCGGCTCACCTTCTACGCACACAGCGTCGCCGCGGCGTGGCACCGCTATTACCACGACCACCGCATCGTCGACGCCGGCGCACCCGCGCTGAGTACCGCGCGCCTCCACCTGGCGGCGGCGGTGCGGGTGACTCTGGCCTGCGCGCTCGCTCTGATGGGGATCGCCGCGCCCGACCGGATGTAACACCGACCGCCCCTATACTTCGCAAGCCCCGCCCCGTTCGTCTAGTGGCCCAGGACACCGCCCTCTCAAGGCGGAGATCATCGGTTCGAATCCGATACGGGGTACCAAACACACACCGAGACGATTTGATGTGCGTGGCGCTTTGAGAAGGCGGTGTTTCTCAGCCGGCGTTCGATGCGACGGTGAGCTGCGGCGGTCCTGAGACAACCACCGGCGCGAGCACCAGGTCAGCCGCCGGCATGGGGTGGCTGATGAAGAAACCCTGAGCGACGTCACAGCCGGCTCCGCCGAGGACGGTGAGCGTTGCGTCGTCCTCGACGCCCTCGGCGACGACGCGCATGCCGAGCGCGTGGCCGAGCTCGATGGTGGCGCGGACCAGCGCGAGATCGCGATCGGCGGCGCCCTCGGCGATTCCGGTGATGAAGGTGCGATCGAGCTTCAGCTCGCTGACGGCCAGGGTGCCGAGGTAGGCAAGGGACGTGAAGCCGGCGCCGAAGTCGTCGATGGCGACGCCGATGCCGAGCGCGCGCAGGTCGCCGATCACCTGCTTGCAGCCGTCGAAGTCGCTGATGATGGAGGTCTCGGTGATTTCCACGGTGAGCGCGGAACCGGGTAGGTGGTGGCGTTCAAGCGCATCGCCCAGGGAAGTGACGAACTGCTTGTCGAGCAGGTTGCTCACCGACACGTTGACCGACACGGGCACGTCACGGCCGGCGGCACGCCACGTCGCCGACTCGGCCAGCGCCTGGTCCACCACCCAGTCGGTGATCAGCGGCATGAGCCCGGCCTCCTCGGCGAGCGGGAGGAAGTCCAGTGGCGGCACCAGGCCGAGGCGCGGGTGGGGCCAGCGCAGCAGGGCCTCAACGGCGGTGACCTCACCGGTGCCGAGGTTGACCTCCGGCTGGAAGTGGAGCAGGAAGCGACCCTCGTGCGTCGCAGTGCGCAACTCCTCGACCAGACGTAGACGGTTGCCGTCCTCGTCGATGTCCTTGCGGTACCTCTCGTAAGAGGACGCGCGCAGCTTGGCGCGATACATGGCGAGGTCGGCGCAGCGCAGCAGGCTGGCGCTGTCATCGGCGTCGGTGGGGGCGCTGGCGATGCCGATGCTGGCGCTGATGCGCACGCTCACCGCGTCGAGGACGAACGGCTCCTCGAGCTTGGCGATGAGCCGCCGGGCCACCGCGGTGGCGTACTCGACGTCGGCGTCCATGATCACCACGCCGAGCTCGTCGCCGCCGACGCGAACCAGCACGTCGGTGCTTCGCAACGAGCCGATCAGGCGCGGGCCGAGCTGGCGGAGCAGCTCATCGCCGGCTGAGTGGCCGAAGGAGTCGTTGATCTCCTTGAAGTGGTCGAGGTCGATGAAAAGCAGCCCGAGGTCGCGCCGCGGGGTGGTGGGGTCGGCGGCGTCGGCGAAGAAGTCGTTGAGCAGATAGAACAGCTGGCGGCGGTTGCCCAGGCCGGTCAGGTCGTCGGTGACCGCCTGGCGGTGGCGCTTGTGGGTGAGCGCGCGCATCTGCACGACCGACACCCAGAAACGGAAGCCCACCACCACCAGGGTGCTGGTGGCCAAGGCGAGGGCCACCGAACTCACCGGGCGGAAGGACCCGAAGAGCAGGATCACCAGGCCGGAGGCGGCACCAAGGGCGGGCAGGATCAGCCCGGGGGGCTTGTGGGCCATGCCCAGCGCCTTGCCGCGCCCCGGTAGCCAGAGCGCCAGCGAGATGAGCAGGATGGCCGTCGGCCAGGCGACGGCGTCGAAGATGGTGGCGAAGCCGAAGCCGCCACCGGGCGTCTTGAGAAGGTTGGCGGTGTCACCGGCCGCGTTCACCGCGCAGGCGACGGCGATGAGCACCCATTGGGCATTGCGCCGACCGGGCAGGATGGCGCTGACGCCAACCACAAGGGCCAAAAGGATCAGGTCGCCGATCGGGTAGGCGAGGTTGGTCGCCACCGCGGCGGGGTCGGCACCGGTGGTGCGGACGAGGGTGCCGAAGATGAAACAGGCGCACACTCCCGCGACGCCGAGCCCGGCGACGATGCCGTCGAGCCACATCGCGGAGGTGACGTCGCGCGCCTGGCGGCGGACCAGCAGCACGAGGCCGACGTACAGCGCCGGGTAGAAGCCGAGGTAGAAGACGTCGGCGATCGATGGGGTCGGCACGGTTGCGCCCCCGCTCGAGTCCAGGGTCAGGAGGAAGTCGCCGATCGCCCAGGACAGGGTGCCCACCCCGAACGCCAGAGGCACCGCCCGCCGGTCGGGGCTGAGCCACGCACGCAGGAAGCAGAGCCCGCTGCCCACGAACTCAAAGGCCGCCACCAGCCAGCCGTCCACCAGCTCCGAGGAGTTGTCGCCGCGGACCACCAGCGAGACCAGGTAGGCGAGCAGGACGGCGCCGAGCACGCCATAGACGGCCCAGAGCAGCCGGCCCCGGTGGGGTGCTCGCCTGGCGTCGGCGGATATCACCTCCCCAGCCTATTCGCGGCCTGTAGAACGTAGGTGACGAGTTCAGGACGAGAGTGACAAGGATCACCAACGTCGGTGCCGCAGTCTGTCGGACAGCCGCTGGTCGAAATCAGTCGGGGAGGAGTTTGCCCGGGTTCATGATCGCGGTGGGGTCGACCTGGCGCGCGAGCGCGCGCAGCGCCGCGACAGCGCTGGGACCGATCTCCCGGTCCAGGTAGGGACGGTGGTCGGTGCCGATCGCGTGGTGGTGGGTGATGGTGCCTCCGTTCTCGAGGATCGCCTCGCAGGCGCACCGCTTGGCGGCCGTCCAGAGCGCGCGCGGGTCCGGGCCGGCCGCGGTTAGCACCGTGAAGTACAGCGACGCGCCGGACGGGTAGACGTGCGAGACGTGGCAGCCGATCAGCGGGGTCACCTCGCCGTGAAGGGCAGTGCGGAGCGCACCGGTAACCGCCTCGTGAAGCCGGTGCAGCGTGGCCCAGTCGGTGGCAGTCTCCAGCGTCTCGACGAGGACGCCAGCGTCGAGCAGAGCGTCGCGCAGGTAGGGGGCGCGGTAGCGCTGGCGGAACCACGCGCGCCCCGGTGCGGCGCCGAGCGGGATGGCGTGGTGGCGCCGCAGCACGGCGCGGGCTTCTGCCTTGTGGGCGCCGGTGAGCAGAGCGTCGCTGTCCCAGCCGGCGATGAGCAGGCAGCCGCGCTGGTGGCCGCGCAGACGGAGGTAGCGCCGCCCGATGCGCTCGACGGCGCCGCCGTGCGCAGCCACGGCCATCCCGACCTTGGTCTCATCGGGATCGCTCAGCCGGGCGACATCGGGTGCGACGCGACCCTGGACGAGGTCGCGCATCGCCGCCACGCCATCCGCGAACGCCGCGAACGACCAGGCCTCGTAGCGAGGCAAGGCGGGGCGTCGGCGCACCGTGACGGTGACCTCGGTGATGACGCCGAGGCGGCCTTCTGAGCCGAGCACCAGCTCGCGCACCGACGGCCCGGCGGCGCTCGCCGGGTGTCCGGCGACCACGATCTCCCCGGTGGGGGTGACCAGGCGCAAGCCGAGGACCAGCTCGTCGAAACGGCCGTAGCCACTCGAGGCCTGGCCGGCGCTGCGGGTCGCCGCGAAGCCGCCGATGGTGGCGTACTCGAAGGACTGCGGGAAGTGGCCCAGGGTCAGGCCGCGCTCGGCCAGGAAGGCCTCCGCTTGAGGGCCGGTCATGCCAGCCCCCAGCGTGGCCGTCATGGATACGGGGTCGACGGCGACGCCTTGGTCCAGGTGGTGCAGGTCGAGGGCGATGACGCCGCGGTGCTCGCCGCGGATGGCCCTCACCCCGCCGACTACCGACGTTCCCCCGCCGAACGGGACCACCGCGCACGAGGCGCGCGCACAGGCGCGCAGCACCGCGGCGACGGCACCCGCGCCGGTCGGCGAGACGACCGCGTCAGGCGCGGCGATATCCCCGCTGCGCAGGGCGAGCAGGTCGAGGTAGCTGCGTCCCCCGGCGTGCCGGACCCGGGTCTCGTCGTCGGTGCGAACCGCGCCGGCACCGCAGAGCTCGCGAAGCTCGCCGAGCAGTCCGTCGGCATCCAGCGCGCTCGGCGCCAGCGCGGGCATGGCGGGGCGCCCAGCGTCCGACGGCAGCACCGGGATGCGCAGCTCCTCGCGCAGGAGGACGGCGAGTCCCGCAGGGATGGATGTGTCGCGGTCGCCCCAGCCCCACCAGCGCAGCGGCGGCGGGGCCGGCGCGGTCACGCCGCCAGGACGCCGAACAGGTCGGTGG
>JALYZN010000068.1 GCA_030948845.1 Candidatus Dormiibacterota bacterium
GGCGGGCGCCGCCGCCGCCAACGGCGTCGCCGGCGACATCGTGGCCGACGTGGGCCGGGCCATCGGCGGCACCGCGGAGCTGCGCGGTTTCCTGGTGAGCGGGGGAGACAACGTCGTCCTGCGCGTCGGCCTGGAGAACGGCGAGCTGGCGGTGCGCGTGGCCATCACCGAGCTGGGCGCGGCCCGGGTCGAGCAGCAGTGCGGCGTCCTGGCCGCGATCAACTCCGGGCTGACCCGTACTGACCTGCAGTCGCACATGCCCAAGGAGGTTGCTGTGGGGAAAACCCACGGGCTCCCTTGGCGTGCGGAGAGCTGGCAGGCCGGCCATCTCAGCACCCGGGGCCGCCGCTGGCGGACACGCTCACCCGCCTGGGCAGCCACACATCGGGTCGCCAGGCTCCTCGCCGACACCGCGCCCACCGGCAACGCCGGCGAGGGATGGGCCCGCACCTGGGCGCGGGAGATGGACCAGTTCGGGGTTCACGCAGCCCGGGCCATCGAGGAGGGCCTGAGCCCCATCGAGGACGCCCGGGTGCCGACATCCTGGTGCCACGGCGACCTCTGGCCAGGAAACGTGGTGCTTACCCGCCGGTCCACGGTGCTCATCGACTGGGAACAGGGCCGGCCGATGGCTCCCCTGGGGATGGACGGCGTTTTCCTGGAGCTGCACCGCATCATCCTCCGCGACCGCCTCCCCTTCGGCGTCGCGGCCGCCCGTGCCGTGCGCCAGGCCGAGGTTCTGATCGCCCCGCCGGACACCGTCGGTGTCCCCTGGCTCAGCACGCCGCCGCCCATCCGCGCTGCGGTCATCGCCGCTGCGGCCGTGGTCCACGCGCTCGGCCCCAAGGGCGACCGCCGCGGCCCCGCCTGGGCCGAGGAGAACATCGTCCCGCTGCTGTCCGCCCTGGCCGACGTGCGCGCCTGATCCCTATCCCGCCCGCTCGGCCAGCACCATGAACGCGCTGCCCAGCTTGGGCAGGCGCTCGGACCGGGCCAGCCGTCGCTCCGCCACGCGGCGCAGCCCAGGGAGCAACAGGCTGGAGCCGTCGCGGCGGTACGGCAGGTAGCTGTAGCCACGGACCCGCCGCACCACCAGCCCGTGCTCGGCGAGGAGCTCGCGGGCGTGAGTGACGCCCATGAAGTTGACCTCGGGGTCGTCGCGCATACGCAGGTAGCGGCCCCGAAGGCTGCGCGGGTTGAGGTGGAAATTGGCGACCAGCACCCCGCCCGGCGCGAGCCGCTCACGCATCCACTCGAGCGCGGCCGCCCGCAGCGGGGGCTCGGCGTTGAGCAGGAAGCGGAAGGCGGTGACGATGTCCGCGGTCTCGGTCACCAGCTGGGGATCGACGGTGATGTCGCCCTCGAGCAGTCGTGCGCCGGGACATCGCTGTCGCGCCATCTCGAGCATGGCCGGGCTGACATCCACTCCGATGACTTCGGGAGCACGTCGGGTGAGGTACTCCAGCAGCCGCCCGGTGCCGCACGCGAAGTCGATCGCCCGCGCCGACGGCCGTCCCGCAAGCAGTTCGTCGAGGATCTCCTGCTCGAGCAGCCACTCCAGCCCGCGTGCGGTTGTGGCATCCCAGAGGTCGCGGTCGTACCTGTAGGCCATGGCGGGGTCGAGGTGGGAATCACGATACGATCGGAGCGAATGATCGGTCATGGAACTGGATGATGGCAGGCGATCTCGGCCGAACGGCGGTCTCCGTTGTCAGCGCGCTCGGTCGCAACGCACAGGCGTGGGACCGACTGGTCGACCGCATGGCTCTCCCTTCGCCCTTCCTGCGCTCGTGGTGGCTGGCCAACGCAGCGGGAGGCGAGCCGTACATCCTGCTCGTGGTCGAGGGCGACCGGCTGATCGGCGGCCTCGCGCTGGAGCGCGACCGCCACCTCGGCGTCGAGCGCCTCCGCACGCTCGGCTCCGGCGTTCTCTGCCCCGACCACCTCGACGCCGTCGCCGCACCCGGCCGCGAACGCCTCGTGGTCCGCGCCCTGCGCAGCTGGCTGAGTCGCGCAGGCGACGTCCTCCTCGACCTCGACGGTGTCGTCGAGGACCCCCTACTCTGGAGGGCCTTGCCCGGGCGAGTCCGCCGCGACCTCGGCGCCGTCGCGCCGTTCATGCGCCTCGGCATCGACGTGGCCCAGCAGGGCTCACGCTCAGTGCGACGGCGGGCGGCGCGAGCCGAACGCCGGCTCGTCAAGGAGAGCGGCGGCTGCGTCGTCGCCCCCGTCGATGACACAGACGAGGCGCTCCGGCTCCTCCAGCGATTGCACACCCAGCGATGGGGCGGGGCGTCGGGCTTCCTCGACGGCTTCACCCGCTTCGCCGCCCTCTGTCATGCGGCGGCCGCGCAGGGCGAGCTGGCCGTGAGCGCGCTGCGCGCCGGCGATGAGGCCGTCGCGGTCATGGCCGCATTCGAGGTCGCTGGAAGGATCAGCAACTACCAGAGCGGGCGTGAGACCGACCATCGCTGGCGCGGGGTCGGCACGCTGCTGCTTGCGCGCGTCATCGACGACGCCGGCCGCCGCGGAATCAGCGAGGTCGACCTGCTGCGCGGCGATGAGGCGTACAAGTCGGATTTCGCCACCGGCCGCCGCGGGCTGTGGCGGCTGCGTTGTGCAACCGGCCCGCGTTCGGCGATCGCACTCGCCATTGACCTCGGCATCGAGCGCGCGCGCGGCGCGGCGGGGCGTGCGCGGTGGGCCATGCACGAGCGCAAGAGTGGACGCCCCGTCCCCCCGGCCTAGTGCGACCCGGAAACCTCGATCCCGTTCCCGAAGAACCGCCGTCGGGCTCCCCACGCGCGCATCACCGACGCCTTGGCGACGTCGCGCACCTGCGACTGTCCCGGCGGCGCCGGGTGCATTCCCCGCTTGCGCAGCTTGGCGTTGAACGCCTCGATTTGCTGGTCGCGTTCTGACTGGCTGGTGAAGTACGTCAGCGTCATCGAGATCGACACCTGGTCGCCGTTGTGCACCCAGTGCGGGCAGATCGGTGGCAGGTAGATCCCCATGCCGGGCGTGAGGTCGTGCGCTTCGACGACGACCGGCATGCCTTCCACGCGTCCGAGCGCACCGTCCCAGTAGCGCTCGCGCTCGCGAAGCCGCGTCTGGTCGTCGGCGAACCGGCCCACGGTCACCTGCTTCTGCCCGGAGAGCTGCAGCAGCAGGCTGTGCTCAATATCGAAGTGCGCCGGGGTCACCGATTTCGGTGACGACACGAAGATGAAGCCCGCGCGGCGTCGCGTGTCGCCGCGCTTCAGATCGACGACGGCCGCGACCTCGTCGAGGCAGGCGTTCATGAGGTCGCGATAGGCCGGCTCCTGCTCGATATTCAGCAGCGTCAGCCACGAGCGGTGGGTGTCGAGATTGCGAATGACGTCGCCGGGACGCGGCTCCGAGCCGCGCGGTGGTGCGTCAGGGGAGACCAATGCCTGGTCCGCCTTGTCGCTCACCACCGACACCGCCGGCAGCGCGTCCGCGAGGTCGGCGATCGCTGCCTGCGTGAACAGAGGGTTGCCCGCGAGGTGGTGCGAGACAGGCACCGCCTCCCGGGTGCGGTGGACCCGCGCGTAGTGATCCCCCAGCTCGAGAAGCGACGAATCGTTGGCCGTGGATTGCTCGGTCAGCCTCTGCCTCTGCACGTCCGTTTTCCCCCATGGCGTCGAGTGTCCGCGGAGCGCTCGCAGCAGCTGGTCTGCTTGAGCGTTTGACATTAGTGACGCGATTGCTGATATTACCGTGTGCGGAGCCGTTTGGCGCGTTCGACCCTTTCGGGGGCCGGCGAGCCGGCGACACCGCCTCTGATCGTAGATGTACTGGGCGGCTTCCGCGGAGGCCGGATCTCGGGGGGAGAGGATGGGGGGGTCGCAAGGCCGCCGGGGGTTCCTGCCGTTCGCGCGGCTTCGTGAACGGTCGTCAGCGCGAGCCGTGCTGCGCTTCGCTTTCAGTGCGGCCGAGTGCGCGGGGCTTCTGGCGGTCCTTGTCCTCGCCCACCGGCTCAGCCCGGCGTGGGCACTGTGGGGCGTGGCCATCGTGGTCGGGCTCGCCGGGGTGGATCGCCGCGCCGCCGCCCGGGTGACTCCACGCCTCGTCGACGCGGTCCTTCCGGTCGCAGAGCGGGTGGGTCTCGCCACTGCATTGCTGCTGGCACTCAACCCGGCGACGGCCACCGCCGGCCTGGTCGCGCTGGGCGCCATCGCGGTGCCCGTGCTTCTGCTGGCGCGGGGCCTCGCGTTGGTGGCCGCGCGCGCGGCCTGCCGGCGCGGCTGGCTCGAGGAGCGCGTGCTGATCGTTGGCTCGGGTGAGGTGGCGACGCGACTGGCGCGCGCCACTGTCGACCACCCCGGCCTGGGCATGCGGGTCGTCGGGCTCATCGACGACGAGGAGTCGTCCCCCGTCGACGGCGTTTGCCGCCTTGGGTCGTTCGCCGACCTCGAGTCCGTGGCACGGCGCGCGGGCGTCACCCGCATCCTGCTCGCGTTCTCGTCGCTCCGCGAGGCGCGGATGGTTCGCCTGCTCACCACCTGCGAGCGCCTCCGCGCGGAGATTTACGCTGTGCCGCGCTTCTTCGAGATCGGCGTCGAAGGAACATCGCCGGACGAGCTCTCGGGTATACCGCTCATGCTGCTGCCGCGTCCTCTGCAGCGCCCCTCCAACCGCATGCTCAAGCGGGGCTTTGACATCGTTGTCTCGCTTGGAGCCTTGACCGTCCTGTCGCCGGTGCTTGTCCTCGTTGCCGCGGCGGTGCGGCTGTCGGGTCCGCGTCCGTTTGTCGGCAAGCGCCCGGTCTTCTTCCGCCAGGTTCGCGTGGGCCTCGACGGTCGCGAGTTCGCAATGTTCAAGTTCCGCAGCATGGTGGTCAACGACGACGGCGACCGCACCTGGTCGGTGGTCGGAGACCCGCGCGTCACCAGGCTCGGCTCGTTCCTCCGTCGCACGGGCCTCGACGAGGCGCCGCAGCTGTGGAACGTGCTGCGCGGCGACATGTCCCTGGTGGGACCACGACCGGAGCGTCCGCTCATCGCCAACGTCTTCGCGGCGTCGATCCCCGAGTATCAGTCGCGCCACCGCGTGCGCGTCGGCATCACCGGCTGGGCCCAGGTCAACGGCCTGCGTGGCGACACCTCGATCATCGACCGCGCTCGGCTGGACAACTACTACGTGTCGACGTGGTCGCTGACCGGGGACCTGGTGATCCTGGCCCGGACTGCGATGCTTCTCGTCAAGGACACCATCCCGCTCCGCGAGCTGCGCGGTCGCCCACGCGCCAGCTCATGGGTGACCGAGGTCGGCATGGTATCCCCGTCGGAGCCGGCGCTCGCACCGAGCCTCGAGCGCGTGCTCACCCGCCCAATCTCCACCGCGGCCGCCGCGCAGACCATGTTCGTGCACCCCGTCACGGTGGCGAGTCATGGCGTCGCATCGATGAGTGCTGCCACGCAGCCCGCCGTGGCGCAGACTTCCCTCCTGCATGCCGACCCAGGTTGAACTGGCCCGCCCGTCCTCGCCGCACCTCGCCGAACGCGTAAACAACGCGCTGGCGGGCGCTCTCGCGGCGGTCGCCGTCGCCGTGGTCGTGGCCATCACCGCCACGGCCTGGCCGATCCTGGTGTTCCCCGCGGCCGGAGTGCTGTTGGTGGTGGTCGTTGCGGTGATGCGCCTGGACCTGGCGCTCATGCTCCTGGCCGCAGCTGTCCCGCTGGAGTACTCGGTGTCATTCGGCGGCGGTGCCGGATCGTCGATCACCCTGGTCAAGCTCACCGGCGGACTCTGCTTTCTCAGCTTCATCATCCAGCTGGCAACGCGGCGCCGCCACCTGCGCATCGACGCCACCCACGTCATGCTGCTGGGAATCCTGGCGTGCCTATTGGTCTCGACCGTCGCGGCACAGCACCTGGACAGCGCGCTTCCGGTGACGCTGCGGTACGTCAGCTACGTCGGGCTCTACATGGTGCTCAGCTCGTTCGCCGGCGACTACCGCACCCTCGAGCGCGTGGTGTGGATGTTGTCCATCGCGTCCGCCGTCGCCGGTGTGCTCGCCATCCGCAACCTGCTCATCGGCATCGACACGCGCGCCACGCCCACGTACGGCGACCCCAACGACCTCGCGTACATCCTATCGTCGGTCCTGCCGCTGACACTCTGGCTGCTGCGCTACCGGGGGTGGGCCCGCGTCTTCGTGCTGGCGCTGATCGCGGTCATCAGCCTTGCCGATGCGCTCACCTTCTCACGAGGCGCCGCGCTCGGTCTGGGCGTCGCCTTCGCGTGGGTGCTGTTCTACCATCGGCATCTCATCCGCACCGCGTTGGTGCCGATCCTCCTGGTGCTGAGCCTGGTGGCGGTCGTCGCCGTGGCCCAGCCGCAGCGGCTCGGCAAGGCGCTGCTCTACAAGTCGAACGTCGCCGGCGCCAACGTGGGGCACCGATTCGACTCCTGGAGAAGCGCGCTCGAGCTCATCGTCACCCACCCGTACGCCGGCGTTGGGCCCGGCAACTTCCAGTACTACAACGCGCAGGTCGACGGCCGGCCCCCGACGAGCCAGGACCCGACCGTGGTGCACAACACGTACCTCGATGTCGGTGTCGAGGTCGGGCTCCCGGCGCTCGCGCTTCTGCTCGCGTACCTGGCCACCAACCTGGCGCGGATCCGCCTGGCCATCCGCGCGCGCGTCGGGCCACCGTCGTTTGCCATCGCCGTAGCCGGTGCGATGATCGTCGCTATCGTCGCGGCGCTGACACTGTCGGAGCAGTACTACGCGCCGCTGTGGTTGGTCGGCGCCATGGTCACCTGCATCTGGCAGGACATGAAGATGCGGCAGCCTGCCGGCAGCCCCACGCTTCGCGCTGCCCAGCTCGCGCCCCGCGCGTGAAGGTCACCTACGTCAGCACCCTGACCGAGGGTGGACCGGTGTCGCATCTGCTCAACCTCGCCCCCCGCGTCGCCGCCGCGGGTGCCAGGGTGCGCGTGCTCTGCGGCAGCGACGAGGTCGCGGACCGCGTCCGCAGTCTCGGGCTCGCGGCCGAGGCGTTCCCAGTGCGCAGCAAGACCGACGCCGTCAGCGCCGCCCGGCTGTGGCCGCAGCTGCGCGGTGCGGACATCGTGCACTCCCAGGATCGCCGCGCCCTGCTCCTCTGCGGCGCCGTCGTGCGCACCGCGACCGGCGCCGAGCTCGTGCACACGTACCACGGCCTCCCCGAAGAGCTTGTCGGTCTGCCCGGGCGACCTGGCGCGCGCCCCTCCGGGTCCCCGCTGCGGGCGGCGTGGCGGCTGCACGGTCATCTCCGTTTCGAGGCGCTGCTCGTCCGCCTCGGCGCCGTGGTGGTGCCATCGCACGCGCTGGCCGATTTCCTGGTCAGCCGCGGCTTCCCGGCACCGCGTATGCACGTGGTGCCGTCGCGCATCGACATCCGCCGGACCGAGCCTGCGCAGCCGCACCACCCGGTGCGCATCGCCACCGCGGCGCGGTTGGAGACACACAAGGGCATCGACGTCCTGCTCGACGCGTGCGCACGCCTCAACGGCAGCACGCCCCACGTGCACCTCGACATCTACGGCGACGGGTCACTGCGCGTCGAGCTCGAGCAACGAGCCGCCCGTAGCGGGCTCGACGTCACCTTCCACGGCAATGTCACCGACGTGCGCGACCGGCTTCTCGGCGCCGACATCTTCGTGCTGCCGTCGCGCGGCGAGAACCTCCCGATCACAATCCTCGAGGCGATGGCGGTGGCGCTGCCCGTGGTGGCCAGTCGAGTCGGCGGCATCGCCGAGCTCGTCGACGACGGGGTGAGCGGTCGCCTCGTCGAGCCCGACGACATTCCCGCCCTCGCCCAGGCGCTCGCCCCGCTGATCGAGGACCCAGAGGCGCGTGCAGCAATGGGTCGTGCCGGGGTCGCACGCGTCGCCGAGAGTTTCGACGCCGCCCAGGCGGGCACCGAGATGGTCGCGCTCTATGAGCGGCTGCTCGCATCCCCGCGCTGACCACGTGCGCATCCTCCACGTCATCCAGGAGCTCGGCACAGGTGGTGCGGAGCAGGTGGTGCGGCGGCTGTCCGAGGCCTCGCTGGCGCGCGGGGAGGTGGTGGCGATCGCGTGCGCCGGCGACGCCAGGCTGCCGCGCGGCGCGGACCGGCTGCGCATCCCCATGCTCGCGCGCCGTCCCGACCGTACCCTCGCCGCGGCGTGGAGCATCCGCCGCTTCGCGAGCGCGTGGCGACCCGACGTCATCCACGCCCACAACCCCGGCATCGCGCTGGCGACCGCGCTCGCTGCGCGCCGCGGCGCCAGCTGGCCCGCGCTGGCCACGCTCCACGGCGTCCCCCCCGAGGACGACGCCGCCACCGCGCGGTTGCTGGGCTGGGCGCGCCTCCCGGTGGTCGCGTGCGGCCCCGGCGTGGCCGCCGCGCTGCGCGCCCACGGGCTCGAACCGCTCACCACCATCTGCAACGGCATCACCCCCCCGCCGCCGCCGGCGGACCAGGTGGAACTGCGCCGCCAGTGGGGCGTCCCGCCCCAATGGCGCCTGGTCATGGCCGCCGGTCGACTGGTCGCGCAGAAGCGGCACGACCTCGCCGTCGCCGCGATGGCGTCGCTCCCCGACGCGGCGCTGGTGATCGTCGGGGACGGTCCCCTCCGGCCCGCGCTCGAGCAGCAGATCGCCGAGCTTCACCTCACGCCGCGCGTGCGCCTCGTCGGGGCGCGCTCCGACGTGCGCGCCTTGCTCGCCGTCGCCGACGTCGTGGTGCAGCCGTCCGACTGGGAGGGCCTGCCGCTGGTCGTGCTCGAGGCCATGAGCGCCGCACGCCCAGTGGTCGCTGCCCGCGCTCCGGGTCTGCGCGAGCTGGTGCGCGACGGCGAGGACGGCCTCCTCGTGCGGCCCGGTGACGCCGCCGCGCTAGCCACGTCGACAGCGCGTGTGCTCGCCGATGCGCGGCTCGGCCGCCGCCTCGGTGACACAGCCGCGCGCCGCGTGGAGCGGGAGTTCAGCGAGGACGCCATGGTCGACTCGTACCAGTTGCTGTGGCGCGCGCTCGTCGCGCGTCGCGCGGCCTGAGCCGATGCGCCGTCCGATCCGCGTCCTGCTCGTCGCCCAGCCGGTCGACGCCGGCGTTCCGCGCCACGTGCTCGACGTCGTGGAGGAGCTGCACGACGACGAGCGGTTCGAGCTCACGGTGGCGTGCCCGCCGCAGTCCATCCTGTGGGACGGCGTGCGCCGGATGCCGCGCGTGCGCCGGGTGCGGTTCACGTCACACCGCGCACCACACCCCAGCGACCTGCTCTGGCTGGTGCGCCTGCTCCCGCTGGTTGTGCGCAGCGACGTCGTGCACGGTCATTCCAGCAAGGCCGCGTGGCTCGTCCGCGCCGCGGCGCTGCTGACCGGCCGGCGCGGGTCGTGCGCCGTCACGCCGCATGCATGGTCGTTCTGGGCGTTGCGCGGCCCAGCGCGGCGTGCGCTCATCGCCTCGGAGCGACTGGCCGCGCACGCCTGCGCAGCGATCCTCGCGGTGAGCCGGCACGAGCGCGACGAGGGCCTGCGACTCGGTGTCGGACGCGGCGCGCAGTACCGCGTCATCCCCAACGGCGTCGACCTGCAGCGATGGAGTCGCGAGCGCGCTCCCGACCGCGACGTCGTCCTTATGGTCGGCCGGCTGGCGCCCCAGAAGCGACCCGACCTAGCGATTCGGGCTCTCGCGCTCGCCCGCGAGCGCCGTCCCGTCATGCGCCTGGTGATGGCCGGCAGCGGCGAGCTGCACGACGAGCTCGCAGCGCTCGCGCATGGGCTGGGTGTGCAGGATGCGGTCCACCTGCTCGGCGACACCGACCACGTCCCCACGCTGCTTGCGGAGGCTGGATGCCTGCTCATGACGTCGGTCTACGAAGGCTGCTCGCTGGCTGTCCTCGAGGCGATGGCGGCGGGAGCGCCGGTCGTCGCGGTGCGCTTCGGCGGCGTCGAGGAGCTCGTCGAGGACGGCGTCACCGGCCTGCTCACCGGCGCGTCGGCGGCGGATGTCGCCACCGCGCTCATCCGGCTCGCCGGGGACGAGGCGATGGCGGACCGCCTGGGCGGGGAAGGGCGTCGCCGCGCCCGCGCGCTGCACTCACGAGCCCGCATGGCCGCGAGCGTCGCCGCGATCTGGGAAACCCTGGCGAGGCGCCCCGACTAGTGCTTGCGCTGGGCGCCGGCCAGCCGCCCTGTTGGTTGCTGGCGGCGGCCGATCACCTCGATCTCGCGCTGGTCGCCCGGGTGGACCAGGATGCCGGCGACCAGGGTCACCGTCCGCACCAGGATCTTGAGGTCGAGCCAGAGCGACCAGAACTGGATGTACTCGCGGTCGAGCTCGAGGCGGTGCTTGATCGACGTCGCCCCGCGGCAGCCGTGCACCTGCGCCCAGCCGGTAATCCCCGGGCGAACCAGGTGGCGATCCGCATAGCCGGGGAGGTCGTGCGAGAAGCGCTCGACATAGTGGGGACGCTCCGGACGCGGCCCCACCAAGCTCATCTCGCCGCGCAGCACGTTGAACAGCTGAGGGAGCTCGTCGAGGCTGAGCACCCGGATGACGCGTCCCACCATGGTGCGGCGGTCCACGCCCTCGACGCCACCCGGCGCCAGGCCCGGGGCCGGCTCGAAGCGAACCATCCGCTTGGGCAGTCGCATCGACCGGAACTTGAACATGACGAACCCGAAGCCGTCCTGGCCGATCCGCTTCTGCCGGAACAGCACCGGCCCGGGTGAGCTGACCTTCACCAGCACCGCCAGCATGAGGAGCAGCGGGGAGAGGACGACGATCAGCAGTGTCGCCAGGTCGCGATCGAACGCGTGCTTGACGCGAAGGCTGCGCGGCGCGAACGTGCGCTCGTGCGGCGCCGGCACCGCCGGGGCGTCGATGAGCCCACCGCGCTCCTCAACGTCGGCGAGGATGCCGGCGACTGTCTCGGAGTCGACGGACCCAACCCGGTCCTGAGCCGCCCACCCCACAGCGCGCGCGCTGACACGTGACGTCGTTTGGTGCATTTAAACCCCCCTTTGCCGCGCCAACCCTGAGTCTCCTCAGGGGGCTATTCATCCCCTACCCGCTATCACTATACCAATCTTGCCCCTGGGCAAAAGCCCCAATCGGCGGGAAGCGGTCAGATCTGACCCCGGCCACCCTCCTCCGGCGAGGCCATCCCAACCGGGCCGCAGTTGACCGGGCAGCCGACGGGCCGCGGAGTCACGTCGCCGTTGGGGTGTCGGTGGGCGGCGCCGGCTCATCTGCCCCCCACGCAGTCGGGCGCCGGTGCAAGCGCGCCCACCCCGGTGATCGTGATGGTCTCGTCTGTCAGCACCGGCGGTGCGTATTCGAGGTGCTTGGTGGTCACCAACGCCGCGCGCAGCGTGTAGGTGCCCGCGGCGAGTGCCACTGCCGCGGAGTCAGCGTCGACCTCCGCAACCTGCCGTCCGTCGACGCTGATGCTCAGCAGCCGCCCCGCCCCGGGAAGGTTCGACGTGTCCCCACACACCCTCACGAGCACCGGACTCGTGACGGTCGCGGACGCCTTCGGCGCGACGATGCGCACCGTCAGTCCCCGTGGCGCGATCGGTGCCGACGGCAGCAGCGTGTACACAATCACTGTCGATATCAATCCAATCGCTGCGATGGCGAGACACGCCCGTCGCAACGTCTGCGCCACGGCCATCGCCCCCACTGCGCCGCCGAAGAGCAGGGAGCCGGTCACCCAAAGCGGCCAGACCAGCCCCCCGCCGACGATGTGGCCGAGCACGCTCATCGCAGCAGTGCCACCAGAGGTGCCGTGACAGCTCGCACCGCCGCCGACGTTCCCTCCTGCACCAATGGCTGCGCGAGCAACCAGAGCGAGGTCATCGTGTAGCCCACCATGGCCACGATCCACGGCCACTCGCTCGCGCGTGCCTTGGCGTGGCTGCGCGACGCGCGCCCGAGGAAGCGATGCGCCTGGACCACCGCAGCGATGTGCACGAAGATGATCAGCGCCACCTGGAGATACCAGACCACCGATGATGGCAACAGGTTGGGGTTGATCTCGTAGCTGTCGTTGAACGGCGCCGGCAGGAGGTGCACGCCATCCATGCCGGCGGGGTTGCCGAGCAGCGGGATCAACAGCTGGCCATTGATGGCGATGTACTCGGCGTTGTGGGCCACCAGGTAGCCGAACGCGATCGGCAGCAGCGACGGCACCAGGCCGGCGAGCACCTGGAGCGTCGACCGCTGCATGTCGCCGAAGTGCCGCACCACAGCCGCGAATCCTCCAAAGATTCCCCAGGCCGTCACCACCAGCACCGCGAACGCCGCGGTCTCGAACAGCTGGAAGCCGACCCCGCTCTGCGAGATCTGGGCGCGGAACGTCTTCCATCCGGGAGTGGAGAGCAGCCCATCGAAGGACACCGAAACGAGCAGGAGGAGCACGAAGGTGACCCGGCTGACGTGCGCTTCGAACGGCACGCGCAGACCGCCGCCGACGCCGCGCTTGCCGTCGGCGCCGAACCGGAACCAGCCGAGGCGTCCCCAGGTGGCGAAGAGCACGGAGAACAGCTCGCCGCGTTCGGTCCAGGCTTGTGCGCCGAACAGGAGTCCGGCCACCGCATTCACCACTCCGTACACGAGCAGTCCCCACGCCGTGAACGCAGGTAGCGTGGCCGTGCCATTGAAGATCAGCTCACCGCAGGCCACCGTGAAGAAGAGCGCGACGGCGGGCCACCATCCCAGCCAGCGAGGCCAGCCGACGACTCGATCGTCATCAAGCAGAGTGTTGCGTAGAGCTGGGCGGTCGCACGCGCGGGCGAGCGCCGCGAACGGGTTCACCGCCCGCGTCCAGTCGCCGATGACCCCGCAGCTGATCGACGTGGCCACCCACACCGCGAGCCAGAAGAACGACGGAACGATGTTCTCGGCAACAGCCGAGCTGCCGAACCAGCCGCACAGGATCAGCGCCACTGCGATCAAGCCGGCGAGGATCCAGCGAACCGGCGCCGGTGGGCGCAGCCGGAGGCTGTCGGTGAACCTGGCCTCGCCCACCGAGGCGGCCGCCACCGCGTGCGGCAGCACCACCAGGAACGAGACGAACACGACGGCGGCGCCGCCGATCACGAAGAGCCACAGGGGCACGGGCAGGTCGTAGCGTTTGCCGAACGCGTGCGCCACGATGGGCACTAATCCGGTGAGGCCCTCGTGAGGGAGGGTTTGAGGAGTGGTCACGGTCGGTTCCCCCGATGAATGATGCGGCGCATCCACACAGAGCGGACGCAGCGACGTCGTTCAGGCAGCGGCGGGAACCGGCGGGGGACGACTCCACAGCGCGGTACGCAGCACCAGTTGCGCGGGAATGACGTCGGATTGCGGTGGCTGGGGGGACGACGTGCTGCGCAATGCGCGCTGCCACAGCGCGCGGACGATCCGCTCGCAGAGTACCGCGGCTGCCGACCTGGCACGGAGGAGCCCCATGGCGGCGACCAGCACTGTCGCGAGCAGCAGCGCCACGCAGCCCTGGATCGCCGCGCCCGCTCCATATCCATCAAGGAGGGGCGCGAAGCCGCCGCTGGCGAGGCCGTGGACAACTCGTTCCAGATTCTCCTGCAGGACAAACAGCGAGCACTGGAGGAGCGCCATGAGTGCCGCCAGCGCGAGGACCCGCGCCCCGAGCGACGGCACGCGCTCCGGAGCCCCCGCCTGCCCCCCGAGCGCGGGACCGGGTTCACACCCCGCCGCCCCGACGCGTTGGCCCCGGCGCAGCCGCCGCAAAGCCGCCGCGGAGCGGTCGAAACGACGTCCGATGGCCATCCAGGCGCGGCCCCAGATCGCTGCGCCTGCCGCTCCAGCCACCAGAAGTGCAAGACCGAGCGGAATCATGTAGTCGTGGATGCCGCCGGTCAGGCCGGCCCGGAGACCGGCCAGGCCGGCCACCCTGAGGTAGCTCAGGCTGTGACCCAGCCACTCGCCCGCCAGGAGGGCGAGAACGGTGGCGGTGACGGCGAGACGTCGGCGCATCACGGCGGACAGTATCGCCGGGCGCGGCTGGTCAGGCCCCGACACATTGCTCGCCGGCGCAACCACGCGGCGGCCACGCGACGTCACACCAGGAGGTCAGGCGTGCGGGGTCAGCTCCCGTGCCACCAGCGGCACGTCAAGCTCGCCGCCCTCAACGGCAACGGCAGCCGCGCACCCCGGCCCTGCGTCGAAGGCGCTCACCGTCCACCCCGGCGTGCCGTCGACGTCGTGGTCACCGCCGTCCCGCCCGACGCCCAGCCCCTTGAGGTACGCCTCGTTGTGTGTCCACGTCGCAAAGAACGCCGACTCCCGCGACCCGTGGGGCAACTGCATCAACGCGGCGTGCTGTCGCGTTGACAGCGACCGTCGCGCGATCGCCTCGACGTCAACGGCGCGCACCAATTCAACGTCCACGCCCACCTCGCGATCCCACGCCGCCGCGACGACAATCGACGCTCCCGAATGCGCGAGGTTGAAGCGCAGGCAGCCCCCGTCCGTCGACGCGCCCGCACCAACGCGAGGCTTGCCGCGCTCGTCGCGCACCACGACCACCGCCGCGGGGGCCACGTCCAGGTACGCCCCCAGCAGCATGCGCAGCCAGCCGCGCCCCACCGCGAACCGCCGCCGGTCCACCTCGTGAACGAACCGTTCCGCGCGCACCACCTCGTCCGCGCTGAGTGACGCACACACGACGGCTGCCGCGGCCTCGTCCAGGTCGAGCGACGCCCGCCACAGCTGCACCTCGCCTGACCGAGGCGGCACCACGCGTCCAACGCTCAGCTCGACAAGCGACTCCACCGCGGCATCGTCTCACTGCCAGGCCGGCTCACCGCACCCACCGCTGCGGTAGCCACAGGACGAAAGCCGACCACCCCAAGCCGAGCAACAGCCCGCCCAGCACGTCAGAGGGCCAGTGCGCCCCAATCCACACCCGGCCGGCACACGCCACGGCCGTCACCGCCGCCGCCAGCCCCCACACCACGTGGCGCAGCCAAGGAGGGAGTCGCGGCGAGACCCCCGCAGCCACCAAGAAGCTCACCCATGTGAAGAGCACGGCGTGTCCGCTCGGAAAGCTGTGCCTGTGTGCGGGGTCCAGCACTGCGCTGACGCTCGCGTGCGGGCCGTCGCGCGGGATCAGGAGCCGTATTCCCAGGTTGATGACGCTGGCCAGCGCGCCGAGGATCACCAGGTAGCCGGCGCGCCGGCTCACCAGCAGCAGCGCGATCACCACCGCGCCCCCGACAATGGCTTGCACCGCGCCGGGCTCGCCGATCGCGCTGGTGGCCCGCATCACCGAGCGCAGGGGCCCCCAGTGGAAGCCCTGCACGGCATCGGCGACCGCCACGTCGACCGATCGCGTCGCTCCACTCACCACGAGCAGCGTCAACACGGCGAAGAGGACGAAGGCGCCCCCGGACAGCTGTCCAAGCCACCTCCGTCCCGCCTGGCCGGGTACGCCGGAAAGGATCTGCGCGGCAGGCCGCGCGCCGGCCGCCCTCAGCCGGGAGGACCGCCGGAGGGATCGGGTTTGTCAGGATCGACGGTGCCGCGCTCCCGCATCTTGTCGGGGTGCTGGCCCACCGAGCCCGCGTGGGCGGCCTTGTCGCCGCCGGCGGGGCGGTTGCCCTCCGACATGTTCCCCTTGTCCTCGTCCTTGTCGCCGGGCTCCTCGAGGTCCGCGTTGCTCGGAGCGCCGTGTTCGGTCTCGGCCATGGCAGTTGCCTCCTGTCGCTGTTTGGACCACCCCACCATAGGCTCGATGTACCCCGGATTCCACGCCCCGCCGCAATCCCGGCAACGGCGTCGCGAGCCGCCTCGGTAGTACCCTGCGCGCCGAGCTCGCGCGCTCTCCCCATGCCCATGCCCAAGAACCCATGCCGCGTGGCCGCGCTCGGCGCCACCGCGCTCATCGCCGCGCTTCTCGTCAGCGGTTGCAGCCTGCAGCCCGACGTTTCCACCCGGGTGCAGGCAGACGCGCGCACCGCCCAGCCGGCGCCCGCGCTCTCCGGCAGCTCCCTGAGCGGCGGCCACGTCGACCTCGCCGCCCTGCGCGGCCACCCCGTGGTCGTCGACTTCTGGGCGTCGTGGTGCGGACCCTGCCGGCAGGGGCAGGCCGAGCTCAACTCGCTGGTGACCAGGTACGCGGCGCGCGGGGTGCACTTCCTCGGCGTCGACATCCGCGACGACTCCGCCAACGCGCGGGCATACGTCCAGGAGTTCCACATCACCTACCCGAGCCTGTTTGACCCCGCCTCCGAGGACGCCGCCGCCTTCAACGTCGACGCCCCGCCGACGACGGTGGTGATCGACGCCGGCGGCACCATCCGCCTGCGCCAGCTGGGAGAGCTCAACGACGTCCCCGCCACGCTCGATTCCCTGCTCAGCAGCAGGAGCCCGTGATGGCCACAGCCATGGCGCCGCCCGCCACATCCAAGCGCAGCGCGCCTCCGCCGCGTCGCCGACGCGCGCGTACTCTGTTTGGTCGCTTCTGGCACGAGTACACGCGCATGCGCACCGCCATCTACTTCCTCATCGGCATCCTGCTCATCGTGCTGGTCGGCACCTTCGTGCCCCAGGAGTTCAGCTCCGCCTCAGTGAAGGTCAGCGAGTTCGTCGCGGCGCACCACAACCTCAACGACCTGGCCACCCATTTCGGCCTGCCGCTGACGTCGGTGTTCGTATCGCCGCTGTTCTACATCCTGCTGGCCAGCCTCTACATCGCACTGCTCTCGTGCGTCATCAACCGGGGCCGCGCGCTCATCGTGCGCACAGTGCGCGGCTACCCGCGAACCCCCCAGTACTGGGGCGAGTGGGGCAGCTGGATGTTCCACACCTCGTTCTTCCTGCTGGTGGTCGCGGTGGTGTGGGGCAAGGCAACCGGTTTCGACGGGATCATGACCATCACCGAGGGCCAGCGCATCGCCGAGACGCGGGCCAGCTACGACACCCTCCAGGAAGGGATGCTCTTCGACGGCCACCACAGCGGCTACCAGGTGCAGCTCAACAGGTTCAGCGCTCCCCTGCAGTCCAACGGCATGCCGGCCGACTTCGTCAGCAACATGACCCTGTACGACGGCACTCACCAGGTGGTCACCCAGGACGTGCGCGTCAACGAGTACCTCGGCTACAACGGCGTCGACTTCTACCAGCAGGACTACGGCTGGGCGCCGCGCATAGTGGTGCGGAACCCGTCCGGTGAGGTGGTCAGCGACACCAACGTCCAGATGATCAGCGACAGCAAGACGGCGTCGACCGGTGTGCTCAAGGTGCCGGCGTTCAACTACACGCTGCCGGGTCAGTCGAAGCCGGTGCAGATCGGCGCACGGCTGGTGCTGTACCCAGACGCGCAGGCACTGCCGCAGGTGAGCGGCCCCTCCAACGGGCTCAACGTTGCGTACACGGCAGGCACCGCCACGGCCAACAACCCGGTCATGGAGGTGCAGCTCTTCGTGGGCGACCTCGGGCTGGACAACGGCGCCGCGCAGGACGTCTTCACGCTCGACACCAGCGGGATGAGCCCGTACTACAGCGACGCCGCCGCCTTTGCGCTGCCCATCCACCAGACCACGACCCTGTCGCTGCCGGCCGCCAATGGCGGCACAGCCAACTTCACGGTGTCCTTCCCGCAGCTGCGCCAGTTCTCGCTGTTCCACGTCAAGAAGGACAGCGGGGTGCCGCTCGTCTACACCGCGTTCGTGCTCACCATGACTGGGCTGCTCACCAAGCTGTACCTGCGCCCGTTCCTGGAGCGCAGGCGCAAGCGCCGCGCGGCTATCCTGACGCGATGAGTGACACGCCGCTGTCGCTGACGCTTTTCGGCGTGGCCGTGGCGTTCTACGTGGCCGCGCTGATCGGTTTCGTCGTGCACGTCCCCTTCCGGCGCAGACGCGTCGCCGCCACCTCGCTCGGCCTGGTGACGCTGGGCTGGCCCTTCCACCTGGCGTCGATCCTCACTCGCGCATTCGAGGCCGGCCACTGGCCGCTCGGCAACATCTACGAGTACTCGACCGGGATCTCCTTCGTGGTCGCCACCGTTTTCCTGGTGATCTCGCTGCGCGCCGGCCAGCGCCTTCTCGGCGTTCCCGCGATGATCCTGGTCATCGGCCTGATGGCGGTGGCGTACATGCTCTATGTGCCGCCGGGCAACCTGGTGCCGGCGCTGCACAGCTACTGGCTCACCATCCACGTCACCGCGATGGCGACAGCGTCCGGGCTGCTGGTGTTCTCCAGCTTCTTCGCGATGTTCTTCCTGGCCCGGCGCTGGGCCGACGGCTACGCGCTGGCCACCGCGGGCGGCGGCTCGCGCGGCAACGTCGCCGCCGGCGGTGGTGGCGCCGCGGTGCTGGTCGGTGGTGGCGGGGGAGGCGGCTTCATGCCGTCGCTGGCAGGCTCGCTGCGCCGCCTGCCCGCGGCCAAGACGCTCGATGCCTGGAGCTTCCGCTTCGTGATGATCGGCTTCCCCGTGTGGACCTTCGGGGTGATGATGGGCGCCGTCTGGGGCGAGCACGCCTGGGGCCGCTACTGGGGATGGGACCCAAAGGAGACGTTCAGCTTCATCGTCTGGGTTGTGTTCGCCATC
>JALYZN010000052.1 GCA_030948845.1 Candidatus Dormiibacterota bacterium
CGTCGGCGCCGACCTCCTGGCGGAGCCGCTGCGCCGCCACCAGCGACCACGGTGCGTGCACACGCGCCCCGAAGGGGCTGAGCACGCACAGCCGCCAGTCGCCGAGCTGGTCGCGGAAGCGCTCCACCACGATGGTGCGGTCGTCGGGCACCGCGCCCGTCGCCTGCTCCTGGTCGGCGAGGTGGTCGACGAGGTTGCGCGCGGCGCGCTCGTCGAGTCCCGCTCGCGAGCGCAGGCGCTCCAGCGCGGCCGGCTCGCCCGCGGCGCGCAGCTCGCGGACGAGCGCGCCCACCGCAGCGCCTACCTCGTAAGGGCGCCCGACCGAGTCGCCGTGCCAGAAGGCGATCTTCCCCGGCTCTCCCGGCGCCGGCAGGACGAGCACCTGCTGCGGCGTGATGTCGACGCAGCGCCAGCTGGTGGCGCCGAGGATGAACACCTCGCCGGGACGGAGCTCGTAGACCATCTCCTCGTCGAGCTCGCCGACGCGACGGCCGTCCTCGAAGATGTTGACGCTGTACAGGCCGCGGTCGGGGATGGTGCCGCCGCTGGTGACGGCGAGTCGCTGCGCACCGGCGCGGCCGCGCACCGTGCCCGCGAGCCGATCCCAGACGATGCGCGCCCGCAGCTCGCCGAACTCCTCGGACGGATAGCGGCCGTCGAGCATGTCGAGCGTTGCCTCAAACGCGCGCGTGCCGAGGTCGGCGAAGGGATACGCGCGCACGATCGTGCGGTGCAGCTCACCGACATCCCAGGTGTCGAGCGCAGCCATGGCGACGATCTGCTGGGCGAGGATGTCGAGCGGGTTGCGTGGCACGCGCGTCTCCTCGATGGCGCCGTCGAGCATCCTCTCAGCAATCGTCGCCGCCTCCAGGAGGTCACCGCGATGGGTCGGGAAGATGGTTCCGCGCGAGGCCACGCCGACGCTGTGACCGGCGCGGCCGATGCGCTGCAGGCCGGACGCGACCGTCAACGGCGAGCCGACCTGGACGACGAGGTCCACCGCGCCCATGTCGATGCCCAGCTCCAGCGAGCTGGTGGCGATGATCGCCGGCAACCTGCCCTCCTTGAGCATCTCCTCGACCGCCGTGCGCTGCTCGCGCGCGATCGAGCCGTGATGGGCGCGCACCAGGTCCTCGCCGGCCAGGTCGTTGAGCTGTCCGCTGAGCCGCTCGGCAAGACGGCGCGAGTTGACGAAGACGATGGTGGAGCGATGAGCGCGGATCAGCTCGAGGAGGCGCGGCGTCACCGCCGGCCAGATGCTGCGGCGCGGTGCCTGCGGGGTCGAGACATCGCCGCTACGCTCGGCGCCGCGGTCGAGGTCGGTCATGTCATCGACCGGGACCTCGATGGTCAGCTCCATCGGCTTGCGCACGCCGGCGTCGACAATGACGACATCACGTCCGATGCCGCCCAGGAACCGTGCGACCTCACTGAGCGGGCGCTGCGTTGCGGACAGGCCGATGCGCTGCGGATCGCTGTCGGTCAGCGCGCAGAGCCGCTCCAGGCTGAGCGCGAGGTGCACGCCACGCTTGGTGCCGGCGAGCGCGTGTATCTCGTCGACGATCACCGTGGTGACGCTGCGCAGCGTCTCGCGAGCGGCGCTGGTGAGCATCAGGAACAGTGATTCGGGCGTGGTGATGAGGACGTCGGGCGGATGGCGCACGAGGTCGCGACGCTCAGCGGACGTGGTGTCGCCGCTACGCACCGCCGCGCGTGACTCGCGGAAGGTCTCGCCGCGGCGCTCCGCCTCCAGCGCGATGCCGCGCAGCGGCGCGCGTAGGTTGCGCTCGACGTCGACGGTCAACGCTTTGAGCGGGGAGATGTACAGCACCCGGCAGCGCTGCGCCTCGGCGGGGAGCGGGGACCGTCCGAGGCTGTCGACGAACCACAGGAAGGCGGCCAGCGTCTTGCCGCTGCCGGTGGGCGCGCAGAGCAGCGCGTGACGGCCGGCGGCGATCTCCGGCCAGCCGCGGGTCTGCACCTCTGTCGGGTCGCCGAGCGCGTCGGCGAACCATCGTTGCGCGGACGGCGAGAAGAGGGGCAGCGGCGGCTCCACGTCGCTCATGATCCCGCACCAGGCTCGGTCATCGGACTCGGTCTCCTCGAGGGTGGTGGAGCTGCGCTAGGCTGCGGCGTGGCCAACAGCCAGGCGCCCACCATCGACGCCATCGCTGGGTGCTGCGCGCGCATCGACGCCATGTGCGCCGGCCTCGACGAAGCCGGCTGGCACAGGCCCACCGCGCTGCCGGCGTGGGACGTCAAGGATGTCGTCGCCCACCTCGGCTCCCTGGAATCCATGCTTCTCGGTCGTGATGAGCCCGCCCACGAGCCGGCGGCCATCGCACACGTGCGCAACCCCCTCGGCCACCTCAACGAGTGCATGGTCGATCGCCGCCGCTCCTGGCCGGGCGCCGACGTGCTCGCCGAGTTCCGCGAGACCACAGGTCTCCGTCTCGAGCAGCTCCGCGGCCTCGACGAGGCGGCGCTCGCCGACGAGGTGCCCTCCCCACGCGGTGGCGTGGTGGGGCAGGGTGACTTCATCGCCATCCGGCTGTGGGACTACGTGGTGCACGAGCTCGACGTCGGCGAGGCACTGGGTCTTGATCTGGAGGCGGCTGTCGACCACCCGTCCGGACGCCGGGTTCTCGACGAGATGCTGATGCTGCTGCCGCGCGGGGTGGCCAAGGGCGGCGCCGCCGAAGGGACTTGCGTCGCGCTCGACATCGGACCGCCGCTGCCGCGCTGCACCGGGGCCAGGATGCAGGCGGGGCGCGGCGTGCCCGCCGACCACGTGGCGGGAGAGGCGGCGCTGCACCTTCGCGCCTCCCCCGCCGTTTTCCTCCGCGTGACCTCTGGCCGGCGTGATGCCGCAGCGGCGATCGCTGCTGGTGAGGTGATGGTCGAGGGAGACACAGAGCTGGCGACTCGCATTCTCACCGCGATGAACGTCATCCCCTGAAGCCATGGGGGATTGCGTTCCCCCCTCCGACACCCCCAACTCAGCGTGTCAGCTCCGGCGACATGAGGTGGCTGCCTCCAGAGGCAGGGCGAGCTGGCCGGTCCGGCGGCGGCGTGGGCGGACCGCCGCGCGCCCAGGTGCCGCGGGCGATCCCCAGCTCGACCGGGGCTGCTCGGCGGCAACCGGGATGCTGTCGATCAGGTGGGTGAGCCGTCCCCGGTAGTGGCCGGGCGGTGGCCGGTTGATGAGTGCCGAAGTCTGCTGGACCATGCGCTGAGCATGAAAAGGGCCGGCGACAGCAGTCTGTCGCCGGCCCTAGTGAGGGAGTGTCGGATCAGGCCTGGGGCGGGAGGATCGTCTCGACCTCGATCGTGAGCTCGATCTGGTCACTGACCACGGTGACGCCGTTCATGACACCACCGAAGTTGACGTCGAAATCCTTGCGGTTGATCTTGCCGCGGGCCGTGAAGCCGGCACGGCGGCCGCCCTCGGTCTGCGGGTCCGGCCCGAAACCGTTGAGCTCGACCGTCAAGGGCACCGAGCGGGTCACGCCGCGGAGGGTCAGCTCGCCGTCGATGATGAACTCGTCGTCCTCGAGACGAACGCCGGTGGAGCGATAGGTCGCCGTCGGGTAGGTCTCGGCGTTGAAGAAGTCACCGGAGCGGATGTGGTTGTCACGGAACTCCTGGTTTGTGTCGACCGAGGCCACGCGGATGTTCGCGGTGACCGTCGACTCCAGAGGATTCTCGGCGAGCACGACCTCGCCGTCGAAGTCGCGGAAGTGCCCGCGCACCTTGCTCACCATCATGTGCCGGGCGGTGAAGGACAGGTCGGAGTGGACGGGGTCAATTGCCCAGCGGCCGGCGGTGTAGCCGTCGATCTGGACGATGGTCGGGGTTGCTGTCGCGGTCATCTGCAAGCTCCTTTTTTTGAACAATCAACTGTTGCTGAGTAGACTATCACCAAGAATTTGAGATGTCAAACTTTTCGGTTACACTATTCCCATGGCAACCACGACCGTCCCGAGCGAACCCCGCTGGCTGACCGACGCGGAGCAGCGCACCTGGCGTGCGTTCCGCGAGTCCGCCCGGCTCCTCTTCGCCCAGCTCGACCGCGACCTCTCTCGCGACGCCGGCATGGCCGCGGGCACCTACGCCACCCTCGTGGTGCTCTCCGAGGCACCCCGCCGGACACTGCGCATGAACGAGCTCGCGGAGGCGACGATGAGCTCACCGAGCCGGATGAGCCACGCCGTCGAGCGGCTCGTCGAGCTCGGCTGGGTGGAACGCACCACCTGCCCGAGCGACCGTCGCGGCTGGTTGGCGACGCTCACCGACAGCGGCTTCGGCGCCCTGGCGGCCGCGGCTCCGCGCCACGTCGAGCACCTGCGCACCTATCTTTTCAGCGGGCTCTCCGAGACCGACGTCGCCGAGCTCGGCAGGATCACGGAATCCGTGCTGTCCCGCCTGCCGGCGTCGGCAGCGCCGAGTGGGGGCTGCATCGAGTAGTACCCCCTCACCCGCCGGCGCTGCCAGGCCGGCACCCGCTCTCACGTATCGTCGACAGGGATGCCTGAGCAGGCCGTTGAACCCCCGCCTCCCGCCGCAGACCTCCCCCTGCTGGAGGCGCGCTGGCCTGCGTCGCTCTCGATCGTCGTCGCCGTCGTGCTCTATCTCACCCTGCCGGAGTTGCTCGTCCTCGGCCCGCGCTGGGTCTTCCCCGCTTTGGAGGCCGCCATCCTCCTCCCACTCACGGTGGCCCGGCCGCACCGGCACCCGGGCGAGGCGGGTCCGAGCCGGATCGCGGCGATCGCGCTCATCGGCCTGGCCACGCTCGGCAACGTCGCCTCGCTCGGCCTGCTCGTCCACGTCATCCTCGGCGGTTTCCATATCACCGGCCGCACCCTGATCGTCTCGGCGATCGAGATCTACCTCACCAACGTGATCGTCTTCGGCCTCTGGTACTGGGAGCTCGATGGCGGTGGGCCGGCGGCGCGGCTGCGTCCCGGCGCGCCGTACCGGGACTTCCTGTTTCCGCAGATGAACATGCCGGACAAGGCGCCTCCGGGATGGCGGCCGACGTTCTTCGACTACCTGTACGTCTCGCTCACCAATGCCACCGCCTTCAGCCCCACCGACACCCTTCCGCTGACGCGCAAGGCCAAGGGGCTGATGGCGATCCAATGCGTGGCCTCGCTGCTCACCGTGGCGCTCGTCGCGGGTCGCGCCGTCAACGTGCTCACCTGATCACATGAGCCAGCGCTACGAGAGCGGCGAGAAGTTCCTGCGAGTCATCCAGCTCTTCCAGCGTCTGTCGGACACGCAGGCCGGGTTGACCACGCGCCAGCTGGCCGACCAGCTCGAGGTCACCACGCGGACCGTGCAGCGGTACATCAGCACGCTGCGCGACAGCGCCGGCATCGACATCGAGGAGGTCGACGGCCGCTTCCGCATCGGCTCGCGCAGCCGTCTGCCGGCGATGCAGCTGGATCGCTACCAGGCAACCGAGCTGCTCCTCGCGGTGCGCGCCATGCAGCAGATGCGTTCCGAGCAGGCGCCCGCCCTGATCGGCGCGCTGGCGCAGCTGGCCCGAGCGCTCAGCGTCCCCGTGGTCACGCGCTACCTGCAGGGGCTGATCGCTGCCTCCGAGAGACGTCCCGCCCATGGCGAGCGGCAGGAGGTGGAGCGCGTCATCGTCGACGCCTTCGTCCGCCGTCAGGGCGTTGCGGTCACCTACCGCGACGCCGAGGGGCGGGAGACCCGACGCGTGCTCAGCCCGTACTTCCTGGAGCCGCGCGCCGAGAGCCGCACGCTGTACATCTTTGCCCACGACGACCTCTCCGGAGAGGTGCGCCCGTTCCGCCTCGACCGGGTACGTGACGCCCGGCTGTTGCCGCAAACGTTCACCGTGCCCGAGGACTTCGACATCGACGCTGTGGTGAGCGGCTCGTGGGGCATCTGGCAGGCACCCGGGCAGGATGACGTGGTGCTGCGCTTCGACTGCGCCATTGCCGAGCGCGCGCGCGAAGCCCTCTGGCACCGCGGCGCGGAGATCACCGAGCGCGACGACGGCGGCATCGAGGCGCGGATGCGGGTGGCCAGCGAGGTGGAGATGCGCTCGTGGGTGCTCGGTTGGGGCGGCTCCGTCGAGGTCATCGCACCGCCGTCGCTGCGCGAGCACATCGCCGCCACGCTTGCTCAGGGAGCCGACCGCTATCGGCGACACTGAGCGGCCAGCGTACCGCAGCCGGGAGCGGTGGGCTAAGGTGACCGCGTGGCAACAACACCACCGCCTCCTTCCGGCAGCGCGGCGCGGCCCTCCGCACAACGGCTGCTCATCATCCTTGTCCCGGTCATCGCTGTGATCGCGGTGGTGGTCGTGTTGCTTGTGCACTTTGCGGGCGGGGGCGGGGGCGGGACGGTGCAGAACACCGGCGGCAGCAACCTCTCTTCACCGGGCGGTGCTCAACCGCCACCCGGATCCGGCGTCAGTCCCTGAGGTCGACGCGATAACGGCGCGACCATCCAGCTGGAGGCTTGCCTTTGTCTGTGGTTATCGATTCCGTCGCCGCGCGGATCCAAGCGGTGCTGGCCGAGCAGCGCACCGAGCTTCGTCACGTGTCGCTCGACATCCACTCGCATCCCGAGACCGCGTTCGAGGAGACGCGCGCGTGCGCAACACTCGGGGGCCTGCTCAGGTCACAGGGGTTCGATGTTCGTCGTGACGTGTCGGGCATGCCGACGGCGTTCATCGCCGAGGCACAGAGCGGCGACGGCGGCCCGCGCATCGCATTCGTCTGCGAGTACGACGCGCTGCGGGGGCTGGGACACGCCTGCGGTCACAACCTCATCGGCACCGCCTCGGCTGCGGCCGGGATCGCGCTGTTGCAGGCGCTGCGCGACGGCGGCATCGCCGGGCACGTGCGCGTTGTTGGCAGTCCTGCCGAGGAAGGCGGAGGCGGCAAGATCCCGCTGGTCAACGACGGCGTCTTCGACGATTGCGACGCCGCCCTCATCCTCCATCCCACCGACCGCACCATGGCAGTGATGTGGGCGCTCGCGTGCACGCAGTGGAGGTGGGCTTTCACCGGTCGCGCCGCCCACGCCGCGGGCGACCCCGACCAGGGGCTGAACGCGCTCGACGCCTTCGTGCACGCCTACAGCGGCATCTCCCTGTGGCGCCAGCAGCTGAAGGACGGCGCGCGCGTGCACGGGTTCATCGCCGAGGGTGGCACCGCCCCGAACATCATCCCGGAGCGCACCAGCGGCGAGTTCGTCACCCGCGCTCGCGAGGCCGCCTACCTCGACGCCATGAACGCTCGCTTTCGCGCCATCTTCGAGGCCGCGGCGAGCGCCACCGGGTGCTCGCTCGAGCTGGTGAAGGAGAGGACGTACAAGGACCTGCGAAGCAACCGCGTCCTCGCCGAGCGCGGTCATCTGCACCTCGAGTCGCTTGGGTTGCGTCCGAAGGTGGCCACGCCATGGGAGCGCGTCGGTTCGACGGACGTCGGTGACCTGTCGTACGCCTGTCCCACCATCCATCCCGAGATCGCCATCACCGAAGAGGGGGTCTCCTGCCACACCCACGAGTTCCGTGAGGCGGCGGCCACCGAGGAGGCGCACGACTTGATGCTCGGGGGCGCCGCGGCCCTCGCGATGACCGGTGCTGACGTCATCGCCGACCGGCAGATCCGCGAGGCGGTGCGGACGTCATTCGCCGCGGAGCCGTGGCGCCGCCGCGAGTGGCGCGGCTCCGGCGTCTGACGCCCCTGGGAAGTGCCCGAAAGTCAGGAATGGTCTACCGTTGGACCATGAGCGAAAAAGTTGTCAAGACCGATCAGGAATGGCGTGACCAGCTGACCCCCGAGCAGTACGCGGTGCTGCGTCGGGGCGCCACCGAGCGCGCCGGGACCGGCCAGTACGTCCACGTCGAGGCCGCGGGACAATACCTCTGCGCGGGCTGCGGCGCGGAGCTCTTCGATTCGAGCACCAAGTACGAGTCCGGCAGCGGCTGGCCCAGCTTCTACGCCCCCGCAGACCCCGACAGCATCGAGAAGCACCGTGACTTCAAGATGATCGTGCCGCGCACGGAGGTGCGCTGCGGGCGCTGCGGTGGCCACCTCGGCCACGTCTTCGAGGACGGCCCCGAGCCGACCGGGCAGCGGTTCTGCATCAACTCCGCGGCGCTTTGCTTCGCCAAGGCCACCCCTGCGGGGGCCGGCGCGGGTGACGCAGAGACGACCAGCCCCGAGCCGCCCGCCTAGCCCTCCTCCTTCTCGTCGGGCGCGCCGTCGAGCTGGCTGGAGCGAAAGTCCGGGCGGTCGGTGCGCCGCGGCGGAGCACCCAGGTTGGGGGTGCTGGTGACGTCTGGCCCAGCATCCTCCCGGTCGGAGGTGCCTGCGCTCACGTCGGCGGCCGGGGTCTCTCCAGCGCCCGGGCCGAGGCCGTCGTTGGGCGGCAACAGGCTGCGGCCGCGGTCCTCGCGGGCGCGCCTGGCCTCGTCAGCGATCGGGTCGGCCCCTGGTTCCGTTTCGGCCATGTCGGTAGTTTGTCAGACTGCGCGAGTGTCCACGTCGAGCCTGGCCCGCAGAGCCTGGACGCTGTTTGAACCCATCAGCGCGATCGTGTACTTCGCATCGGAGGTGCGCGAGAGGTACGCCGCGGCAGGGCTGCGAGGCGGCTGGATGGGCTACTTCGCATCCCGTTCGGCGCCGATGGGAGCGGTGAGCGCCGAGGTGGTCACCGCCGTCTTTCACAACTCCAACCGGCGATGGTGCAGCGGGCCATCCCGGACGCGTGGACCTACTCATCGCCGGACCGTGTCCTCGAGGCGCGGCTCGCCATCGCCGACGCGGCGTTGCGCCGAATGTGGGGAGACGCGACCGAAGGCCCGGAGGTGCAGGAGGCGGCAGAGCTGGCGCTCGAGGTCGCGGCCTTGCTCCGCGGCGACGGCCGTCCGCTCTTTTCCGGCCACGCCGGGCTCGAGGTCCCGTCCCCCGCTCATCTCGCCCTGTGGCACGCGTGCACCCTGCTGCGCGAGCACCGCTTCGACGGCCACGTCGCCGCCCTCACCGTCCATGACGTCGACGGCCTTGCCGCGCTCTTGATCGCCGTCGCGGCCGGCAGGAGCGTGGACGCGGAGAC
>JALYZN010000053.1 GCA_030948845.1 Candidatus Dormiibacterota bacterium
AGATGGGGCTGGCGGGTTCGTGGACGGGTGAGCTGGTTCTCGACGGCGTTCCCGTGAGCAGCGCCGATCGGCTGGGCGATGAGGGCATGGGCTTTCGCGTTGCCATGGCCGCGCTGGACAGCGGGCGCATCGGCATCAGCGCGCAGGCGGTGGGGATCGCCCAGGGTTGCGTCGACGACATCGTGTCGTCGGCACGGCGCGATGGGACGGACGTCGATGAGACGCTGCTGGCCGACATCCATGCGCGGACAGTCGCGGCGCGCCTGCTCACCGCTCACGCGGCCCGGCTCGCCGACCTTCGCCGGCCGATGACCCTTGACGCCTCCGTCGCCAAGCTGTACGCGACCGACACCTGCGTGGCCGCCGCCGTGGCGGCGGTGGAGATGTGCGCGCCCCACTCAGGACTTGATGATCATCCCGCAGCGATCCGGCTTCGCGATGCCAAGGCAAGCCAGATCTACGAGGGCACCAACCAGGTGCAGCGCATGGTGATCAGCAGGTCCGTCTTCGACAGTTGACCCTGCGGCGCGGCGGTCCGGGCTCACGGCTGCGCCGCGCATAATCCCGGAGTTCTCGCCGGCCCGGCCGCCGTGGCCCTTGGAGCAGACAACACGTGGACGTTCGCCTCAACGAGGAGCAGCAGCTCATCCAGCGGAGCGTTCGCGAGCTCGCCCGCGACCGGATTGCGCCGCGTGCCCGCGAGATCGACGCCACCGGTGAGTTCCCCTGGGACGTCGTCGAGATGTTCCGCGCCCACGATCTGTTTGCGCTGCCATTCCCCGCCGAGTACGGCGGCCTGTCAGGGAGCGCGTTGACGCTCAACCTCGCCATCGAGGAGATTGCCAAGGTCTGCGCCACCAGCGCGCTGATCCTCGCCGTCCAGGCGCTCGGCGCGTACCCGATCATGCTGGGCGGCAGCGACGAGCAGAAGCAGCGCTTCCTCCCCGACCTCGCCAGCGGGAAGAACCTCGCCGCCTACGCGCTGACCGAGCCCGGCGCGGGCAGCGACCCCGCCGCCATGGAGACGCGAGCCACCCGGCAGGGCGACGCCTACGTCATCACCGGCAACAAGGTCTGGATCACCGACGGCGGCGTCGCCGACACCATCGTGGTGTTCGCCAAGACCGACGCCACGGGTGGGGCGAGCGGGGTCAGCGCATTCGTCCTCGACAATGCGCGCGAGCTGAAGGGCTTCACCGCGAAGCAGATCGGCGGCAAGCTCGGCATCCGCGGCAGCAACACCGCGGAGCTGCACTTCGACGAGGTGCTCGTGCCCGCCGCCAACCTGCTTGGCGAGGAAGGCAGCGGCTTCGGGCTCGCCATGCGCGTCCTCGACCGCTCCCGGCCGGGGGTGGCTGCGCAGGCACTGGGCATCGCCCAGGGGGCGCTCGACTACGCAGTCGGTTATGCCCGCGAACGCAAGCAGTTCGGCAAGGCGATTGCGGAGTTCCAGGCGATCCAGTTCATGATCGCCGACATGGAGGCGCAGACCGCGGCGGCCCGTGCCGTCGTGTACCACGCTTCGCAACTGATCGACGACCACTCGCCGGAGGTCACCCACTTTGCGGCGCTCGCCAAGCTGCTCGCCAGCGATGCTGCCATGAAGGTGACCACCGACGCGGTCCAGGTGCTGGGCGGCTACGGCTATGTCAACGAGTTCCCGGTGGAGCGAATGATGCGCGACGCCAAGATCACCCAGATCTACGAGGGCACCAATCAGATCCAGCGGCTGGTGATCGCTCGCTCGCTGCTGCGTGACTGACCCCTGCCGTACGGACGTTCGCTGCGTGGCCGGCCCCATGAGCGCGGCCCAGGCGAGCGGTGGTGCGCTACCCTAGCCTCACTCCGGCGTTACCCCACGTCCCGCCCACGTTTCACCCGGGAGCCCGGGCGCGATTCGCAAGATTGCGCAGCGATGCATCGCGGCCGCGCCGCACACATCCTTGGACACAAGACATATGGCTTCTTCGTCGCGGCGACGCCGCTCCAGCTACAACCTTGCGCCCCGCTGGCTCAGCACCAAGCGGGTGATCGCGCTGATCGCCGCCGCGGTGGTCCTGCTTATGGGCGTGTTCGCGGTGCGCACCGTGCTCGGGCTGGCGCACCTCACCAGGCAGAACCCGTTCGGCGTCATCGGCGACCTCATCGGTGGCAAGAACAGCTCGACGATCAACCAGGCGAGCGCCAACCTGCACCGCGTCAACTTCGCTGTCTACGGTTATGGCGGTGTCGGCCACGACGGCGCCTATCTCACCGACTCGATCATGATCATCTCGGTCCAGCCGAGACTGAACGAACCGCCCGCCGTGGCGGAGATCAGCATCCCGCGTGACTGGTACGTCCCGATCCAGCTGGCCAATGGCCAGACCGGGGCGAGTCGCATCAACCAGGCGTATGCCGACGGCATGAGCGGGCAGGGACCTGTTGCGGCCACCGACCCGGCCGCGGGCGGCGCCGTCGCCAACCCGACGCTCGAACATCTGCTCGGCATCCACATCGATCATTGGGTCGGTGTGGACTTCTCGGCCTTCAGGGCCGCGGTCGACGCCGTCGGTGGTGTCGACGTCGTCGTCCCCAACACATTCACCGACTACGCGTACCCCGCCGGCGAGTGCAGCCCCGGCCCCAACGAGAACTGCCAGCTCACCACGGTGTCCTTCAACGCCGGCCGGCAGCACCTGAACGGAACCCGAGCCCTCCAGTTCGCCCGCTCCCGCCATTCGAACGACAATGGCGAGGGGTCGGACTTCGCGCGCAGCCGCCGCCAGCAGCTGGTGGTCGCCGCGCTCAAGCAGAAAGTGGTCAGCCTCGGCGGCCTGGGGAGCCTGCCCGACCTGCTCAACAGCCTCGGCGACAACGTGGTCACCGACTTGCACGTCAACGACCTCGAGGCGCTGTACTCGCTTCTCAAGGACGTCGACACCAAGTCGGTCCTCCACGTCAGCTTCGATGACACCAACTTCCTGTACGAGTGCGGCTACCCGGCCAACTGCGGCGCCGCGTACATCTACGCGCACGACCGCACCTACGCGGAGATCGCCCATTACGTGCAGAACATCTTCGTCGACTCCGCCGTGCTTGGACACCACGCGCCGGTCACCATCGAGGACGGCAGCGGCCGCGCGCTCAACGCCTCGGCGCGCTGGGCCCAGCTGTTCAAGTACATGTCCCTGACCACCACGGACGGCGGCGTCGTGCGTCGCTCCGCGACCACCCAGGTCATCGACGCGAGCGGCGGCAAGGACGCCGACACAGCAGCCTGGTTCGCCAAGTTCTTCGGCGTCAGCGTCACCAATCCGCCGAGCCCGACGGCCGTCGCGACGGCGACCGGGAGGGCATCGGCGGCGACGGCTGCTCCCAGCGCCGGCGGTGGTGTCGTGGTGATCCTCGGCCAGGACGAGGAGAACGCCTTCCTCAACACGCCCGGCGTGGGCGCCTGACCCGCGCCGCCCCCATGCGCGTCGGAGTCCTCACCGGCGGCGGCGATGCCGCGGGGCTGAACGCCGCCATTCGCGCGGTGGCCCGGTCGGCGCTAGCAGCGGGCGACAGCGTCGTCGGAGTCCGCAACGGCTGGGCTGGGCTCACCGGCGAGGGCGACCACGTCCAGATGGATCGCTCCGACTTCTCGGGGATCCTGCAGCTCGGTGGCACCATCCTCGGCAGCTCGCGGGTCAACCCCATGAAGCGTGAGGGTGGCCTCGAGGAATGTCTGCGCAACCTGGATGCCGCCCGGCTCGATGCCCTCGTCGCCATCGGAGGTGACGACACATTGAGCGTCGCCTCCTGGCTGGCCGAGCAGGCCGCACCCGTGGTAGGCGTTCCCAAGACGATGGACAACGACCTCAGCGTCACCGACTACTGCATCGGCTTCGACAGCGCGGTCAGCATCGTCACCGAGGCGCTCGATCGCCTCCACACCACCGCCGCGTCGCATCACCGGGTGATGGTGGTCGAGGTCATGGGCCGCGACACCGGGTGGGTGGCGGTCACCGGCGGCCTGGCGGGCGGCGCGGACCTGATCATCATCCCGGAGTTTCCGCTCACCCTCGACCAGGTCGTCGCCCATCTTGACCGCCGCCGCGCGCAGGGAAGCGACTTCTCGATCATCGTAGTCGCCGAGGGCGTGCAGATGGACGGCGTCACCAGCGCCGACTCGGCGGGGGCGACCGATGCGTTCGGCCACGCCCAGCTGAGCAAGCGCGGCGTCGGTGAGAGCCTCGCCGCCTTGATCGAGCAGCGCACCGGCCATGAGACACGCGTCACCGTCCTTGGCCACACTCAGCGCGGCGGCTCACCGACCGCGTACGACCGGGTGTGGGCCACCAGGGTCGGGGTTGCCGCGTACGAGCTCGTCGCCGAGCGACGCTGGGGGATGATGCCGGTGGTGCGCGGCGGATCGGTCGAGATCGCTGCCATCAGCGACGTGGTGACCGAGCAGCGGCGGGTTCCCATCGAACTGTACGAGCTGGCCGGAGTCTTCTTCTAGGGCGCCCACACCGGCGCGGATGTGGCGTCGAAGTCGAGATGCGTTGTGACCTTCTTCGGTGCTGCGGGCGTTGCCGCGTCGGCGCGGTCGAGCCACCACAGCTGGAAGTGGCCGGTCGCGTCCGCCGGCGCCAGGTAGAGCAGGCCACTGCCGTCCGGCGACCAGGCAGGGGAGGCGCACAGGCAGCTGTTGACCACCACCTGCGGGACACCGGCGGCACCATTGGTCAGCGGAATGACCTCGAGCTTGGCTGTCTGCGTGTCAGAGGTGCAGATGACCGCGAGCTTGCTGCCGTCGGGGCTGATGGCGGGCTCCCCGCAGTCATCGGCACCGGCGGTGAGGTAGACGGGCGGTGCACCGGGCCTGGCGACAGTCACGATGCGCGAGGCGATCTGCCCCTTGTCGTTGAGCGAGTATTTGGAGTACAGGACCCCGCCGCCGGGAAGTGGCACGGGCGACACATCGCCTCCGGTGTAAGCATCCGGCTGCGTCCACTGTCTGGTCAGCACCTTGCCGGCGAGCGGGCCTGACCACACCGCAAGGTGCACTTCGTACGTGGTGCCGGTCTTGGGACCGTCCCAGCCGGAGATCAGCGTGGTGCCGTCGGCGGCGAGGTGTGGCCAGAACGACCAGGCGTTGAGCTCGACCTTGGGGGTCTTGGTGGCGTTCACCGTCAGCTTCTTGACGATCGCGCCGCTGGCCGCATCGACGAGGTAGATGTCGCTGAAATTCGACGCTCGCGCCACCACCAGCAGCTGCCCCGACGATGCCAGCGCCGGTTGGATCCACGACCCCGCCTGCGCGGGCAGGTGCATGTCGGTGAACTGAGCGCTGCGAAAGCGATAAAGGTGCCCAGACTGGCTCACGTAGATGGTGCCCGGAAGGCTCAGCGCCGGTGTCTCCTCAGTGGGCGCGACGGCGTTGGGATGGGTGATCAGTGTGGACTTGCGGCTGTCGAGGAAGCGGTTGACGCCGAGCCCGAAGGCGGTCCACAGCACCAGGAGGACGACGAAGAACCGCAGGCGCCTCACGCTTGCGGGAAGTACTTGCGCACGAGCGGCAGGATGAGGTCCCAGTTGGGAACCACCACGCTCTGCGAGCCGACGAACTGTGACACGGAGTAGGGCGGCTGCAGCACCACTTGCTGCACGTTGCTCAGGGAGACGTTGCCGGCGATGGGCAACAGGTCGCCCACCTGGGTCACCGACATGTCGGTGGTGAACTGGCCGCTCATCGCACCGGCGATGTCGGGAACGTCGGCGATGCCGAGCAGCTTGGCCTTGGCCCGCAACGCCAGGAGCACCTGCTGCTGCCGCGCCGAGCGGCCAAAGTCACTGCGCAGGTCGTCGTGTCGCGACCGAACGTACTGCAGCGCCTGCAGCCCAGTCATGTGCTGGGGTCCAGGGAGCACCGCCACCCGCTCGATGTCGTACGGATTGTTGCCGCCCAGGTCCTTGGGATAGAAGTCATCAAGGACCGGATTGCTGGCCACAACGTCGACACCGCCAACCTTGTCGATGAGATGAACCAGGCCGAGCAGACCGATCCAGGCGTAGTGGTCGATGTGGACGTTGAAGTCTCTCTCCACCGTGGCGATCGCGGCATCGGCGCCGCCCTGGAGGTATGCCTTGTCGATCTTGTCGGTGCCGCCCGTGGAGAGGGGCACGAATAGGTCGCGCGGGATCGAGAGCATGGTGACGTGCTTGGTCACCGGGTCCACCCGGGCGAGGATCATCGACTGGGTGAGCACGGCGCCGCCCGGGAATTTGGCGTCGTTGTCCGAGCCGAGAAGAAGCACTGTGAACGCGCCCGCACTGGGGGCCACCGCCGCCGGCTGGCTGACCACCGCTGCTGCCGGGGACGCGGTCCTGGCGGCCGACGCGCTGGGGCCCTGGCGGATGCCGTGCCCGAAGTCCTGGAAAGCAGCCGCGATGGCGGGCGAAAAGTACAGGGCTGCGCCGGCGCCGCCGGCGACCACGAAGCCGAGCAGGATGCCGGCGACGGCGAGGATGCGGGGGCGCCGCCGCGGCTGTCGTGACCTGCGTTGCCGCCGCGGGCGCGACGGCGCCTGGGGAACGCTCACGCGGCGATGGTACGAGAAGGCCGACTCGCCTCGGTTCTCCCGATCGGCGCGCCGGGACCCCGCGGCTACACTCGGCCCGCATGGACATCGCCACCCGGCTCCTCGCGGGCGACGTGCGCGCCCTGGCCCGCGCGATACGGCTGGTGGAGGATCGCGATCCCGCTGCCGAGGCGGTGATCCGGGGGGTGCGCGGCCGGGCCGGCGCCGCCCAGGTGGTCGGGGTCACCGGCCCTCCCGGGAGCGGCAAGAGCACGGTCTGCGACCAGCTGATCACTCGCTGGCGCCAGGCCGGCCACCGCGTCGGCGTGATCGCCGTCGACCCGTCCAGTCCGTTCAGCGGGGGCGCCATCCTCGGAGACCGCGTGCGCATGCAGCGCCACACCGGCGACGACGGCGTGTACATCCGCAGCATGGCCGCCCGGGGCCACCTCGGGGGGCTGGCCAGCGCCGCCCGCGAGGCGATCCGTCTCATCGACGCCAGCGGCCGCGACCGCTGCCTGCTCGAGACGGTCGGCGTGGGGCAGAGCGAGCTCGAGGTGATGCAGACTGTTGACACCACCGTGGTGGTGACCACGCCGGTGTCCGGTGACAGCGTGCAGATCCTCAAGGCGGGCATCCTCGAGATCGCCGACATCTTCGTGGTCAACAAAGCCGACGTCGCCGGCGCGGACAAGGTGGCCCGGGAGCTGCGCGACCTGGTCCGTCAGACCAAGGGAATGAGCCACTGGAAGCCGCCGGTGGTGCAGACCAGCGCCACCAGCGGCGCGGGCATCGACGAGCTGCTCGACGCCATCGAACGGCACCACGTGGCCATCGCTGCGAGCGGCGAGCTCGAACAGCGACGTCGCGAGCGTCTCCGGTCCGAGATCGAGGCGATCGTGGTGGAACGCGCCGCCGAACGAGCGCGGCGCGAGCTCGAAGAGGGCACAATGGGGTCCGAGCTGAGCGGCGATCTCGGCGGCGTCGACCCGTACGCCATCGCCGACCGCATCCTCAACGTGCACACCAGCGGAGCCCATTGATGGCACAGACGATCCAGCCCCGGCGCCTGGCACCGGCGGTCCCCGAGGACACGCTCGGAGGTCTGCCTCTGGAACCCAGCTACCGGCCCGAGGACGTCGCCGACCTCGACGTCGAGCGCGACCTGGGCACGCCGGGCGACTATCCCTACACCCGCGGCATCCACGAATCGATGTACCGCGGAAAGCTCTGGACGATGCGCCAGTTCGCCGGCTTCGGCAGCGCCGCAGACACCAACCGGCGCTACCGCTTCCTCCTCGACCACGGCCAGACCGGGCTGTCGGTCGCCTTCGACATGCCCACCCTGATGGGCCACGACAGTGACGCTCCGCAGTCGCTTGGCGAGGTGGGCCGCTGCGGCGTCGCCATCGACTCCGTCGAGGACATGCGCACGCTCTTCGACGGCATCGACCTCAGTCGCGTGACCACCTCGATGACCATCAACTCGCCGGCGCCGATCGTTTTCGCCCAGTACCTCGTCGTCGCCGAGGAGCAGGGAATAGCCATTGACCGCCTCGGCGGCACGCTCCAGAACGACATCCTCAAGGAGTACATCGCCCAGAAGGAGTTCATCTTCCCGGTCCAGCCGTCGATGCGGTTGGTCACCGACGTGGTCACCTTCTGCGCCGAGAAGGTGCCGCGCTGGCACCCCATCTCCGTCAGCGGCTATCACATCCGCGAGGCAGGCAGTACCGCCGCGCAGGAGCTTGCCTTCACCCTGGCCGACGGATTCGCCTACGTGGAATCGGCGATCGCGGCCGGGCTCGACGTCGACGACTTCGCGCCCCGGCTCAGCTTCTTCTTCAACAGCCACATCGACTTCTTCGAGGAGATCGCCAAGTACCGCGCCGCCCGGCGCATCTGGGCGCGACGTTTGAGTGAGCGATACGGAGCCAGCGACCCGAAGAGTCTGCAGCTGAAGTTCCACACCCAGACCGCGGGGTGCTCGCTCACCGCCCAGCAGATCGAGAACAACATCGCGCGCACCGCGTTCGAGGCGATGGCCGCCGTCCTCGGCGGCACCCAATCGCTGCACACCAACTCCATGGACGAGGTGCTTGCCCTGCCCACCGAGAAGGCGGCGCAGATCGCTCTGCGCACCCAGCAGATCCTCGCCTTCGAGACCGGCGTGCCATCGGTCGCCGACCCGCTGGCGGGCAGCTGGTTCATCGAGGACCTCACCAACCGCATGGAGGCGGCGGTTGAGGAGTACTTCTCGGCCATCGAGCAGCGCGGCGGGATCCTCAGCGCCATCGCCGAGGGCTACCCGCAGCGCGAGATCGCGGAGGCTGCCTTCCACTACCAGTCGCAGCTGGACTCCGGCGAGCGCGTCATCGTCGGCGTCAACGCGTTCACCGAGGTCGCGGACGGTCAGTCGCCCGAAGTGCTGGTCATCGACGTCGACGTCGAGCGAGAGCAGGCGGACCGCCTGGCGCGATTGCGTGCGGAGCGGGACAGCACCAGCGTGGCAACACGACTCGACGCGCTCAAGGAGGTGGCCGCGGGTACCGAGAACACCATGCCGGCGATCATCGACGCGGTCCGCGCGCGCGCCACCGAAGGCGAGATCGTCGCAGCGCTGCGCGAGGTCTTCGGGGTGTACCACGAGACCCCCGTTTTCTGACACCGTCAAGGGGCTGAAAGTCGTCGCCGGACAGGTCTATGCTGTGGCTCCGCGCCCAGGTGTGGAGGGCGCACGAATCGGAGGACCAGCGATGACGCAGACAGCAACGGGCACCGCGCAGGCCAACCTGGCGGTGCTGCGCAAGGGCTACGAGGCCTTCCAGAGCGGCAACATGGACCAGCTGCGCGACGAGATCTTCGACAAGGACATCGTCTGGCACAGCCCCGGGCGCGGTCCGCTCGCCGGCGACTTTCGCGGCGCCGACGCGGTCATCGGCCTCTTCGTCAAGCAGTTCGAGATGACCAACGGCACCTTCAAGGTGGATGTGCACGACTTCCTGGCCAATGACGACCACGCCGTCGCCCTCGGGAACCTGTCCGCCGAGCGCGACGGCAAGTCGCTGACCTCACAGTACGCGCACGTGTGCCATTTCCGCGACGGCAAGCTCGCCGAAGCGTGGATCGTCAACTACGACCCGCAGACAGCGGACGAGTTCTTCGCCTAAACGCAGCTGCGGCCCGTCGGCGCGGCAGCCGGCGGGCCGCTCGTCCCTCAGCGCCGGAAGACGATGTTGAGCACGATGGTGAGCACAACGCTGAGCACGATGCAGCTCACGACGGGGAAGAAGAAGCTGCTGTTCTGGCCCTGCACGGAGATGTCACCGGGTAGGCGTCCGAAGGGGAGGCGACCGCCGAGGGCGAGGAAGCCACCGACTGCGGCGACGGCGATACCGACCACGAGCAGCAGCCGCCCCACCGCGCTCACATCCATGGACCCAGCCTAGCGCAGCCCGCCCGGCGCCACGGTCATCGTCTCCGCTGCGCTACAGTGCCGTGGACGAATCCACTTCAAGCAGGTCCCGCGAGGCCGGCAAGGGATGCGCATCGCCGTCCACTGGCGGCGCGCCTTCCGCGCTGGCTGCGGTACCGGAGGGCAGACGTGATGGCGGTGCGAGCAGGCACGCTGGACCACGTGGTCAGCGCCGCCCAGTTCGATCGTCCCCTGCTTGACGCCCTCTTCGCGCGCGCTACGGCGCTCGAGGGGACCCGCGGCCACAGCCTTACCGGCAGGATCATGGCCACGCTCTTCTACGAGCCCAGCACGCGCACCAGGCTGAGCTTCGAGTCGGCCATGCTGCGGCTGGGCGGCTCCGTCCTGGGCACCGAGGCCGCACACGTCTTCTCCAGCGCGATGAAGGGCGAGACGCTCGAGGACACCATCCGCATGGTGTGCGCCTATGCCGACGTCATCGTGCTCCGCCACGATCGCGCGGGAGCCGCCGCGCAGGCGGCGGCGGTCGCGACCGTGCCGGTCATCAACGCCGGCGACGGACCCGGGGAGCACCCCACCCAGTCGCTGCTCGACCTCTTCACCATCGAGCGCGAGCTGGGCAGCATCGAGGGGCTGCACGTGGCCATCTGCGGCGACCTGCGGTTCGGCCGCACCGCGCGGTCGCTGGCACGATTGCTCGCGCTTTACGACGGCGTCCGGATCAGCTTCGTGGCGCCGGATGTGGTCCAGGTAGGCTCGGATATCCGCGCTCTCCTCGATGAACGTCACGTCTCCTACCAGCTCAGCCCGCGCCTCGACGACGTCATCGGCAACGCCGACGTGGTGTACCAGACGCGCGTGCAGAAAGAGCGCTTCACCGACCCGGCGGAGTTCGAGAGGGCGCGCGGCGCGATTCGGATCGACGCGGCCACAATGGAGCGGCTACCGGCCACCTCGGTGGTCATGCATCCGCTGCCGCGCGTCGACGAGATCGACCCCGAGGTGGATTCGGATCCTCGCGCCGCCTACTTCCGTCAGGCCGGCAACGGTGTCGCCCTGCGCATGGCGCTCCTCGAGCTCCTTCTGGCATGAACGGCGCACCGCAGTCTCTTGAGGGGCGGCCGCGACTTCTCGATGAGATGGCCATGGCGCGTGCGGTGATGAGACTTGCGCACGAGATCGCCGAGCGGCACGACGGCGGGCCGATCGTCCTCGCCGGCATCCGCACCCGGGGCGTCCCGCTCGCCGGACGGATCGGCCGCGCCCTGGCGGCTCTCGGCGCGCCGGCGCCCGACCTGGTTGCGCTCGACCTCCAGGACTACCGGGACGACCGGCCTCGACCGGCGCGCCCGCGCCCTGGCGCGCTAACCGCCGCCGACGGCACCGACCCGCCACGCATCGATGGCCGCGTGGTGGTTCTCGTCGACGACGTGCTGTTCACCGGCCGCACCCTGCGGGCCGCGCTCGACGCGCTCATCGACGCGGGCCGCCCCGCCACCGTCGAGTTGCTGGTGCTCATCGATCGGGGCCACCGCGAGCTGCCGATGCGTGCCACCTACGTCGGCAAGAACGTCCCCTCCGCGACGAGCGAGCGGGTGGCGGTGCGGCTGCGTGAGGTCGACGGTGTCGATGGCGCCTGGATGATCGAGGCAGAACGATGAACTGCATCCTCCGCGGCGTGCGCGTCATCGATCCCTCGAACGGGATCGACCTGACCGGTCAGGACGTGTGGCTCAGCGAGGGGCGGATCATCGCCATGTACCGCACCATCGACGAGGGAACGGTGCCGGTCATCGACCTGACCCGCGCGCCAGGGCAGGCGCCCTGCATCCTCGCGCCCGGTTTCACCGACCTACACGTGCACCTGCGCGAGCCCGGCGACGAGACCGCGGAGACGGTGCAAACCGGCGCCCGGGCAGCGGCAGCAGGAGGGTTCACGCGCGTCGTGGCGATGGCCAACACCGACCCTCCCGTGGACACGCCGGAGCGGGTCATCGACGCGCGAGCGCGGGCCGCGGAAGCGCCGATCGAGGTCATGGTTGCGGCCGCCGGGACCCGCGGGCTCGATGGCGAGGCGATCGTCGACGTGCCGGGATGCGCCGCGGCCGGTGCGGTCGCTTTCAGTGACGACGGGCGCAACGCCGCCCCGATCACGACGCTGACCGAGCTGCTGCGCCGCGCCGCCGACGTGTCGCGAGCCGTTCTCGTCCACCCCGAGGACGAAGCGATGATCGCCGCGCGCAACCATGGCGGCGGTCCGGTCACGCGCGCCGTCGACCGGCCCGAGGAGGCTGAGACCGCGGCGGTGCGCGCGGCGCTCGAGGCGCTGCGCGCGACCGGGCGTGGCCGCCTCCACCTGCAGCACCTCTCCACCGCTGCCTCGGTCGAGCTGGTGCGCCGGGCTCGCTCCGATGGCCTCGCGGTCACCGCCGAGGTGACGCCGCACCACCTGGCGATGTGGCTTCCTGCGGCGGAGCTGCCCGATCCCCCGGCGCTGCTCAAGGTCAACCCACCACTGCGAGCCGAACGCGATCGCGACGCCCTGATCCAGGGGCTTCGCGAAGGAGTCATCGACGCCGTGGCCACCGACCACGCACCGCATCGCGCCGACCAGAAACGTGGTGACCCTGCCACGACGGCGCCCGGCATGATCGGGCTCGAGACCGCGCTGGCGGCGTGCATCACCCTCGGTGGGATGCACGGTGACTGGATCCCGGTGCTTCTGGAGCGTCTCACAATGGGGCCGCACCGCATTCTCGGTGACGCGGTGTCGGGACGCCCCCCGCGACTGCGTGTCGGCGAGGCGGCGACCTGCGTGCTCTTCGACCCCGCGGCCGAATGGACGGTCGGAGAGTCGTCGGGATTCTCCTTGTCACAGAACACGCCGCTGCGCGGCACCCGGGTGCGCGGCCGGGTGATGCTCACCATCCGGGACGGCGGCATCGTCCACCAGGACGACAGTCTTCTGTCGTGGCCGGCGCAGCTGGTGGAGGCTGCTGGTGCCTGAGCCGATCGCGGGAAGGCTGGCGCTCGAATCGGGCGCGGTGTTCGACGGCTGGCTGTTCGGCGCCGAGGCGGAGGCGAGCAACGGTGAGGTCGTGTTCAACACCTGCATGGCCGGTTACCAGGAGGTGATCAGCGACCCCTCGTACGCCGGGCAGGTGGTGGTCATGACCCATCCGCTGATGGGCAACTACGGCTGCCGCGATGACACAGCGGAGTCTTACCGCGTCCACTGCCGCGCGCTCGTGGTGCGCGAACTGTCCTTCGACGCGGGACACGCGCGCGCCGAGCGCACGCTGCACGAGGAGTTGCGCCGCTGGAACGTCCCCGGCCTGCGGGGTGTCGATACTCGGGCCTTGACCCGCCACCTGCGCGACCACGGCACCCTGCGCGGGGTGATCGCGGCGTCGGCGGCGATGAGCGCTGCCGAGCAGGTCGAGGCGGCACGCCACGCGCCGACCGTCACCGACCAGGACCTCGTCGCCGAGGTCGCGCACGACCGACCGGTCTTTGACTGGGGCGAGCGACTCGACGCCACACTAGAGCGCGTCGCCGACCTTGCCGGGACACGCGACGCCTTCAGCGACGTGCGCGTCGTGGTGGTCGACATGGGGGTGAAGTACAACCAGCTACGCGCCCTGCGCAGCCGCGGAGCCTCGGTCATCGTTGTCCGCCACGACGTGGGCATCGATGACGTGCTCGCCCAGCGTCCGGACGGGGTGCTGCTCTCCAACGGCCCGGGCGACCCGGTGCGTCTCGATGGCCCCGTGGCGCTGACGCGCGCTCTGCTGGAGCGGGGGATCCCGCTGCTCGGCATCTGTCTCGGTCACCAGGTTCTCGGCCGGGCCATCGGCGCGACCACCTCGCGGCTGCTTTTCGGGCACCACGGTGGCAACCATCCCGTCGGCGACCGCGAGCGCGGCACGGTTCGGGTCACCTCGCACAACCACGAGTTCCAGGTGGATGCCGACAGCATCCCGCCCGACAGCGGCTGGTACGTCAGCGAGCGCAATCTCAACGACCAGAGCGTCGAGGGCCTTCGCCATCGCGATCTGCCGGCGTTCAGTGTGCAGTACCACCCCGAGGGGGCACCCGGCCCCCAGGACCGCGCCGAGGTGTTCGACGAGTTCCTGCGCATGTGCCAATCCCGTACAAGGACCGGCCAGGGCGACCGGGGACACCTCGGCTTGCGCGAACAGCCTTCGGCTCCGGTGCCGCAGTGCGTGCTTGTGATTGGCAGCGGGCCTGTCGTCATTGGGCAGGCTGCTGAGTTTGATTACGCTGGGACGCAGGCGTGCAAGGCCCTGCGCGAAGAGGGAATTCGCGTGGTGCTGGTCAACAGCAATCCGGCGACGATCATGACTGACGACGACGTTGCCGACGCCGTGTACGTCGAGCCGCTGACCGTTGGGGTCCTCGAGCGAATCATCGCTATGGAGCGTCCCGATGGTCTGCTGGCCACTCTTGGTGGGCAGACCGCCCTCAACCTTGCCATCGAGCTGTCGGACGCCGGCGTCATCGAGCGGTATGGCCTGCGCGTCCTCGGCACCTCCCTGCATTCGATTCGCACCGCGGAGGACCGTGGTCTCTTCAAGGCGCTGCTCGACCGCATCGGCGAGCCGGTGCCGATGTCGCGCACGGTGTCGTCGCTGTCGGAGGCGCGGTCCTTCGCCGCCCAGGTGGGGCTGCCGCTGGTGGTGCGACCGGCGTTCACGCTCGGCGGCACGGGCGGGGGGTTCTGCGAGACGGATGAGACGCTGGCTGAGCGGGTCGGCGCGGGGTTGGCGGCGTCCCCGATCAGCCAGGTGCTCATCGAGCGCTCGTTGGCAGGGTGGCGCGAGCTCGAGTACGAGGTGATGCGCGATGCATCCGGGACCGGCATCACCGTCTGCAACATGGAGAACCTCGACCCGATGGGGGTGCACACCGGTGACTCCATCGTGGTCGCGCCTGCGCAGACACTGACCGACCGCGAGCACCAGCAGCTGCGCAGCGCCGCGCTGCGAATCATCTCGGCGCTCGACATCGAGGGCGGCTGCAACGTCCAGTTCGCCATGCACCCGGAGAGTCACGAGTACTTCGTGATCGAGGTGAACCCCCGTGTGTCGCGGAGCTCGGCGCTGGCGTCCAAGGCGACGGGGTACCCCATCGCTCGGGTGGCCGCCAAGATCGCTGCCGGACGCCGTCTTGACGAGATTCCCAACGCGGTCACCGGGCGCACCTGCGCGGCTTTCGAGCCGGCTCTCGACTACTGCGTGGTGAAGATTCCGCGCTGGCCCTTCGACAAGTTCCCCGACGCCGACCGCCGCCTAGGCACGCAGATGAAGTCGACCGGTGAGGTGATGGCCATCGAGCGCAGCTTTGAGGCCGCTTTCAACAAGGCGGTCCGGTCCCTCGAACAGCGCCGCCCCGACCCCGCCGCTGTCCGCGACCGCGTGCTTGTCGAGAGCGCCAACGACCGCCGCGCCTTCGCGGTCATGGAGGCGCTGCGCGGTGGCGCGACCGTGAGCGAGCTGTCCCGCCGATCCACCATCGCGCCGTGGTTCGTGCAGAGGCTGCACGCCATCGTGGAGTGCGAGGAGCGGATCCGGTGGGGTGAGCCCACGGCTGAGCTGCTCGCCGAGGCCAAGCACCTGGGCATCGGCGACGCACGCATCGGCGAGCTTCGCGGCGAGGAACCGGTGGACATCCGTCTGCGCCGCGAAACCCTCGGGCTGCGTCCCGTCTACAAGTGCGTCGACACGTGCGCCGCGGAGTTCGAAGCGCAGACTCCGTACTACTACTCGACCTACGAGGTGGAGGACGAGGGGCAGGGCGCCGTCGCCAACGCGGACTCCGTCGTCGTTCTCGGCAGCGGGCCGATCCGCATCGGCCAGGGCATCGAGTTCGACTACTGCAGCGTCCAGGCGGCGCAGTCACTCCGCGACGCCGGGCTCGAGGCGGTGATGATCAACAGCAACCCCGAGACGGTGAGCACCGACTTCGATTGCAGCGACCGGCTGTACTTCGAGCCGCTCGACGCGGAGTCGGCGCTGTCGGTGATCGCCGCCGAGCGACCGCGCGGCGTGGTCGTGCAATTCGGCGGCCAGACCGCGGTCAACCTCGCGCGACCGCTCCATGCGGCCGGGGTCACCATCCTGGGCAGCGACGTCGACACCATCGACGCCGCCGAGGACCGGCGCACCTTCGAGGCACTGATGCGCTCGCTGGGCATCCCGCAGCCGAGCGGGGCCGCGACAACGGATCTCGCAGAGGCGATCGAAATCGGCGACCGCATCGGCTACCCGGTGCTGGTGCGGCCCTCCTACGTTCTCGGCGGGCGTGCCATGGAGGTTGTGCACAGTCGCAACGCGCTTGAGCGCTACCTGGTCGCGGCCATGGCGGTGCTGCCCGAGGACGGCTCGCAGCGGCGAGGAACAGTGCTGGTGGACAAGTACCTGTTCGGCACCGAGGTCGACGTCGACGCCATCTGCGACGGCGAGACCGTGGTGGTGCCAGGACTGATGGAACACATCGAGCGCGCCGGCGTGCACAGCGGCGACTCGATGGCCGCGTACCCAGCGCCCCGACTCGACCCGGCGGTGCGCGACCAGATCGTCGCCGACACTGTCCGCATCGCCATCGCCCTACGTGTGCGCGGCCTCTGCAACATCCAGTTCGTGGTCTACCGCGGCCGCGCCCATGTCATCGAGGTCAACCCACGCGCATCACGCACCGTGCCGTTCCTGAGCAAGGTCAGCGGAGTGCCCATGGTCGAGCTGGCGGTGCGGGTCATGAGTGGGCAGACGCTAGCCAGCGTCGGTTGGAGCACCGGCCTGGTTGCGCCGCGCCCGCTGGTCGCTGTCAAGGCGCCGGTGTTCTCCACTGTCAAGCTCACCGACGTCGACACCGTCCTCGGCCCGGAGATGAAATCGACGGGAGAGGTCATGGGCATCGACGTCGACCTCGGTGCCGCGCTGGAGAAGGCCTTCATCGCCGCGCTCGGCTCAGTGCCGACGTCAGGCGGGGTGCTGTGCAGCATCGCCGACCCGGACAAGGTCGAGGCGCTGCCAATCCTGGCGCAGCTCAGCGCGCTCGGCTTCACGCTGTACGCGACAGGTGGCACGGTGAGCATGCTGGCTCAGGCAGGCATCAGCGCCGCCGCCGTCGGCAAGCTCGGCCATGGACGTCCGAATGTCATCGACGTGATCGACGAAGGGAAGGTGCAGCTGGTCATCAACACCGTCTCGCACCTGGCCACCGACGAGCTGGACTACTCCGCCGACGGGGCCGCGTCGGTCGCTGCGGCCGGACGCACGGTGAAGGACGGCTATCGCATCCGGCTTGCCGCCGAGCAGCGCCGCATCCCCTGCTGCACCTCCCTGGACACCGCGGCTGCCCTGGTCGACGCCATGATCCGGCAGCAGGCCGGCGAGTGGTTCGCCATCGGACCGGTGCGCGCCTACCGTGAGGGCGCCGTCGGGGCGATGCCGTGAGCCGTTCGTTGTGCGAGGCGCGCGACGAGCATGGCGAGGTCGTCGCCGTCGAGGTCCTCGGTGGCGGCATGGTCGAGGTGAGCGCGCGCTTGCCGCACCTCGCGGCCACGGCGCTTCCCGGACAGTTCGCTCAATTGCGCTGCGGCGATGGCTTCAGCCCGCTGCTGCGCCGGCCGTTCAGCGTCGCGTGGAGCGAGGCGGACGTGGTCGCGTTCGTCCTCGCACCGGTGGGCGCCGGCACACGCATCCTCGCCTCACTTCGGCCCGGCGACCCGCTCACCGCGTTAGGGCCTCTCGGTGTGGGTTTCACGGTGGAAACGGGTGCGCCGCGATCGCTCTGCGTGTCCGGTGGACTCGGCTGCGCCCCGTTTCCGCTCTTGGTCCGCGCCCTGCGCCGCCACGGTCAGCAGATCACGGTGGTGAGCGGCGCGGCCAGTGCGGACGTTCTCTACCCGCCAGGTCGTTTCGGCCGCGGCGATCCCGATGTCGAGGTCGTCGAGCTGACGGTCGACGGCAGCCGGGGCACGCGGGGCCTGGTGACCGCGGGCATTCCCCACGACCTCGACGCCGCCACCGCGGTGTACGCGTGCGGACCGAACCCGATGCTCGCCGCGCTGTCGCGCACGCTCGCTGGTGGCCGGACGCCACCGCGCATTGCCGAGGTGTCCCTGGAGGCGCCGATGGGCTGCGGCTTCGGGACGTGCCTCGGCTGCGCGCTGCCCGTCCACGGGAGGGCCGGGGCCTCGCAGTGGGCCCTCTGTTGCAGCGACGGACCGGTCATGCCGATCCGCGCGGTGGCCTGGGACGAGCTCATGCGCCTTCCGCCGGCGCATGTCGCATGACCGAGGTGAGCACCGAGACGAGCGTCGAGATGGGCGTCGACCTCGGCCGTGGGCTGCGCCTGGCCAACCCGGTGGGCCTGGCCAGCGGCACCGCCGGCTTCGGCTTCGAGCTCGCAGAGCTCATCGACCTCAACCGTGTCGGTGCCCTCTACACAAAGGGGACGACCAGGCTCGCCCGCGCCGGCAACGCACCTCCACGCGTCGCTGAGACGGCGGGGGGGATGCTCAACAGCATCGGGTTACAGAACCCGGGCGTCGACCACGTCGCGCATGAGTACGCGCCGCGGTTCGCACAGTGGACGTGCGCGGTGGTCGTCAACGTCGCCGGCGCCACCGTGGCCGAGTACGTCGACTGCGTGCGCATCCTCGATGATGCACCCGGGGTCGACGGTTATGAGCTGAACATCTCCTGCCCCAACATCGCGCACGGCCTCGACCTCGGCCGCGACCCGCAGGAGGCTGCGCGCGTCACGGCCGCGGTGCGCGCGGTCACCGAACGCTGCGTGATCGTGAAGCTGAGCCCCAACGTCACCGACATCGGGGCCGTCGCCGCCGCTGTCGAGTCCGCCGGCGCGGACGCGGTCTCGGCGGTCAACACCTTCGTGGGGATGAAGATCCACCGTCAGCTGCGCCGGCCGGTGCTGCCGCGGTCAGGGACGGGTGGTCTGAGCGGCCCGGCCATCAAGCCGCTGGCGCTAGCCGCGGTGGCCGCGGTGCGACAGGTGGTAAGGATCCCAGTGATCGGCGTCGGGGGGATCAGCGACGCGGGCGACGCCGTTGACTTCCTGGTGGCCGGAGCAGACGCTGTCCAGGTGGGCACGGCGACATTTGCCGATCCCCTTGCCGCGGTCCACATCGTCGACGGCCTGCTCGAATACCTCGCCGGCGCCGGCGCCTCTGGCCCGCGCGAGCTTCGCTGGCACCCGGAGGGGAGCACCGAAAGGCAACCGTAAGGGTTGACCCTGCAGGATATTCAGACATGACCGACGTCCGACCAGACAGATTCGACGTGGCTTCGGGACCGCCCGGGCCCAGCGCGCTGGCCCCCCCGCTGCCGCCGCCACCCCCAGCGGCGTTGCCGGAGCGGCGGAGGCGCTCCCTACCTGCTGCGGCTGCGGTGGCCGGCGCGCTGATCGCCGGGGTGGCCGTCGGTGTGCCCCTGGGCCTGCTGACCCGCGGCACCCACGCCACCCCGTCGAGCACGGCGACCCTGGCTCCTTCACCCCCGAGCGCCGCCGTGGCCCAGGCCACCGCGCTGTACCAGCAGGCGCTCACCGCTGCCAATGGCTCCGCCGGTTTCCATTACGTTGCGGTATCCAAAGGCAGCAACGGCAGCCAGACCATCACGGGCGACGCTGGACAGGACGGCGGCAACCAGCTGATCACCATGGACTCCACGTACGGTCCCGAGAAGTTCACCCTGCTGCTGGTGAGCGGCACGGTGTACTTCCAGGGCAACGGTCCCGCTCTCCAAGATCAGCTCGGTGTGCCGGGCCGTGACGCCCCCGGCCTGGTGGACAAATGGGTCTCTGTGTCGAGTGGCGACGCTCCCTACGGGGTTGTCGCGCCGGGAATCACCGTCGGGGACCAGGTCCAGGAGGTGGGGCTCACACCGTCGTCGATCAAGCAGCTCGGCGGCGGCGCCAGGAGGATCACCGGGACAGTCGCGGCGCAGCAGGGTGTCAGCGGTGCCGCGCACCTCGACCTCGCCGCCGGCTCCAACCTTCCTGTCGCATATGTCGCAGCGGTGACCGACACGGGAACAACCACGTCGAGCACGACCAAGTTCAGCAGGTGGGGAACGGCGCCGGCGGTGACCACGCCGTCCGGTGCCGTCGCCTGGTCGACGCTCGGCGCTGCGCAGCCGCCCGGCGGGTACGGCAGCGGCGGCCACTCCGCGTCGCAGACGCCGGCGGCATAGCGCCCGCTGCCCCCTGGAGGAATCGAACCTCCATCAACCGGCGCGCCCTGCAGTTGCCGCCGCAGGATGCCGTTGCTAAGCGGCCGTAGGGCTGCGCCGGCGCAGCCAGTGTGGTCACCCCACCGAGGACGCAAAATGGAGTGCAGGAGAGGTGACGCGGCGGCGGCTGGTGACGTGGGCTCAGCGCCCAGATGTCACCGGTTATGGCCAACCACGGCGATAAGTACCCACCCCGCACTGAGCGCACGCGACAGGACGCGGGCGCCGCCCTCGTCAACGCGTGTCTGTAACGCCCGGATAACAAACGTGAAGGGGGTACTCCCGTACCGACCCCAACGGACCCGGGCATGCAATGCTTGGTGTATGGATCCAGTGGGAGCGGGCGCGCCTCTGAACATCGTCCTGGCTGAGGACGATCCAGACATGGCACAGCTGAATCGGCGTGTGCTCGAGGGCGCGGGACACCACATCGACGTTGCCCCCGACGGCGCGACCACGCTCGAGGCCGTCAGGAAGAGCGACCCTGACCTTCTCATCCTGGACCTGGAGATGCCGCGCGGCAATGGCCTCGAGGTTCTCGAAGAGCTCAGGGCCGACCCTTCGACGGCCGATCAGCCAGTGGTTGTGCTGTCGAGCAAGGAGTTGACCGAGGGGGAAGCACACAGGCTCGCGCGGCTGAAAGTTATCGACTTCCTCGCCAAGTGGAAGATCCAGCCCGCCCTTCTAGTGGGGTGGGTCAGGGGATGGGCCGCCGGCTGGTCTGGGCGAGTATCCCGGGCAAGAAGGAAATTCTAGACGCCCGGTTCCGGGGCTGACGCGAATCCTTGGTGGTCCATCCGCGATACCTGCGATGGCGGTTGCGTGGGCTACTTGCCACAGCAAGTGGGCGGGACATTGATCCCGCCACGGCAGGCTTCGTGTCCAGCAAGCCGCCGGGGAAGCGACAGCCCTGATCGCGGATGGCGCGCCCGATCGATTGTCTGTTGCGGCGCAGAGTCGCACTATTCGTGATGCCGTGATCTTCTCGTTGCTACTGCCCAACCTGGTCCTCTTTCTGCTGTTAGCGGGAGTTGTTCCGTGGGTGTTCGCCATCATCGACATCCTGCGTGCCCCCGACCTGACAGGGGAGATGCGCGTCGTCTGGATGCTCGTCCTTGTGTTCGCGTGGCCAGTCGGCATCGTTGCCTGGCTCGTACTGCGCGGCCGACGGAGGTGGCGGCAGGTTGCCATCGTTGTCCTGGCGGGCATGATGAGCCTGACGCTCGTCGTCACCGTCTTCGAGCTGTACTTGCGCTTCAGCCGCACAATGTGATCCAAGCGCTCCCGTTGCCCGCGGCTACTGCGCCGCCGGGTCCCATCGGCATTACACCGAACGG
>JALYZN010000064.1 GCA_030948845.1 Candidatus Dormiibacterota bacterium
GGTGATCGTGCCGGCGGCGTCGGCGATCGCGTAGCGCCGCCGGCCAATGGCCCGCAGCCCCCGCGCCGTTGCCTCGAATGCCAGCTCCATCCATCGCGGCGGCGTGGTGATCACGGTGGTGGTCTCAGCCACTGCCCGCCTTCTGCACCGCCGCTGCGAGCCCGCTCACACCGTCGAGGCCGGCGCCCGCGTAGACGATCTTGCCGTCCTTGACCAGGTACACCGTGGGCACCGCGTTGACACTGTAGGCCGCGCCCGCGGTCAGGTTGGGGTCGAGCAGAAGTGGGTAGCCGCAATGCGGCGCGTACTGCTTGTGGTACGACGCCACCGTCTGCGCTGAGTCCTTCGCCGCATCGACGGCGAACACCCGAGCGTGGAGCCCGCACAGCTGTGCAGCGACCTGCTGGCAGTGCGCGCAGCCGGCCTCGAAGAACTCGACGACGTAGGGTTTGCCGGCCGCCGCCGAGGCAACGGTGACGTTCCCGCCACCCACCGCGTCGAGGCTGATCGCCGGCGCGCTGCTGCCAAGTGGAAGAAGGTGCGCCTGGGGCTTGATGAAGGTCACCACCAGCACCAGCCCCACTGTGCCCGCGGCGAAGAAGATGAGCGCTCGGCGCCACTCACGCCGCGTCGGCCGGCGGGTGATCCCGAGGTAGCCGGTCGGGGGGACGCGGCGATCGGGCATCAGTGCAACGCGGTGACGCCGCCGCCGGCCAGCGAGATCAGCGGACCCGCGAACGCGGAGAAGAGGAGGCCGAGCGCTGCAGTGAAGATCGCCGCGGCGCGGGCGATCCGCGGCGTCGCGGTCACCGCGAACGGGGCCTCGCCGTTGTCGTCGCCGTACATCACCGCCAGCCAGCGCACCACCGCGACGCCGCCAAGCACCAGCGCCATCGCCGCGATGCCCACGGCCCAGCCCCGGCCGGCATCGAGCGCCGACTCAGCCGCGAGAAGGCGGCCGAAGAATCCCGCCAGTGGCGGGAGCCCAGCCAGCCCGAGAAGCGCCAGTGCGAGGAAGCCGGCTGTGGCCGGCGCGCGCCGTCCGACGCCGCGGTAGGCGTCGATCCCTGTGCCGAGGCCGGCCGCGTCGAAGACGCCCGCGAGGAGGAGCGACGCCAGCAGAGCGGCGGCTGCACCGAGCAGCGAGAAGAGCAGTGCGGTGCTGCCGCCGGCCGTCGACCCGGCGATGCCGCGGCCGGTCGAGGCGAGCGCCATCAGCAGGAAGCCCGCCTGCGCGATGGACAGGTCGGCGATCAGCCGCCTGATGGCGGTCGCACGCAGCGCCATGATTGCGCCGGAGAGCATCGCGGCCGAGGCAAGAATATCGACCAGGATGGTCCACCGGGTGCTCCCGGGGCCGAAGCCCTCGACCGCGAAGCGAGTCAGCACCGCAGTGCCGACGACGGCGCCCAGGGCCGAGCTGAACCCCGCGATGGCGCCCGAGGCGGCCTCCTGGACATGTCTGGTCCACGCCTGCAGTGGAGGCGCGCCGACCACCACCAGCAGACCGATCACCACCAGGGCGATGCCCACCACCTCGAGCGGGCCGTCGATCGGAGCACCGGTGACACGCGCCCCGGTTGCGAGCCGAGCCAGGTCGGTGGTGCCGGCGGCGGCGTAGAGGAGCGTCATCCCGTACACGGTGGTGGCCATCGCCACGCCACCGGCGAGAAGCTGCCGGAATGCCGCCTCCGCGGTCTGTCCGGACGTTTTGGTCATGGCTGTCAGAAGCGTGAGCGCCACCAGGAGAACCGCGAAGGCGACGACGAATGCGGCCATCTCGCGCTGCGCCAGAAGCATCATCGCCGCGCCCGCGCTCACCTGCAGCAGCGCGCAGAACGCGCCCGCCCGTGCCGGGGCGCGGCGCGTGTACGCCCCGGCGCCGAGCACGGTCAGCACCAGGACCAGGAGCACAAGTACCGAGCCGAAGACGTGGAAGCGATCGACCATCAGTCCCCCGCCGTACGCCACCAGGCCGACACCGGTGGGGCTGGGGCGCATCGCCAACAGCTCGATCATCGATGCGGTGAAGGCACCGACTGCCGCGAGCAGGGCGACCCACCGGTACAGCGACGGGCGTGTGCGTGGCCGCATGGCGGCCACGCTGGCGCACACCGTGGCGCCGAAGCCGAGCATGACCGCGGGCAGGATCCCGAGCAGCACGCCGAGACCGAAATTGCTGATCACTGGGGGCCACCGAGAGACGCCGCGATGCGGACGAGACCGGTGCCGATGACCGGGACCACGCGGCCGGCGAGAAGTCCGAACGCCACCAGGAAGATGACCAAGGGCCACAGATAGCCGAGCTCTAGAGCCGTCGTGTCGCGGACGCGAGCGAACTCCTCACGCGCCGGCCCGAGGAACACCCGTTGCGCGGACCAGATCAGGGCTGCGGTGCTGACCGCGGTGCTCGCCATCACGAATACGGTCGCGTAGGGGTGGACCGAGAACACGCCGGTGAACAGCATCAGCTCCGCGCTGAACCCAGCGAGCAGCGGCGCCCCCAGGGCGGCGAGGCAGGCAAAGATCCAGAACCCGCCGAGCCGCGGCGCCTGCGCCGCCAGACCACCGAGCCGATCCAACGGCGCGCTGCGCGTCCGTCCCTCGATGGCTCCGCAGAGCAGCAGCAGCAGCGCGCTGCTCAACCCGCCGGCGACAAGCTGCAGAACGGCGCCGTCCAGCGAGATGCTGTTCGGCGCGGCCACGGCGAGGAGCACCAGCGACATCTGGCCGATGCTGACCGCGGCGACCATGCGCCGCAGCGTGGTCTGCGCCAGCGTCAGCAGAACCCCCCACAGCGCGCTGAGCACCGCGAGCACCATCAGCGCGCTGCCGAAGCGCTGTGCCTGCGCCGGGAACAGCCCGAGCGCCAACCGGATCATCCCGTACCCGGAGAGCCGCACCAGCACGCCGGCTACCACAGCCGCCACGCCGGAGCTGGCTGTTGCCGTGGCGTCGAGCACCCATGTGTGCACCGGCACGATGACGAAACCGATCGCGAACGCGGTGAACACGAGCCAGAACCCCGCCGCCGCCGCCGGGCCTGTGAGCGCTGCGGCGTTGGCGAGGTCGGTCAGGTCGGAGCTGTGCGCGCTGCTGTGCACGACCACCAGGAGGAAGCCTGTCAGGAGCAGTGCCGCGCTGATGAGCACGGCCACCCCGGCGCGCGTTGCGGTGCGCTCCCGGCCTGCTCCTCCGAAGCACCGGATCAGGAGGAAGAGTGGCGCCGCCTGCATGGCGAAGAACATCACGAACAGGACCAAGTCGGTGGCACAGAGGGCGCCGTTGACCGCCGTCTCGAGCAGCAGCAGCAGACCGCAGTACAGGCGCAGCCGTTGCTGGCGCTTCCACGCCGCGAGGAACACCGATGTGAACACAAGGGTGCTGAGCACCAGCAAGCTCAGGGTGACCCCGTCGGCGCTCATGTGGTAGTGGATCACGAAAACGAAGTGGCCGATCCAGGTCGTGTTCTCCTCATGCAGCTGGTCGGGGGTGGCACCAACGCCCAGCGAGATGGCCGTGAGGAGGGTGAACAGGGTCAGCACCAGTGCGGCGGCCGCCGCGAACAACGCGACCGAGCGGATGCGGCTGCGCTGCTCGGCGGTGCGCTCGGGCAAGAACACGATCACCGCCGCAGCGATGGTGGTGATGAACACCACCGTGCTGAGCAGGACAGACGGCAGATCGAGGCCGGTGTTGGTGGTGGTCGTCGGCGTGGTCACCGGGACCGGCGTGGCTGCGGCGGCCGGAGGCAGCGAGAACGCCGCGGTCGGTGGAGCAGCCACGACCGGTGCGATGGGGGCGGGCGCGCTCGCCGCGGCCACGCTGACCGAGGGTGACACCGCCGCGATCAGCGGATGAAACGCGGCCGCCAGCCGAGGGGCCTGCTGTACCGCGGTCGCGGCCGACCACAGTGTCTGCAGCGCCGTGCTCATTGGATGGTCACCGGGAAATGGCCTGTCACGGCCAGAACCGACGCCGCCAGCAGGATCGCCACGACTGCCAGGGCAGCCGCCATCGAGAGCCCCACCCGGGCGCTGCGGAGGCGGGTCAGCGCCTCGCTGAGGGTGCCGACGCTCTCCCCCATCGCGGTGGGAATCGGTTCCAGCAGCTGCACGTCGAGTGTGTCCAGTGCCCGGCCGGCCGCGACGAACCCGCGCGGCAGTTTTGCCGCGGCATGCTCGGCGGGGGTGGGGTCTGCCATGGCGGTGCGCGCCCAGGCAAGCGGATCAGGGGCAGGGGCCCGCTGACGACGCCGATCCGCCGAGAAGAGCCACCGCGCGGCAGCGGCACCCACGACCGCGAGAACTGCCGCGAGCGCCAGTGCGACCGCGTCGAAGGGCAGGTCCTGGGGGACTCTGCCGTAGAAGACGAAGCGAGTGAAGGTGACGCCGGGGACCGTCCGGCTGCCCAGGGTGAATGAGCCGATCTCGGGAAGGCCGGCCAGTGTGGCCCCGGCTGCGCCGGCGAGCGCGACGAGCACGGTGCGACGCAACCGCGCGTCGACCTCGCGAAGCCGGCTGACGTCGAAGCCGCGGCGCCTGGTGGCTTCACCCGTGGCCACCACGAAGTACATGCGGAAGGCGTACACGGCGGTGAGGACGATGGTCACGAGCACGGCCGCCGCGACGAGCACGCGAACCACGCTGCTGGCGTGCCCTCCCCCGGGTAGCGCGCCCCGGAACGCCGACGAGAGCACGCTGTACGTGTTCAGCGTCAGGCCGCTGATCCCCAGCGCCCAGGCGCCGAGCGCCAGCGTGGTGCGGGGCATGCGTTGCCGTCCGCCGCCGCAGTCGTGGAGCTCGCGGCTGCGAAAGCCGCGCGCCAGGTTGCCCGCTGCGAGGAAGTACACCACCGCCAGGAACGAACCCGTGAAGAGAAGGAACAGCGCCGGGCTGTAGCCGCCCACCCCGAACGCGGCCAGCATGAGCCCCGCCTGGCTACTCACGGCGAACACACCGATCCGCAAGACGTCTCGTTGCGCCAGCGCCAGCATGGCGCCCGCCACCGCGGCGATCGCGCCGACGATCGCGATGGCGGTGAGCAGGTGCGGCGCCTCGAGGAGGAGGGGATACACCCGTGCCAGAAGCACACCCGCCGGGATCAGCGCGGACACGGCGATCAGCGCGAGACCGGGAACCGGCGCGTCGAGCGCGCCGCTCAGCCAGACATGCAGCGGACCGATGGTGGCGCGGATGGCGGCAGCCACCACGAAGAGCACCGCGAGCACGACCAGGGTTCTCGCGCCGACCCCGGCCACAGCGCCGAGATGGCCGATGTGCCACTGCAGAGCCAGCTGGGAGAAGGAGAAGGGGTCGTTGCTGAGCTGGCCGTTGGTCGGCGTCCGCTGGCCGATCGAGAGGCCGAACTTGGCGAAGCTCATCACCAGGCCGAGCAGCAGGGCCAGGTCGGCGATGCACAGCACCGCGAAGGTCCGCGTCGCGACTGCCGCGGTGGCCGGCCGCTGCCAGTGGTGCGCGGCCAGCATCCACGCGGCCACGCCGGCCACCTCCCACCCCAGCCAGAACTGGAACAGGTTGGGGCTGCTGACCAGGGCCAGGACACCAAAGGTCAGCAGACCGATGACCCAGAAGAAGCGCCGGAAACCGTCGTCGCCTCTCATCGCGACGAGCGCGTGCACCTGGGTGATAACCGAGAGGAAGAGAACGACCGATAGGAACGCCACGCTCAGCGGGTCGACGCGGATGCCCCAGAAGACGCCGAAGTCGGCGGGCACCGTCGGTGGGCCTGTGCCGGTGGGCGACGTCGTCTGCAGATCCCAGAAGGTCTGGGTGTTCTCGTACACCGGGATCACATGAGTGAGCCGAAACGCCAGCACCACCAGGGAGATAGCCAGCGCGAGGCTGGTCAGCGCGACCCCGGCCTGGGCGGCACGCCGCGGCGACTCGGCGAGGAACGACACGCCGATCCCAACCAGGGGCAGAAGCACGACCGCCCACGTGAGGTTGAGGATGATCGCCATGTCAGGCGTCCAGCTCGGTCATCTCGTCGAGGTCAGCGCTGTCCGACCGCCGCCACAGCAGTGCCGCGACCGCACCCCCGACGAGGAGCTCGGCGCAGAGGGCCGCCAGCGTGAAGAGCGCGAGCGAGTCGCCGAGCCGGGGCACGGATCCGTCCCCGCTCTCAGCGAAGCCCACCGCCACCACCACTGGCGCGCTGAAGAGCACGCTCAGCGATGCCAGCGCGGCGATGACGTTGCGCCGCGTGGTGACCCCGAAGACTCCGATGGCGAACAGCACGGCGCTGAGCACCGCGTAATGTGCCGGCCCGACGTTCACCGGCCTCCCCCCGCGTCGCTTCCCGCTCGCTGCGCGCGTGCCGCCGCGCGGTGCTCGCGCCGCAGCCGCGCGCGCTGCTCGCGAAGCCGTCGCTGCTCGGCGGCGTGGTCCAGGACGCGCTCGTCGTCCCCGGTCCTGCCGATCAGCAGCGCACCGCCGACGGCCAGCACAGCGAGGATGCCGGCAACACCAAGGCTGACCGGCGTGCGGTAGTGGAGAACGGTCAGCAGGCTCTGCCCGCCGCTCGGCGTGTGCGCGGTGTCATCGATGCGGGTGTCGGTGACCCAGACGAGCAGCACTCCGATGCCACCCGCGACCGCGGCGCTCAATGGCCACGCAGTCGCGTGGCCGGCCACATCGGCGAGCAGAGGTGCGTACCCGAAGCGCCGCAGCGCCGCCGCCACCAGCAGGAGGCAGCCGCTCGGAGCCACCAGCGCGACGGCGCCGAGCAGGTAGGCGCCGGCGGCGATGAGCAGGATACCAACGAGCACGTCACCGGCCAGCACCGAGAGCAGCGCCACGCGGGTGGACGGTGCGAGCACGGCGCCAAGAGCCGCGAGGACGATGAGAACCGCGAGTACGTAGAACACCGCGGTGCTCACCCAGCCGTCTGGTGCAGGGCTGCGGCAGCGCGGACAGACGCTTGCGGGAAAGGCGCCTCGGTCACGAGGCGGCTGCCGGCGCCGGACATCGGCGGCATTGTAGGCGACTCATGTCGCCGGAGCTGACACCGCCGAGTGGGGGTGCCCAAGAGGGGAACGCAGTTCCGCGTTAGGGCTTCAAACCGCGTCGTCGTCCTCGAGAGCCCGATGCACGAGAGCGGGCGGCCTGTCGTCCTCATCGACGACACGCTCGAAGAGCAGGATCAGGGTCAGCCCGAGCAGGGTCAGGATGATGCCGCCCGCCGCCACCGGGTCGAGATGAACGCCGACCACGGGAACGGCGATCCCCGCGTCCCATGCACCCAGCCTGGCGCCGTCGGCCGCCGTGCGCTGCCCCACGATGCCGGCGACGATGAGCAGGCCGCCGGCGCTGCCGAGGTGGTAGAGCCAGTTGCGCCAGCGGCGCGCCAGGAATGCCGACACCGAAGCGATCACGGCGCCGGCGAGTACGCCGAGGATGCCGAGCGCGACCTGGCCCGGCGTCGGTGGCAGCGGCACCGCGAGGATCACGTGGGCACCACCGTGCCGCCGCCGATCACCTCGTCGCCATCGAAAAGCACCGCCGCCTGGCCCGGCGCCACCTGCGTCACCGGTGGATTGCAGCGCAGAAGCACGGCGTCGTTGCCAAGCTGAACCACCGCGACCGGGGCCGGGACGGAGTGCGCGCGGAGCTGCAAGGCCAACGGCGCGTCAGGCGTGGGGGGCCGGTCGATCCAGTGGATGTCGATGAGGCGCACGCTGTCACACTCCAGCGCACGGCGCGGGCCCACGGTGACGGTGTTGGCGGTGGCGTCGACAGCGGTCACGAAGAGCGGGGCCGCGTCGGGACATGACGGAGGCACCCCGAGCCCGGACCGCTGGCCCACCGTGTAGAAGGGCACGCCGCGGTGCTCGCCCACCACCGCGCCGGCCTGGTCGACCATGGCGCCGGGACGGAAGCGGCCGCGCAGCCGCCGTTCCAGCTCGGCGCGCACCGGGCCGTCGACGAAGCACAGCTCCTGGGAGTCCGGCTTGGCCGCGGTTATCAGGCCGAGATCGGCGGCCTGGCGGCGCACCTCGTCCTTGGACGCCTCCGCGCCCAGGGGGAACACCGAGCTGAGCAGCTGCGCCTGCTCGAGGCGATGGAGCGTGTAGGCCTGGTCCTTGGCTGTGGCCCGGGCACGGTGCAGTGAGGCGGCCTCCCCCCGCCGGCCGATGCGCGCGTAGTGGCCGGTGGCGAGGTGGGTCGCCCCGGCGGCTCGGGCGCGGTCGAGCAGCACCCCGAACTTGATCATCTGGTTGCAGCGCACGCACGGGTTGGGCGTGCGCCCGGCCGCGTACTCGTCTTCGAACGGAGCCACCACGTCGCGCTGGAACTCCGGCTCCAGGTTCCAGCTGTAATGCGGGATGCCGATGCCGGTCGCGACGCGGCGGGCGTCCTCGACGGCGTCGATGGAGCAGCAGCCGCGGTCGCGCCGGCGTTCGCCGTCGCGCGGCCACATCGCCAGGGTGATGCCGACGGTGCGCAGCCCGCGTTCCGCGCAGCGCGCCGCCGCCACCGAGGAATCCACCCCGCCGGACATGGCCACCGCGACGACCGCATCGCCGCGCAGCAGCTCGAAGGGGTCGTCGGGGACGCGGGCTGCCGGGCGTCCAGGCGCGGCCGGCGCGGCCGCAGCGGTCATCGCCCCGCTTCAGCGGCCGCCGGCCACGGCGGGAACGATGGAGACCTCGTCGCGCTCACCGACGGGAGTCTCGAGGCCCTGGCTGAAGCGGATGTCGGAGTCGTTGACGTAGATGTTGATGAACTGGCGGAGCTGCCCCTCGGCATCGTAGAGACGGTCATGGAAGCCCGGGTAGCGCTGCTCCAGATCGCCGAGCGCGTCGGACACCGTGGCGCCCTCGACCGTCACCTCGGCGTCGCCGCTGGTGAGGCGGCGCAGCGGTCCGGGAACGCGTACTCGCACGGGCATGGCGCGAGTATACCGGCGGCTCGCCGGCACTCCGCCCTGGCCTGGTCAGTGCGCCGGCGCAAGCTCGACGACCAGCGGCGAGCGCTCGGCTCGCTTGGCGGCGCCGCCGACGAGGTCGTCGAAGACCAGCTGTGACCAGGATTCCATGCTCAGGTAGTGGCGGCGCATCGCGGCCAGCGTGAGGTTTTCCCCCTCCAACTTGTCGAGCTCGCGGACCGCCGTGGTCGCCACCGCCGGCTCGACCAGGAACACCAGGCCGAGGTGCACCTGTGAAACCGGCGTCGAGTCGTCGTTGAGCATGGCCACCAGGCTCGCGGTGGCCGGCGACGAGCACACCACCTCCTCGGCCCACTCGCGCTGGAGCCCGCCGACGAGCGGGTCCCCGCCGGCGCCGTCGCCGGGGTTGACGTGGCCACCGACGCCCAGCGAGTAGAGATGGTGGAGGCGACGCTCGCTGGAGCGGCGCAGCCGCCTGGTGAGCAGGTAGGTCCCGTCCAAGGGATGGTGCACCACGCAGTAAGGGATGATCTGCTGCATCGAGGGGTCGTCCTCGACTGCGTGACGAGGCCGGTACTCCGAGGCCGCCCGGATGGTGCGCAGCACTCGCTCGAGACCGACTGTGACCAGGCCGTGCCAGGCGCCGTCGGGGAAGATCGTGGTGCGGGGCACGCAGAGCACGTCCTCGCCATCGAAGGGCAGGGGTCGCCGCCGCCGTTGCGTCGCCGTGATGCTGGCCGCGGTGGCGTCGGTCATCGACCTCAAGGTCGTGGAATTCTACGTTTTGTCCACGGCGACGCTGGGACGGGCTGCGCCACCATTGCGACATGCCCGAGCTTCCCGAGGTCACAGCCCTGTGCGCCGGGCTCACCGCGCGGATGCGCGGACGGACGATCAGCGCCGTCCGACTGCGGTCGATCGGCGCACTCAAGACCTACGACCCTCCCCTCGCGACGCTGGTGGGCCATACCGTCGACGGCTGGGAGCGGCACGGCAAGTTCCTCGACATGACCGCGGGCGACCTGCACCTGGTCGTGCACCTGGCCCGCGCCGGATGGATCCGCTGGCGGGACCGGCTCAACGAGGCGAAGTCGACCCTGCGCGGTCCGCTCGCTCTCCAGCTCGAGCTCGACGGCGGCTGCGGCATCGACATCACCGAACAGGGAACCGAGCACCGCCTGGCCGTTTCAGTGGTCCGGACTCCCGCCGAGGTGCCGGGGATCGCCCGGCTGGGGGTCGACGTGCTCGACAACGCCCTCTCCACGACGCGGCTCAGGGAGCTGCTGCAGCAGCGCCGCGGACAGCTCAAGACGGTGCTCGCCGACCAGTCGCTGATCGCTGGCGTCGGCAACGCCTACTCGGACGAGATCCTCCATGCGGCCCGGCTCTCGCCCTTTCGCCAGGCGAGCGCGCTCAGCGAGGAGGAGACGGCGCGTCTGCACGCCGCCCTGCGCAGCGTCATGAGCGGGGCAGTCGAGCGCGCACGCGGGGTCGACATCGCCGACCTCAAGCCGGACAAGAAGCAACACCTCGCCGTCCACGGGCGCACCGGCGACGCCTGCCCGGTGTGCGGTGACACCATCCGTGAGGTTTCGCTGTCGACCCGCTCGTTCCAGTACTGCCCGGCGTGCCAGACCGGCGGACGCGTGCTCGCCGATCGCCGGCTGAGCCGGCTGCTTCGCTGAGCACGTCCGATACTGTCGGGTCATGAGCGTCGACGCCGGAGGTGAGGTGGAGCGCGCGCTGTGGGCGCTGCGCGCCTATGACACCACCGCGCTCGCCACGGTCAGCGACTCCGGCCCTCACGTCGCCGGGGTGTTCTTCGCGCCCGAGGCAGAGGGCGGACGCATCCAGCTTGTGCTGGCTGTGCTCGACGGGTCACGCAAGGCCAGTGACATCGCCTTGGACTCGCGCGTCGCCTTCATGTGCTCGCCCGGCAACCCCTCACGCTGGATCCAGGGGTGGGGGTCGGCTAGCCGAGCCGAGGTCGACGAGTCGGGCCGCCTCGAGCTGTTCCGCCGCCTCCTCGCACACGCCCCCGGCGCCAAGCAGTTCGTCGACAACCTGCCGGTTCATCCCTTCATCGTCGCGGTGCGCGAGCTGAAGGTCGTCGAGGTCCTCGGCAAGCCGCCGCTGCTCCTGACGTTCGACTGATGGCGGCCGGCGCGACCGCCAGACCGGGCGCCGTGACGGTGCTCTGGGAGAGCGTCCGGCCCCGCTCGCTGACGGTCGCCGCGGTCAGCTCGGTCGTGGGCACCGCCGCGCTGGCGCCGCAACGCGCGGTGCAGCCGCTGATCGCCGCCGGCTGCCTGGTGCTCGCGCTGCTGCTGCAGGCCGCCACCAATGTGCTCAACGACGCGGAGGACGCGCTCACCGGCGCCGACGACTACCCGGGCGCGGGAGCGTCGCTGGCGATGCGGCGCCAGTGGATCAACCCGGGTCAGGCCCGGCTCATCGCCGCCGGCCTCTTCGCCGGTGCAGCCATCCTCGGGGTGAGCATCGCGCTCGCCGCACACCGTCCCGCGCTGCTGCTGCTCGGCCTGGCAGCCCTGGTGGTCGGCTGGGCCTACACCGCACCTCCGCTGCGCCTCGCCTACCGACCGCTCGGCGAGGCGGCGTCCGCCCTGCCGATGGGCCTGGGCATTGTGTGGGGAACAGCCGCGGCTCAGACGGCCGCCGTGCCGTCCTCGGTGTGGTGGGCGGCGGCCGCGCTGGCCCTGCTCACCGCCGGCATCCTGCACGCCAACAACGCGCGCGACCGCAGCCACGACGCCGGTGTCGGCAAGCACACGCTGGCGACGCGCCTCTCGATGGGCGCCGTCGTCTTCGAGTTCCGCCTTCTCGTCGGCGGTGCCGCCGTGGAGGTCGCCGTGGCCCTGGCGACGCGGGGCATCCCGCTGTGGTGCCTGGGCGCGCTGCCGCCCGCGGTAATGGCGCTACGCCTGGCGGCGCGAGCGCGCCGCGACCTCGATGCCATGGGCTGGACGCGCCTGCTCATCGGCTGCGTTCAGCTGCACATGCTCACCGGCATCACGCTCGCCGCCGGTTTCGTGCTCAGCGCGATCCCGCGGTGAGCACACCGAGGTCGTCGAAGAAGCCGGGGTAGGACACGGCCACGGTGTCGGCGCCAACGATGACGCAGTCGCCGGCCTCCGGATCCGTGAGCGCGGCGGCGATCGCCCAGGCCATCGCCAGGCGGTGGTCACCGGCGGCGTCGAGGCGGGCCGGGCTGAGCTGGGCGGGGCCGTCGATGACCAGCCCGTCGGCCGTCTCCTCAACGGCCACCCCGAGCGCGCGCAGCCCGGTGACGAGGGCCGAGATACGGTCGGTCTCCTTGTGGCGCAGCTCGCCCGCGCCCCGGAACTGCGTTCGCCCCTCCGCCTGGGTGGCCACCACGGCGATCGCGGGGAGCTCGTCGATGCAGCGGGGGACCATTGCCGGCTCAACGGTCACGCCGCGGAGTGGTGCGCCGGTGACGATGACCGCGCCCTGCGGCTCGACCTCGGCAGCGGGCGGTCCGTCTTCGACCTCGACGCGCGCGCCCATCTCCTCGAGCACCTCGAGGATGCCGGTGCGTGTCGGGTTGAGGCCCACGGCGGCGCATCGCACAGTGGAACCGAGGCGGGCCGCCGCCAGCGCCATGAAGAACGCCGCGGAGCTGATGTCACCGGGCACCCGCAGCCCGAACGGGTCGAGCTGTGCCGGCCGCAGGGTGATCGACTCGCCGTCGGCCCTGAGGTCGGCTCCGCAGGCGCGCAGAAGCCGCTCCGTGTGATCCCGGGTCGGCGCCGGCTCGTGCACCACCGTGTTGCCCTGGGCGGTCAACCCGGCGAGCAGGATGGCGGACTTCACCTGGGCGCTGGCCACCTCGAGGCGGTGCTCGAGCCCCCGCGGCGTACCGGTGCCCTGCACCATCAGTGGTGCATGGCCGTTGTCGGTGCGCAGCTGCGCACCCATGGCGCGCAGCGGCACCGCGACGCGCTCCATCGGCCGGCGTTGCAACGAGGCGTCGCCGGTGAGCGTGGCCACTGCCTCGTGGGCGGCGAGAACGCCGGCCATGAGCCGCATCGTGGTGCCTGAGTTGGCGCAGTCGAGCGGCTGCGCGGGGCTGCGCAGGCTCACCCCCGGGCCGGCGCCATCGAGGGAGACACGGCCGTCGCCGAACGGGCGCACCGCACCGCCGCAGTCCTGGAGGACGCGGGCCGTGGCTGTGACGTCGGCGGCGGGCGACACGTTGCCGACGTAGCTGCGCCCGCGGATCAGCGCGCCGAGGATCAGGGCTCGGTGGCTGATCGATTTGTCGCCGGGAACAGTCACCTCGCCGTCGACCTTGGACGCACCCGCGACGCGCCGCTCGCTCATGTGCTCACGCGGCGTGCAGCATGCTATGCAGGAACATCGAGGCTGCGGCGGCGCCGTCGTCGGGGTGGCTGGACATGGCGTCGAGAAGCGCCGAACCCACCACAGCCGCCTCGCACCGCCCGCGCAGCGCGACCAAGTGTTCATGTCGACTCAGGCCAAAACCGATGGCCCGCGGCAGCGGCGTGCAGGCTCGGACGCGATCGAGCAGGTCGAAGGCCTCAGCGGCGATCTCAGCGCGCGCCCCGGTGGTGCCGACGACGCCCACGCAGTAGATGAATCCCGCCGCGTCGTGGCAGGCGAGCTCGATGCGCTCGGTCGGCGTGGTCGGCGCCACCATCGGGATCAGGGCCAGGCCATGCTGCGCAGCGGCGTCGCGGAGGTCCGACGCCTCGCCTCCAGGGAGGTCGGGAACGATGATGCCGTCAGCCCCTGCGGCCGCCGCGTCGCCGCAAAAGGCGTCCAGGCCGTGGCTCAGAACGGGGTTGACATAGGTCATCAGCGCCAGTGGGAGGGTGACGCCCGCCGCCCGTGCCGCGGCCACCTGCTCGATCGCCAGCCCCGTGGTCATGCCGTTGCGCAGCGCCTGCCAGCCGGATCGCTGCACGCTGGGGCCGTCGGCGAGCGGGTCGCTGAAGGGGATGCCGATCTCGGCGGCGGCGCAGCCAGCGTCCTGCGCGGCGCGAAGGACGGCCACCAGGTCGTCTCTGCGCGGGTACCCTGCGGTGACATACGGCACCAGTGCCGGCAGGCTGCCGTCGTGACCGCGCAGTGCGACGGTCAGGCGCTCACCCGGCGGCATGGTCACCGTCCCCGTCGTGCTCGCGGACGGTGCCGATGTCCTTGTCGCCCCGGCCCGACAGGCACACCACCACCACCGCGCCGGCCGGCCGCGCGGCCGCGAACTGCTCAGCCGCGTGCAGCGCATGGCTCGACTCGAGCGCGGGAATGATCCCCTCGAGGCGGCAGAGCCGGTGAAACGCCGCCAGGGCCTCGCCGTCCTCGGCGCTGACATAGCGGACCCGCCCCGCGTCGCGCAGCGCGCTGTGCTCCGGTCCAACGCCGGGATAGTCGAGCCCGGCGCTGATCGAGTGGGCGGTGAGCACTTGGCCGTGCTCGTCCTGCATGAGGTAGCTGTTGGAGCCGTGGAGAACACCCGGCCGGCCGCGGCTCAGCGGCGCGGCGTGCTCGCCACCGTCGAGGCCGCGTCCGGCAGCCTCGACTCCAATCAACTCCACGGCGTCGTCAAGAAAGGCCGCGAACATGCCGATGGCGTTGCTGCCACCGCCGACGCAGGCCACCACCGCGGTGGGCAGGCCACCCAGTCGGGCGAGGCACTCGGCCCTGGTCTCGTCGCCGATGACCCTCTGCAGGGTGCGTACCAGGGTCGGGTAGGGATGCGGACCGACGCTGCTGCCGATCACGTAGTGCGTGTCACGAACATTGGCCACCCAGTCGCGAATGGCCTCGTTGGTGGCATCCTTGAGCGTGCCTGCACCGCTGTCGACGGGCGCGACCGTGGCCCCGAGGAGCTGCATGCGGTACACGTTGAGCGCCTGGCGGCGCATGTCCTCGCGCCCCATATACACCGTGCAGCCGAGACCGGCGCGCGCGCACGCGGTGGCGGTGGCCACGCCGTGCTGGCCCGCGCCGGTCTCGGCGATGATCCGCCGCTTTCCCATCCGCCGCGCGAGCAGGACCTGGCCGAGCGCGTTGTTGATTTTGTGGGCGCCGGTGTGGAGGAGGTCCTCGCGCTTCAACCAGATCTGCGCGCCACCGGACGCCGCGCTCAGCCGCGGCGCGTGGGTCATCGGCGTCGGGCGCCCCGCGTAATCCTGCAGCAGCCCGCGCAGCTCCGCCTGGAAGGCGGGGTCGGCAAGGGCCTCGTCCATCGACGACTCGAGCTCGGCGAGCGCGGGAACCACGGTCTCCGGCACGTAGGCGCCTCCGTAGCTGCCGAAACGGCCTCGGGTCGTGGTCATCGCGGCACGGCGGCGGCGCGAGCTGCCCGGACGTACGCGACGACGCGCGCGGGATCCTTCACTCCCGGGCTCGTCTCCAATCCGCTGGATGCGTCCACACCCTCCGGCCGGACCGCGTCGATGACTGCGGCGACGTTGTCGGCGGAGAGCCCGCCGGCCAGGATCACGCGGCGGTGCCGGGAGACGGCCGCCGCGGTGGCCTCGTCGACGCGCGTGCCTGTGCCGCCGGGAAGCGCGTCCGCGCTGGAGGGCGCCGCGTCGAGCAACACCAGGCAATCCGGCCACCACTGTTCGGTGAGCGCAGCCGCGGCGTCGACAACGTTGACCGCGCGGATGACGGGAACCGCTGTCCGCTGAATGGTCGGCGGTGGCACCGTGCCGTGCAGCTGCACGGCGGCGAGCCGGTAGCGGTCCGCCGCCTCGTCGCACTGCGCCGGCGTGGCGTCGAGCATCACGCCGACGAGGTCGGCGCGTCCGCGCACCGCGTCGACGACCGCGCGCGCGGCGGCGTCGTCGACATGGCGCGGGCTGGCGGCCACCAGCACCAGGCCCAGCCAGTCCGCCCCCGCCTCGATGGCTGCTTCGGCGATCTCCGCTGCGCGGACGCCGCACACCTTGACAATCACGACGGGTGCCCGGCCGCGGCACCCTCGGCGGCGGCGACCATGTCGGCGAGCAGCTCGCCCGGCGTGTCCGAGCGCATCAGGGCCTCCCCCACCAGCACGGCATCCGCGCCCTCGGCGACCAGGCGGGCGACGTCCGCTGGTTTTCGCACGCCCGACTCGGCGACGGTGACGGCGCCCGACGGCACGCGTGCCCGCAGGCGCGCGAACGTGCGGAGGTCAGTGGTGAGGGTGCGAAGATCGCGGTTGTTGATGCCAATGCACTGCGCGCCGGCGCCGACCGCGCGGTCGAGATCCAAGTCGGTGTGCACCTCGACAAGTGCTCCTGCGCCGCACCGTCGCGCAGCGTCGACCGCGTCCTCGAGGCCGGCGTCGTCGAAGACCGCGGCAATCAGCAGCACCCAGTCGGCGCCGGCGACGCGCGCCTCGGCGATCTGCACGGGCGACACCACGAAGTCCTTGCGCAGCACCGGGACCTCCACCGCCGTGCGCACGGCGACGAGATCGCTCAGGGAGCCGCCGAAGTCGGGACCGTCGGTGAGCACGGACACCGCCGCCGCGCCCGCGGCCTCATAGGCGGCGGCCGTGGCGACCACATCGAGGTCCGCGCAAAGCATCCCGCCGCTCGGGGAGCGGCGCTTCAGCTCGGCGATCACGGTCCCGCCGGCGAGGATGCGCTCGATGGCCGGCGCATGCTCGAGGTTGGCGGCGTGAGCCAACATCGTCGCGCGCCCACAGTGCAGCGCAGCCGCCTCGAGTCGCTTGCGTTCGATGATCGGCGCCAGCGCGCCCAGGTCGCTCACTGCGCGGAGGCCAGCGAGCGCGGCGCCTCGGCGCCGGCCAGGAGGTTGCTGAGCAGGGCGTGCCCCTTCGGGGTGCCGATCGACTCGGGGTGGAACTGCACTCCGTGCACGGGGTGATCGCGGTGCTGCACCCCCATCACCGTGCCGTCGGCGGTCCACGCGGTGAGCAGCAACGACTGCGGCAGGCTGGCACGCTCGACCACCAGCGAGTGGTAGCGGGTGGCACGCAAGGGGTTCGGCAGCCCGGTGAAGACACCGTCACCGGTGTGCTCGATGTCGCTCAGCTTTCCATGCATGATCCGCGCGGCGTTGACCACGCAGCCACCGAACGCAAACCCAATTGCCTGGTGACCGAGGCAGACGCCGAGCAGTGGGATGGACATCCGCGCCGCATCGCGAACCAGGTCGACGCAGATGCCGGCGTCCTCCGGGCGCCCCGGACCGGGGGAGAGCACGATCGCCCCCGGTTCGCCGGCGACAACGTCCTCACTGCTGAGCGCGTCGTTGCGAATCACCACCACGTCAGCACCGAGCTCGGCGAGGTACTGGACGAGGTTGAATGTGAAGGAGTCGTAGTTGTCCACCACGATGACGCGCCCGCGCAGCCCCTTTGCGTGCGCGCTCATGCTCGATTGACACGCGTGATCGCGTCCAGCGCGGCCGCCAGCTTGTTGTCGATCTCGCGTGCCTCCTCGTCGGGCGTCGAGTCGGCGACGATCCCGGCCGCCGCCTGCAGGTAGGCCTGTCCGTCCACCACCACCACGGTGCGCAGAGCGATCGCCGTATCGAGCACACCGCCGCTGCCAATGTATCCCACAGCTCCGGCGTACGGTCCGCGACCGTGCGGCTCGAGCTCGGCGATGACCTCCATCGCGCGGATCTTCGGAGCTCCGCTGACGGTGCCGGCCGGGAAGCAGGCACGGAGCGCGTCCAGGGCAGTTCGGCCGCCCGCGAGCTGTGCGCGGATGCCGCTGACCAGGTGCATCACGCGCGAGTAACGCTCGATCGCGGCCAGCTCACGGACCTCAACGGTGCCCGTGGCCGCCACCCGACCCACATCGTTGCGACCGAGGTCGACGAGCATGAGGTGCTCGGCCTGCTCCTTTTCGCTGCCATCCAGCTCGGTCTCCATGGCGGCGTCCTCGGCCGCGGTGAAGCCGCGGCGGCGTGTGCCCGCGATGGGCCGGTAGTCGACCGTTTCGCCGCGAACCCGCACGAGCATCTCGGGGGACGCGCCGACAAGGATGCACCCCGGGCTGCTCACGTAGAACAGGTACGGCGTGGGGCTCGACAGCCGCAGCGCGGTGTAGAGCGTGAATGGATGAGCGCGCAGCGGAACCTCGAAGCGACGTGAGACCTGCACCTGGAACACGTCGCCGGCGATGACATGGTCGAGGGCGACCCGCACCGCATCCAGGAAGTCAGCGCGCGGGAACGTCGAGGCCTTGTCAGGAAGAACGCGCCGGCTGGGAGTCACATCTCTGGGCTCGACATCGATGCCGACCTCGACGGCGTCCGGGTGATCGACCGCCCCCGTCGGCTCCCGGGCTTCGATGCGCTCGCGCAGACCGGCCAGGCGGGCGCACGCCTGCGCGTAGGCACCGGCAACGTCGCCGTCGCGGCGCAGCTGGGTGATGAGCAGCACCGTCTCGCGCTCGTGATCGAACACCGTCACGGTGCGATAGAGGGCGAACACGCTCATCGGCACGGCATCGAACGCCGGCGCTGTCGACGGCAGGCGCTCGTAGCAGCCCGCCGCTTCGTAGGCCAGGTAGCCCACCCAGCCACCCACGAACGGGACGTCCAGCCCTTCCACGTCTGCGACGCGCTCGACGAGCACCGGTTCCAGCGGCCGGAGCGGGTCCGCAGTGTCCTGGGGCGCCACCTCGACAGGGTCGTGGCCCAGGAATGAATGGCCGTGGATGCCGCGCAGCGTGCTCGCCGACTCGAGCAGGAAGCAGTGACCGCCAACGCCAAGGCGGCGCATCAGGCTCACCGGCGTCGCGCCGGCGACCGGCAGCTCGACGAAGACGGGGACGACGTCGTGGTCGTGGAGCAGGCGCGTCGCGGTGTCGAGGTCGGGACGAACCTGAGGCGCGCTCATGGATGTACGCGCGGATGCCGAACCGGCGCTATGCCGGCGAGACCGCGCCAGCGCCGAGATGGAGGGCGATGCGTTCGACGGCTCGCTCGATGTTCTCGACGGAGTTCGCGTAGCTGAGACGGATGTGCCCCGCGCCATGGGGACCGAACGTGCTCCCGGCCAGAGTTGCCACGCCCACCTCGTCGAGCAGCTCCTTCTGCAGCTCGCGGTCGTTGTACCCCGTCGCCGTGATGTCGGGGAACACGTAGAACGCGCCGGCCGGCCGGCGGCAGCTGATGCCGGGGATTCGGTTGAGCCCGTCGACGAGGAGATCGCGGCGACGCCGGAACTCGGTCACCATGGCATCGACGGCGGCATCAGACTCCGGGGCTTCGAAGGCCTCGATCGCGGCGAGTTGAGTGAACGCGGCGGCACACGACGACGAGTTGATCATCAGCGTGTCCATGCGCCGAGCCAGCTCGACCGGCATGGCGCCGAAGCCCAGCCGCCAGCCGCACATCGCCCACGCCTTGCTCACCCCGTCGAGAAGCACGGTGCGCTCGGCCATGCCGTCGATTCCGTACATCGAAACGTGCTCGCCGTCGTAGGTGAGCCGTCCGTAGATCTCGTCGCTCAGCACGACCAGGTCGTTCTCGATAGCAAACTGCGCGATGCTCTCGCAGTCGCTGCGGGTGAGCACCCCGCCGGTCGGGTTGGCCGGCGTGTTGACGATGAGCAGGCGCGTCCGTGAGGTCACCAGGCTGCGCAGCTCGTCGACGTCGAGGCGGAAGTCGTTCCCCTGGCGGATCGGTGCGGACACGGGCGCGGCACCGATGAAGTTCACCAGCGATCGGTAGATCGGGTAACCGGGGTCGGGAATGATCACCTCGTCACCTGGTTCGATGATCGCCAGGAGCAGGAACGCCAGGATGTTCTTGCTCCCGGGGACGATCACGATGTTGTCCCACGAGGTGGGGACACCGGTGCCCTTGGTCACGTACGCCGCCGTGGCCTCACGTGCCACCATCACGCCGCTGGCGGGCGTGTAATGCGTGGCGCCGTCGTTGAGCGCCCGTACCGCGGCGTCGATGATGTTCTGCGGTGTCGCGTAATCGGGCTCCCCGATCTCGAGGTGAATGATGTCGCGACCCTGCGCCTCCAGCCCGCGGGCGTGGGCGAGAACTTCGAAGGCGCTCTCAGTGCCGATCCGCGACATGCGCTCGGCCCAGCGGAAGTTCACGCGCGCACCGCGAACGGTGGCAGGTCGCCGCGGTACGGCTCGCGGAGCACGTCGACGGCGTCGACCTGCGCGTGCGCCGGTCCCCGGTGGAGCAGCTCGACGATGCGGTCCACCGCCTCCGGCGGGCCTTCGAGCACGCACTCCACGCTGCCGTCGGGCCGATTGGCGACGGTCCCGCACAGGCCGCCGGCGTGGTGCGCCACGAACGCGCGGAAGCCCACCATCTGCACCCTTCCCCGCACGGTCGCGCGCACGCGGGCCTGCTCGGACATAGCCCCGTGAGTATAGAGAGGGCGCGCGCTCCTCGCCTTGGTGGGGAACACCCAGTTCCCCGTCGCCCCTAAGCAGCTACCGGGGTCAGGCGGCGGATGACCGGGAGCATGTCCTTGGTGCTGGTCATCTTGGTTCCGGCCAGCTCTGACATCAACGCGAGGATCCGGCGCTGCACCGGCGCCTCGTGGTCGCGGCCGGGCAGGTACCAGTCAAGCATGCGGCTGATGTACGCGGGGTCCTCCAGCTGATCGCAGACGCTCGGCGAGGTGACCGTGGTGGGGTGCTTGGGTGCGTCGTTGGTGCTGCGCAGCATCCACAACGTCATGCGCAGCACGGCCGGCAGCTCGTCGGGCTTGTTGGCGATCGCTTTGCGCAGGTACTTGGCATAGCAGGCTGCGTGGCGCAGCTCGTCGGCCGCGAGGATCTTGAAGATCTTGCGCAGCAGTGGCTCGGGCGCGCTCTTGCTGAAAGCCTGGTACCAGTGGGCCAGACGCTGCTCGCCGCAGAAGTGCATGGTCAGCGTCTCGATCGCCGGCCCCTCAGCGAAGGTGAGGCGCAGCTCGGGCAGCTCCTTCTCCTCGTCGAAGGTCTGCCCGCAAGCCTCGAGGTACTTGCGCAGCACCATGTGGTGCTTCATCTCCTCGTAGAACCAGATCGACACGAAGCTGCAGAAGTCGATGTCCGTGTAGAAGTCGCGCAGGAACATCTCCGTGGCGTAGAGCGCGCTCAACTCGGTGAGACAGATCTGGCGGAGGTCATGGACCCACTGGTCGGTCAGCAGACTGTGATCAATGATGCTGAAATCGATCTCGTCGGTGAAGTTCCAGCGGGCGCGTTCCAAGCGAACAAAAAGGTCGTCGTAGAGCATGTGCCCAGTGTCCGGCACGCTGCGCGGTCAAGCCATCGGCCGCCAGAGCGGATTTGACGGGCAAGATTTGGCCACCGCGTCCATAATGGCCACCATGTCGAACTACGCGCCAGTCGAGCCAATCCCAGGGCCTCGGGAATGGGCCCCGACGGCCACTCTGCCTCCTGAGATCACGCTGCGGCTTCTCGCCGACATCGACGTCATCGCGCGTCGCATGACCCGGCGCATCGCCTCCGAGCTGGCGCTACCCGCGCAGTTCCGCAGCATCGGCTACCTACGCAGCGTGACCATCGCCTGCCGCGACGCGCTGCGCACCCTCGTCCGGCTGCTCCGTGACGGGCGCGGGCTGCGCACCGCCGATCTCCAGCGCCTCGGGTCGATGGGCGCGCAGCAGGCCGAGATGGGCGTCCCACTCGAGGTGCTCCTGGCCGCCTACCGGCTCGCTGCGCGGGTGGTCTGGCGGGAGCTGATCGGTGAGTCGGCGGGGCTGGACATGTTGCCGAGGGCAACCGTCATCGCCGTGACGGGACAGGTGCTCGAATACCTCGACGAGATCAGCGGCGCGGTCGGCTCCGCGTACCTCGAGACCCGCGAGCGGCTGATGCGCCGCCGCGACCTCGACCGCGACCGCATCCTGCAGCGCCTCGTTGCCGGCGACGTCAGCCCCGAACTGCGCCGCCTGGCGGCAGCCAGCGATCTCGACCTGCAGCCTCCCTACCTCGTACTGGCCTGCTCGATCGCCACCGACGAGGCCGAGGGCGCTCTCGAGGCCGCCCTCCGCCCGCTCGGCGTACTCACGGTCGGCGATCAGCCGGGCACGTGGATCGCCCTGGTCCCCGGTCGCACCACCGCCGCCAGGATCCTGGATGAGGCCGAACGCGCCGTTGTGCAGCCAGCGACGGTCCGCTGGGGCATCGGCCCAGTGGCTGCCGCGCTGGAGGACGTCGCCGAGGCCGCCCGCCGTGCGCGCCAGGCGCTGCATGTGGGCGCGCGGCTCGAGCCGGCCGCGCACGCGTGGGACGACGCGGCCGTGGGCGTGTTCGCAACCCTGGCAACCGATCCCGCATCGATGCGCCGCTTCGTCGACCACACGCTGGGGGCCGTCCTGGCCACTCCACCGTCGCGCAGCGGGCCGCTCCTCGAAACCCTGGAAGCGCTGCTCGCCACCCCGAGCCTCAATGAAGCCGCCGGCGCGCTTAGGCTGCATCGCCACACGGTGGTCTACCGCATCCGTCGCCTCGCCGAGCTGGGCGTCGACCTCGAGGCACCCGCCGCGCCGCACCGCTTCTGGCTCGCACTCCAGTGTCGTCGCCTCCTCGAGGGGGGAACCGCAGTTCTCCCTTCGTAAACTCGGCCGCGTGAGCCGTGCCCCCACACGCAGCGACTTCGCCGTGCTGGGCCTCCGCCCCGGCGCAGGTGATGACGAGATTCGGGACGCGTATCGCCGGCTGGCCAAGATCCACCACCCCGACCGCAACCCCGGGGACGCGCAGGCGCTGGCCACCTTCCGACGGCTGACCGACAGCTACGCGGCGCTCAAGACCGGCCCCAGGCGCGGAGCGCAGGCACCACGAACGCCGCTGTCCGCCGCGGTGCGGATGCGGACGTCCTCGCGCCGCGACGCGGCGGCGGCCGCCACGACCCTCGCCGAACTGGCGGTGGGCGATGCCGCCTGGGTACCTCCCGACGCCGTTCTGGTAGGCCCCGATCGGGCGGCGGCGCTCCGCCCGGGGACGGCGGGCAGCGCATTCCCCACCGCACAGCACGTCATCCGGGTGGAGCGCCGAGGCGACGGCCACCACGTGTTCATGCCGCCGCAGCCGGCAGCGCGCTGGCCGATCTCCGAGATCGCCGAGAGCGAGGGATTGCGGGTGGCCAAGCTGTGGGTCGGCGAACGCCAGGGCGACGAGGCCGGTCATGCGGCATCCGCCCGGATGCCGCTCCGCCTGATGACCGGGACGCTCGCTGAGATGGCGGTGGACGCCCGCGGCTGGGTCGCCGCCGAGGCGCTGGCCGTCGACGGCGAGGGCGCCTGGAGCCTGACACTGAGCGAGCCGGTCAGCCGGCACCCGCACCGCGCCACGCCGGTGCGGGTGCTGCGTGACCCCGACGGCTTCCGGGTCCAGATCCAGCTACCCCCAGCCGCCTGGCCGCCGACGCAGACGGGTGCGGGCCTCGGGCGCGCGCCGGTGTTGAGTGTGGCCTCCGCGGATGAGCCGGGATCAGACCCTCCGCCCGCTCACTGAACCGCAGCGATGAGGGCTCACTTGGCCACGAGGCCGTCGCCCTCCGCATCACGGGCCAGCATGAACAGGAGGTCCGAGCAGCGGTTCAGGTAGCGCAGAACCTCCGCATTGCCAAGCCCTCCGGCACGGTGCAGGGCGACGGCGCGGCGCTCGGCGCGGCGCACGATGGACCGGCCCACGTCGAGAGCCGCAGCCACCGGGTCACCGCCGGGAATCACGAAGCCCTTGGGCAGCGGCACCCGGGCCTCGAGCCCGGCTATCTCGGTGTCGAGAGCAGCGACCATGGCGGGGGTCACCGTGGCGAAGTGCTTCTCGAGCTTGGCCCGGTCCGCGGCGGCGGTGGCCAGCTCGGCGCCGGCCGTGAAGAGCTCGCGCTGGAGGTCGAGGATCCGCTGCGTCCTGGCGGCGTCGGAGCAAAGAGCGCGTGCCAGCCCCAGCGCGCTGATCGCCTCGTCAAGGGCACCGTACGCCTCGGTGTGGAGGTCGTCCTTGGCGACGCGTCCGCCGTAGAGGAGGCTCGTCTCGCCTCCGTCACCGTGGCGGGTGACGATGCTCACGCCACCCAGCCGCCGTCCGCCGAGGCGGCCTCGAGCACCTGCAGCGCGCTGCCCTCGCTGCCGCGGGCGCGCTCCTCGACCCACTTGCTGGCCGCGATCGTGGCGGTGGTGGCGTCGCCCACGGCGGTGGTGATCTGACGAGTGAGCTGGGCACGCACGTCGCCGGCGGCGAAGATGCCCGGCACGTTGGTCATCATGGTCATCGGATCTGTCCGGTAGTAGCCGCCGGCGTCGTGGTCGACGTGGTGGTCGATGAGCCCGGTGTTGGGGATGAAGCCCACGAAGATGAACACACCTCCAACGTCGAGCCGCGAGGTCTGCCCGTCAACCGTGTCGCGGAGCTGAACGTGGCTCACCTTGCCGTCGCCCTCGATGCACTCGACCACCTTGTTGACCAGGATCTCGATCTTGGGGTGGGTACGGGCCTCTTCGATGAGGATCGGCTGGGCGCGGAAGTGCTCGCGGCGGTGGATCAGGGTGACCTTCGAGGCGTATCGGGTGAGGAACATCGCCTCCTCGACAGCGGCGTCGCCGCCGCCGACGACGGCCAGCTGGAGGCCCTCGAAGAAGGCGCCGTCACAGACCGCGCAGTACGAGACGCCGCGACCGGCGTACTCCTCCTCACCGGGCACGTCGAGCTTGCGGGGGTTGCCGCCGGCAGTCACGATGACCGCCGGCGCGCGGTACTCGCCGGCGTCGGTCTCGACCACCTTCATGCCGTCGTCCTCGACGCGGATGCGGTTGACCGGGGAGTACACCATCTCGGCGCCGAAGTGCTCAGCCTGGGCGAGCATCACCGCCGCCAGGTCCCCGCCGAGGATGCTCTTGAAGCCGGGGTAGTCCTCGATCAGCTCGGTGTTGAGGAGTTGCCCGCCGGGGGCCTTCGACTCGATGACCACGGCGCGGATCTTGCTGCGGCCGGCGTAGAGCGCCGCGGTGAGGCCGGCCGGTCCGGCGCCGATGATGGCGATGTCGTAGTCGTTCACAGCCCCATGACCGTACCCGAAGTTGGCCCGGTCGAAGCGCTGCGGGGGAGTTCACCGCGCCGCGAACGTGGTCAGCTCGGTAAGAACACGGTTCATCTGGATGGCGTAACCCTCGGGCAGCGACTTGCTCGCCAGGGTCACGATGCCGACCACGCGGCCCTGTGCGTCGAGCACCGGGCCGCCGCTGTTGCCGGGGTAGATGGGCAGGCCGTCGAGCACCAGCATGTCGTGGTACTCGGTGGTGGTCGGCGTCTGGCCCGTGGTTGTGTCGCCTGTGACCGGAACGCTGCTCTCGATACGGGTCACCCGCTCGTCGGTGATGTCGCTGTGCCCGGTGGCGTGGCCGCTAGCGAGCGCCACCACCGAGATGGGGAAGTCCTTGAGGCTGCCGCTAAAGGCCGCCAGCGGCATGCCGGCGAAGCCGTCGCGGCTGCGGATCACGGCGATGTCGAGGTCGGGGTCGATGCCCATCACCGCGCCGACGTGCGAGCTGCCGTCGCGGGAGCGGATGCGGACGCTCAGCTGTCCCTGGACAACGTGGGCGTTGGTGACGAAGTCACCCTTGGCGTCGAACAGCCAGCCCGTGCCCAGGCCCTCGTCGTTGGTGCCGAGAGCCTCGATGGTGACCGTGCGACCGAGGTGGGCACGGGCGATGTCGTCGAGGGACAGCGTCGGGGACGGCGCCACCACCCTCACCACGGGCGGGCGCGACGGCGAGGGAGCAGTGCCGGGCACGGCGGTTCGGTTCACGGTGACCAGGAATGCGATCACGCCGGCGAGCACCAGGGCGGCGGCGGCGAGAAGGAGGCGCAGTGGGCGCGGCGAGGAGGCCTGGCGGTGGCGTGACACGAGGTGGCATTGTGAGCCACTGCTGCTCAGCGGCAGCGGTCAGGCGCGCTCAGACGACGCAGGATCGAGCACCCCGCTCTCGGCCAGCCGCTGGAGGGCTCGCGCCCGGTGCGAGACCGCGTCCTTGGCGGCGTCGTCGGCCTCGCCGAACGTGATCCCGAGGTCACCGCTGAGGAAGGCCGGGTCGTACCCGAACCCTCGACTGCCGCGTGGCGCGACCAGGGTACCCAGGCACTCGCCGCGAGCGAGGACGGCCTCGGCGAGAGGTCGCACCAGCGCCACCACGCACACGTAGCGGACCCGCCGATCGGCGGGGCTGCGCCTGTCCACCTCGGCGATCAGGCCGGCGAGGCGCGCCTTGTCGGTCGCGTCGTGGCCCATCCACCGTGCGGACGACGGCCCGGGCCAGCCGCGCAGGGCATCGACCTCGATGCCGCTGTCGTCGGCGAGCGCGGGCAGGTCCAGCCCGGCCGACACCGCCGCCGCCTTGGCAAGCGCGTTCTCCGCGTAGGTCTCGCCGGGCTCGATCAGCTCACCGGACCAGCCGGCTTCGGCGAGGCTGACCACCCGCCACGGATGTCCGGCCAGCAGACGACGGAACTCGCGGAGCTTGCCGGCATTGTTGGTCGCCATCACCAGAGGCGGGGCAGGGTCGGTCACGCGCCGGCGAGGGCCTCTGACTGCACCTCGAACAATCGATTGATCCCGGTCGAAGCCAGCTGGAGCAGGCTGTCCATCTCGGCACGTGAGAACGGTTCCAGCTCGGCGCTGCCCTGCAGCTCGATGAAGCGGCCGTCGCCGCTGCCGACGCAGTTCATGTCTGTGTCCGCCGCCGAGTCCTCGAGGTAGTTGAGGTCCAGGCGAGGTTCGCCTGCGACGATCCCGGCGCTCACCGCCGCCACCTGCCAGCGCAGCGGGTCCTCGGCGATGAGCCCGGCGGCGCGCAGCTTGCCGATGGCGAGAGCCAGCGCGACATAACCGCCGGTGATCGACGCGGTGCGCGTGCCGCCGTCGGCGACGAGCACGTCGCAGTCGATGAAGACGCTGCGCTCACCGAGCCGTGCGAAGTCGACGGCGGCGCGCAGGCTGCGCCCGATGAGTCGCTGGATCTCCTGCACGCGGCCGTCGACGCGGCCCTTGCGACCGTCACGCTCACTGCGCGTCATAGTGCTGCGCGGCAACATCGCGTACTCGGCGGTGACCCAGCCGCGTCCGCTCCCCTTGCGGAACTGCGGAACGCGCTCCTCGACGCTGGCCGCGCAGAGCACGCGCGTGTCGCCGGCGGTGATCAGAGCGCTTCCTTCGGCGTAGGGAAGTGGACCAAGCTCGATGGTGGTGGGGCGCAGCTGATCCGATGCGCGGCCGTCAGGACGCATGGCGACGCAGTGTAGGGCCGATGCCGCCGGGCCCGGCTCGGAACGCCGTTCCCCCCTCGCCTTCAGCGCTTGAAGACCTTGTCGAGGATGAGAACGCTCGCCTCGAAGAAAATGATCAAGGGGATGAACAGCGCTGTCGGCGTGTACGGGTCGGCACCTGGCGTGACCAGCAGTGCACTCATGATGATCCCGATCCAGATGGCCTTGCGCTGCTTGCGCAACCGCCGCGACGACACGACCCCAAGCAGGCCGAGCAGGATGATCACGATGGGGAGCTCGAAGGTCACGCCGAAGGCAAGGATCAGGACTACCAGGAAGGAGAGGTACGAGTTGATGTCGGGCAGGTACACCGCGCTCCCGCCCAGAAAGGTGGCCAGGAAGTTGAGGCCGATCGGCATCACGAAGTAGGCGAATGCGGCGCCGCCGGCGAAGAGAAGCAGCGCGGAGCCGATGAAGGGACCGACGAACTTCCGCTCCACCGGTCGCAGCCCGGGAGAAACGAACGTCCAGCCCTGCCACAACACCACGGGCATGGCACCGATCAGCCCGATGATCATCGAGATCTTGATGGGGATGGTCAGCCCTTCGGTGGGGCTCGTGAAGACAGCCTGCGAGGTGATGTGGTTGTTGGTCTTGCCCAGGACCGCGGTCAGCGGGCGGAGTAGGAAGTCGAGGATGGCGCCGTGGAAGACGAACGCGGCCACGGTGGCAACGATCCACGCGATGAACGAGATGATCAGGACGCGACGGAGCTCCTCGAGGTGCTCGACGATGGTCATGCGGCGCTCGTCGCCGGCCACTCCCTGCACCTCTCAACGCCTCCGTGAGAAGGCGGTCACCGTCAGACGGGGGTAGTGTGGTCGCCTTCGCCGGACGCGCGCTCGGTCGGGGCCACAGGAGCAGTTCCGCCGCCGACCGGCTGGGGCTCGGGGAGCGAGTCCGGCGTCACCGGGACGGCCGCACCGGGCGCGGAGGCGGCCGCTGCAGCAGCTGCGCCTGCGGCGTGAGGATCATCCGACTGTGTCGCCTTGTGGAACTCGTCGCGCGTTTCCGACGTGGCCTTGCGGAACTCACGGATGCCCCGCCCGAGGCCGGACCCGATGTCGGGCAGCTTGCCGGGCCCCCAGATGATCAGAACGATCACCAGGATGATCGCGATGTATCCCCAGTGACCGGCTCCCAGGCCTGGCATGGCGACGAACCTCCATGACTTCGGTCGGTCCACAGACCGCGGCCTCGCGCGAGGCAGTTCGAGTGTAGCATCGCTTCGCCGATCTCCCTGAGCTGACGCTGAGATCCGGCGATCACACCCCGACGGCCACGGCCTCCCGGCGCCGCAACCCCTCGCCGAACCCGGCGATGACCCGCTCCAGGTCTGCGCTCGTGTGGGCAGTCGACAGGAACGCCGCCTCGAACTGTGAGGGCGGCCACAGCACCGCGTGTTCACGCCAGCAACGGTGCACGCGAGCAAACGCGGCGGTGTCGGCCGCGCTCGCCTGGGCGTAGTCATCGACGGCGTCGACCCCGATGAACGCGGTGACCATGCTGCCCGCCCGGTTGACCGTGCAGGGGACGCCGGCGGAGCTCGCCATCTCGATCAACCCCGCGGCCAGTGCGGAGCCGAGCTCCTCGAGGCGCGCGTAGGCGGCGCCCGACGCCAGCTCGTCGAGCACCGCGCATCCCGCCGCCATCGCCAGGGGGTTCCCAGAGAGCGTGCCCGCCTGGTACACGTCCCCGGCGGGAGCGAGGCGCTCCATCATCGACCGGGAACCACCGAAGGCGCCGATGGGCAGGCCGCCGCCGATCACCTTGCCGAGGCAGGTCAGGTCGGGGCTGACGCCAGCCAGCTGCTGGGCCCCGCCGCCGGCCACCCGGAAGCCGGTCATCACCTCGTCGAAGATGAGCAGGACGCTGAAACGGGCGGTGAGCTGCCGCAGCGCCTGGAGATAGCCGGGGTGCGGCAGCACGCAGCCCATGTTCCCGGCGATGGGCTCCACGATCACCGCGGCCACGCTCTCTCCCTCGCGGTCGAGGACGGCCGCCACCGCGGCGACGTCGTTGTACGGGACCACGATGGTGTCCGCCACCGCCGCGAGAGGCACCCCAGGCGAGCCGGGGATGCCCAGCGTCGCCACCCCCGAGCCGGCGGCGGCGAGGAACACATCCGCGTGGCCGTGGTAGGCCCCGGCGCACTTTACGACGCGGTCGCGGCCGGTGATGGCGCGGGCGAGGCGCAGCGCCGACATGGTGGCCTCGGTGCCCGAGTTGACGAAGCGCACCATCTCGACGCCGGGCACGGCAGCGACGACGCGCTCGGCCAGCTCCACCTCGAGCGCGCTGGTGGCGCCGTACGCGGTGCCGCGGCTGAGCTGACGGTGGAGCGCTCCCATCACCGCGGGGTGCCCGTGGCCGAGGATGTGCGGCCCGTACGCCAGGATGAAGTCCGAGTACTCGACGCCGTCCTCGTCGACGACGCGCGCGCCCCGCCCGCTGGCGATGATCGGGGGGTCGCCACCGACAGCCGCGAAGGCGCGCACCGGGCTGTTCACCCCGCCGGGCAGAACCCTCTCTGCCCGCGCGCGCCACTCTGACGAGGATGGGTGACGCGCCATGGCGCTCACTGCTGCTGCGCGACGGTCACCGTCTGCATGACGTCACCTTGGGCGATCTTCTGGGCGACGTCGAGCCCGGAGGAGACCTTGCCGAAGAGGTTGTAGAGAGGCTGCAGGCTGGCAGTGTCGTCGGCGATGCAGATGAAGAACTGCGAACCGTTGGTGTTCTTGCCACTGTTGGCCATTGCCACGGCGCCGACCACGTACTGCTCGCGAACCGGCTCGTCGGCGAACTGGTAGCCGGGACCGCCGTTGCCGGTGCCCTGCGGGTCACCTCCCTGGACGACGAAGCTGGCCACCACCCGATGGAACTTGAGCCCGTCGTAGAAGTGGTTGCGCGCCAGCACCACGAAGTTATTGACCGTGGCCGGCGCAAGATTCGGCTGCAGGCACAGGACGATGGTGCCCTTGGCCGTCGTGATGGTGGCCCTGTAGAGCTTGCTGGCGTCGATCTGCGTTGGGGGCGCGGCGCTATAGACGTGCACGTTGGCGGGCGCTGCGCTGGGTGGCAGGGGTGTACCGAAGGTCGCGGTCGTGCAGTCCGCGTAGGGGATGGGCCGCGCGGTAGGCGACGGCGTCGGGGTGGGAGCCACCGACGGTGTCGGTGCCGGCGACACCGTCGACCCGACACTGCTGGGCGCCGACGCCACCGGGGCGCCGTTGGCTCTGCTGATGAAGACGGTGGCCGCCACCAGAGCGCCTAGCAGCAGGGCTCCGGCAGCAAGCGCGAAAGGCAGCCCCTGGGACTGCGGGTTCGGGTTTCGGTCAGACACTGGTGAGATCCTCCAGCAACCAGCGCGCCGCGCGGCGCGCGTCGTAGGTGATGACGAGGTCGGCGCCGGCGCGCCGGATCGCCGTCAGCGCCTCGAGGACCGCGGCACGCTCCTCAAACGCGTTCTGTGCGGCGGCAGCGTGCAGCATCGCGTACTCACCGCTGACGCAGAAGGCGCCGACGGGCACGTCGACGGCGTCGCGAACCCGGGCCACCACGTCGAGCGCGGTGAGCGCTGGCTTGACCATGACCATGTCGGCGCCCTCGGCGACATCAAGGCGGGCGCGGCGCACACCCTCGCGCTGGTTGGCGACGTCCATCTGGTATGAGCGCCGGTCGCCGAATTGCGGTGCGCAGTCGGCAGCGTCGCGGAAGGGCCCGTACATCACCGACGCGTACTTGGCGCTGTAGGCGAGGATCGCTGTGTCCTGGAACCCCCCCTCGTCGAGCGCGCGGCGGATCGCGGCCACCTGCCCGTCCATCATCCCGCTCGGCGCAATGATGTCGGCACCCGCCGCCGCCTGCGAGACCGCGATGCGCCCGTACACCTCGATGGTGGCGTCGTTGTCGACGCTGCCGTCCTCGCGGAGCACGCCGCAGTGACCGTGATCGGTGTACTCGTCCAGGCAGCAGTCGGCGATGAGCACGCACTCGTTGCCACAGTTGCGGCGCAGGCTGCGCAGCGCGCGCTGCACGATCCCGTCCTCGTCCCAGGCCTGCGACCCGCCGGGATCCTTCTCCTCGGGCAGGCCGAAGAGGATGACCGCGGCACAGCCTGAGGCGATGACGTCGTCAACCGCGTCGGTGAGCGACTCGACCGTCTCCTGCTGCTGGTGAACCATGGATGCGATCGGCACCGGCGCGGTGATGCCCTCGCGCACGAAGGCCGGCTGGACGAGGTCGCCCGGCATCAGTGAGCTCTCTCGCGCCAGGGTACGCAACCCCGCGGTGCGGCGGAGACGGCGTGTCCGGTCCGAGGGAAAGGCCATGCGCGGTCAGGGTAGCGGGTGTGCGGCGTCGAGGTGCTCGGCCAGCACCGCCACCAGGCCGGCGGCGGTGTGCTCACTGGCGGTGATGATCGATGTCCACCCTGCGTCTTGGGCAGCGTGAGCGGTGACCGGTCCGATGCATGCCGCCACGCAGCGCGGCAGCTCGGCAAGAGCGCGTGTTGCATGGCGCACGGTACTTCCGCTGGTGAAGGTGATGGCGTCGATCGGCGAGCCTGCGAAGGCAGCACGCAACTGGTCGGGCGCCCCGTCCGGCATGACGGTGCGGTAGGCGTCGAGCACCTCGACACGGGCTCCGCCGGCCGCCAGCAAGGGGGCGACCACGTTGCGACCGCCGGCGGCAGCGATCACCAGCACGGCCGTGCCCGCGCCGGCGAGTTGCGCCAGATCGGTCCCCAGGGATTCACCCTCCTGGCCGGAGGCCACCAGGGCGGCATCGAGCCCGTGGGTGCGAAGCGCCGCCGCCGTGGCCGGCCCCACCGCCGCGATGGCGACCCCGGCCAGGTCGGCTGCTGCGCCGGCCGCGCCCACGAGCCGGACAGCGATCTCGCTGGTCACCACCAGCCAAGGCTGGGCCGGGCCTGCTGAGGCCCGGAGGCGGGCGACCCCGGCGCGAATCTCGCCCTCGCCGACGATGGCCTCGGCCGTGATCAGCGGGACCCGCACCACCGCCGCCCCGGCGTCCTCGAGGAGTCCGGGCAGCAGATCGGTCTTGTCGGCCCCCCGGGTGACGACCACGCAACGTCCCCGCAGGGGCCGGTTGCGGCTCATCGCAGCGCCGCGGCCACCCGAGCCACCAGCTGGCCCCGGCTGTCCGGGTCACCGCCCAACTCAGCGCGGCGCACTCTGCCGTCGACGCCGAGGGCTGCGCTGAGCACGAGGGCGCCGTCCTCGAAGCGGGCCCACGCGCCCAGCGGGAGGAGGCAGCCCCCACCGAGCGCGCGCAGGAGATCGCGCTCAGTGCGCACCGCAACGTCGGTGGCGGCGTCGCCGGCGGGGATCACGGCCGCCGCCGCGGGGGCGCCGCTGACCACCTCGAGCGCGATCGCGCCCTGCGCAGGGGCGGGGACGAAGCTGCGTGGATCGAGACGCTCGCCGATCCGGCCCGACAGTCCGAGCCGGTCGAGACCGGCGGCGGCGAGAAGGAGCCCGTCGACCTGACCGGCCTCCAGCTTGTCCAGACGCGTGTCCACGTTGCCGCGGATGGGAACGCAGCGCAACCCCGGCCTGAGCTCGCCGAGCAGAGCGGAGCGCCGGGCGCTGCTGCTCCCCACCGTGGCGCCGTCCGGCAGCGAATCGAGGCCGCCGCCCTCGCGACAGACCACAGCGTCGCGGGGGTCGGCGCGCGGCAGCACGGCGGCAACCTCGAGGCCGGCGCCGAGGTCGGTGGGCAGGTCCTTGGCGGCGTGCACGGCGACGTCCGCATGGCCTTCGACCAGGGCGCGCTCGATCGCCGCCGTGAACCAGCCCTGGCCCTCGAGCTGCTCGATCGGCGTGGAGTGGTTGCGGTCGCCCTCGGTGCGCACAATGACCAGCTCGGTGCCCGGTCCACCGGCGCCGCGGATCGCGTCAGCAGCCAGCACGGCCTGCGCCCTGGCCAGGGC
>JALYZN010000023.1 GCA_030948845.1 Candidatus Dormiibacterota bacterium
ATCATCGGCGCCGGACGCTCGTGGACGGCGTGGACGGTCTCGGTGTTGTCGATCTCGCGCAGGTACCCAGAGGTGATCTCGAGATCGGCATGCCCCAGGTGACGCTGGATGAGCAGCCACGGCACGCTCTCTCGCGACATCTCAACGGCGTGCGCGTGGCGCAGCTGATGCGGCGCGAACCGCTGTCGCACGCCGGCCTGGGCGGCTGCGTCGTGCAACTGCACCCGGACGCCCGACCATACTGCCGCCAACGGGGATCGGCTCCTGCGTCTGGTGCGTTCCGTCGTAGCGGTTCTCCAGGCGTAGACCGTGCCAGTGGACGGTTGCCTCCAGGTCGCCCTCGTTGATGACGTTGACCTCGATCTCCGAGCCCTGCCGGACGACCAGCGTTGGACCCGGGATCGAACCGTTGTAGGCGAGCATCCGCACCACTTCAGACTCGATGGCCTTTGCGACGGGGGCGATTCGCAGGTCCAGCTCGCCGCCGTCCGCGAGCTGCACGGCCTCAGTGTCGCGGGCAGGGAGCAGGCCGGTGGTGCTGCGCGGGAACTCGTCGGTTCCCGCCGCTGGCTGGCGTGTCGTTCTGTGCATGGGAATCGTCCTTAGTAGCTGGCAAAGGGTTGAAGTTGAAGGCGTTGTGGGCGCGATCGGGTGTGGCTGGCGGGATGGGTTGTGTCTACGACTCGTTTCGCAGCGATCGGCTTTCGGCACGCCACAGCGACATGTAGGTCCCGACTAGGAACACGACGAGGAGGAGTAGCGATGGCCGCAGGAGCGTTGCGGCCTGCGACGAGAAGCCGGTCGTGGCGGTCGAGGCGCCGCCGGCGAGAAAACCGACGCCTGCGGTGATCGCCACCCAGCCGGGCCAAGACCGATACCGGCGTCCTGTCACGGTGGACAGCCCGAGTGCCAGAAGAGCGGTTGCGTTCATGAGGTGGAAGAACGCACTGAGCCCTTTCTCCAGCCAGCGGACGGCCTCCGCGACCTAGAGAGCGGACGTTTTCGTGGGTCCCGCAGCACCAGCCCACGTACTGACGGCGTGCTTCAGAGCCACACCGCCCACGGGCATCTGCACAGCGAACACGCTCACCAGCACGATGACGGCGATCCCCCCGCCACTCGCGACTGCTCCAGCGAGTCCGGGCTGTCGTGCCAGCGAGCGACTGAGCACCAGCATCGCGAAGGCGAGCATCAGCACCCCGAGGAACTGGCCGATGTGGACAGCTGCCCACCCATGCGCGTGCGCGTACTCGGTGAACGCCCCCACCGAATTGTTTGGCTGCTCGTGGTGGGGGTGCAGATGGTCCAGGACGATCTGGAGGACGAATCCTGTCCCCCCGGCGACGGCGCCGAGCATCAGCACCGTCTCTCGGGAATTCGCCACAGCTCTATTGTCTTGGGGACTGGTTCTGACCAGCGGTGCCATCTGCGGCGCTGATGTCACCATTGAGAATGTGATCCTTAACGCCACCTTCGGCATGATCGCCTCCAGACTCGACAGCAGCATCGAGCCTGGATTTCGCGCGTCACCCAGACTCCCTTCTCTTGAACCGAGCTTTCCGGACTGAGCTGAGTACTAGATGTCGTGCTCAGGCCTCGCGGCGACGATGCCATGGGGTCAGCAGGGTCTCGGCATCGATCAGTGAGACCCCGGTACCCGTCGGCGGCAGCGCGCCGAGCGCGGGCGCGTCGAGCGCCAGGCGGTAGTGGACTTCGAGCGATCCGGCACCGCCGTCGACAATGTCCGCGATGTCCAGCTTGAGCCGCAGACCGTCGGCGGCGCACGCGAGCGTGGCGCGCGGAGCCAACGCATCCTGATGGCCTGTGTCGAGGATCTTCCGTGAGCCAATCGCCGCCAGCAGCCGGCCGGGGGCCACAACCAGCGAGCCGACCCTCAGGCTGCTCCCGGTGCTCACTCGCGCGCCCGGGAGCCGCAGTCCGCGGACGGACTCCTTCACCGAGATCCCTTCGGCTGCGAGCACGGTCGAGCCCGCTGCCGCTTGACGCAACTCAGCGGGCATCTTTCCGGCGCGGAACAGGCGGTAGCGCAGTGCCGTCTTCAACGCGGTTCTAGCTTACGACTTGTTAAGGGGGTCTTCTTGGCCGGATGCGATTACCCGACTCGCCCGGTCCGCCGCTACTGTCGATCCGGGCGTCGGCGCTTTCGTCGCGGAGATCTCGGAGCTGGTGGCGGCGTTGCTGGCGGGGCGGACCGTCTGAGTGAGTGCGACGACTTGAGCTGGAAGGCACTGTGCTCGACGCCATGTCAGCCGCGCAGTCACGGCGAGAGCTCCCGGCGAGCGACGGGCGCGGTGGGATCTGCAGTCCTCACGGCCCGGGCCGTTCGCATAGCGTTGGCCGACTGAGATGGCGTTGGCGCGAGGCTCAGCTCGCGTCACTCAACGCCGGAGACAAGCGCAGTGCCGAGACCTGCTTGTGGTGCGCGACGGGCATCCCGACCGAATCGCCGCCTGACCAGCTTTGCCTGTACCGGGACTTTCCCTTTCGCCAACAGAGCCTCCGTCAGGCGCGCGCTCGCTGTGCGACGCAGGCA